>JAQXGF010000116.1 GCA_029006155.1 Lachnospiraceae bacterium
GGATAACCGGACTCGAACACGGCAATCTTCAGCTCCGGGCTCTTTTTCATGAGCTCATACGCGCTGAAAATACCACCAGGGCCTGCTCCTACAATGATGACGTCGTAATTTTTATTTCCTGTTCCTTCCATATATAATACAATTCCTTTCTCTGTTTATTATTCCTCGCGCGCCCATCCATACGCATACTTCACCGCGCGTTCCCATCCGCGCAGCTTTTTCTGGCGCATCTCTTCTGCGAGCATCGGCATAAAGACCCGGTCGACTGCCCGCGTTTTGCGAATTTCATCCATGCTGTCCCAGTACCCGACTGCCAGACCGGCCAGATACGCCGCCCCCATCGCGGTCGTCTCCACGCATTTCGGCCGCTCGACCGGTACCGTGATCATATCCGCCTGCGTCTGCATGAGGAAATTGTTTGCACTCGCGCCGCCATCTACTTTCAGAGCGGACAGCTCGATCCCGGAATCCGCTTTCATCGCCGTGAGCACATCCTGTACCTGATATGCCAGCGACTCCAGCGTCGCCCGGATGATGTGGTACTTATTTACACCACGCGTGATCCCGACGATCGTCCCGCGCGCATACTGATCCCAGTGCGGCGCACCCAGTCCGGTAAACGCTGGCACGACATAGCACCCATTTGTATCCGGCACTTTTTTCGCCATATATTCTGAGTCCTCCGCCGAATCGATCAATCGCATCTCGTCGCGCAGCCACTGAATCGCAGCGCCCGCGACAAACACAGAACCTTCCAGGGCATAGGTCACTGTCCCGTCGATCCCCCATGCGATCGTCGTCACAAGCCCATTTTCAGAAAAGATCGGCCGTTCTCCGGTGTTCATCAGAAGGAAGCAACCCGTGCCGTATGTATTTTTCGCCTCACCCGGCGCAAAACAGAGCTGTCCGAACAGTGCGGACTGCTGGTCTCCTGCCGCACCCGCAATCGGGATCGGGCCGCCCAGGAACGAAGAGTCCGCCATCCCGTACACATAGCTCGACGGCATCACCTTTGGCAGCATGGAGCGTGGAATATCCAGCTCCTGCAAAATCTCGTCATCCCACTCTAACGTATTGATATTAAACAGCATCGTCCGTGCCGCATTCGAATAATCCGTCACGTGCACGGCGCCTTTGGTCAGCTTCCAGATCAACCACGTCTCGACCGTCCCGAACAGCAGCTCGCCCCGCTCGGCGCGCGCTCTGGCTCCCGGTACATGATCCAGAATCCATTTTACTTTTGTCCCGGAAAAATAAGCATCAATGATCAATCCGGTCTTTTTCCGAAATGTCTCGGTCAGCCCCTTTTCTTTTAAAGAATCACAATATTCCGACGTCCGGCGGCACTGCCAGACGATCGCATGATAGACCGGCTCGCCTGTATTTTTATCCCATACGATCGCGGTCTCACGCTGATTCGTGATGCCGATCGCTGCGATATCTGAAGCTTCTGCACCGATCTTGCTCATCGCCTCCACCGCCACGCCCAGCTGACAGGCCCATATCTCATCCGCATCGTGCTCGACCCAGCCCGGCTTCGGGAATATCTGCTTGAATTCCCGCTGGGACATACTGCAGATCTCACCCTGCGCGTTAAAAAGGATGCAGCGGTTACTCGTCGTCCCGGCATCCAGCGCCATAATGTACTTTTTCATCCAATCCCCCCGTTTTTCAGTTCCGATTATAAAATGCATGACCTCTTGCCCCTGTTATCATAGCATGGTTTTTGAGGGAGGGCAATAAAAGAAGGTGGCGTTTTCTCCCTCGGAGGAAATATTTCAGACTTGCATTTTTCCGAAAAAGTGTGTATATAATTACCATCGCCGTACCTGTTATCTATTATAAATGAAAGGATTTCATTATGAAAATCACCATGAATTTTTCTCTTGAAGCTGATGATCTCGGACGTTACACGGATTCTACAGACCTGCGCCGTTTTTACCAGTCCTTTGGGCTTTCCGGACTGGAGCTGATGCCGCTTGGCGAGGATCCGGCGCATCTGGTTGAAAAGGATATGATTGTCGGCGTCCATCTGCGCTGCATCACAGACTGGATGGATCTGGATAAGGACATGCTGATCGAACATTACCGAAAAGATCTGGAATATGCCCGCCTCATAAACGCGGAATACGTTGTCTTCCACGTGACACAGGTCGGCTTTGCAGAGTCTCTCGTTTATGAAATGAAGCATACGGACGCAGAGGTCGTGGATGCCGCAGCTGCCTTTATCAATGAACTGCTCGACGGGCACGACTATCCGTTCTGGTTTCTGATGGAAAATCTCTGGTGGCCTGGTTTGAATATGCTCGATGCCAGAATCACCGAACGGCTGCTTGCACAGGTTCATTATGCAAAAAAAGGGCTCATGCTCGATACCGGTCATTTTATGAACAGTAATTACGAGCTTGAGACCCCTGCAGATGCCCTCGCATATCTGCATCAGATGCTTGATGAACATGAAGCGCTGCTTCCGATGATCCGCGGCATCCATTTAAATCAGTCCTTAAGCGGCCACTATATGAAGGATTACCGGAAGCATCCGCTCATCCCGAAAACAGATCCGACCGAGCTGGCCACCCAGACCTTCCTTCATATTTTTCAGGTAGACCAGCACCGTCCTTTTGCCGCTCCCGGTGTCCGTGAGCTGGTCAGCCGCATTGATCCGGACTATGTGACGCTGGAATACATCACGCGCAATCGCAAGGAGCACGCACAGTTTCTGAAAGCCGGGACAGATGCCCTAAAGCCAGTCACTACAGTCCGGGAGCTTGCCGCGAGAAGTTCGATCTGAATGCGTTTCTTCTCTCTTATTTATTCCACCTTCGAAAACAGAATCCGGTCGTTGTCCAGCTCTTTTCCGACACCGACGCTGAACTTCTCCAGCAGTCCGTCCACCGTCAGTCCATCCCGCTCCTCACCCTTGATATCCAGTACGATCCGGCCGGAATCCATCATTAAGGTGCGGTTGCCGAGCTCCAGTGCGGAATGCATATTGTGAGTAATCATCAGGCATGCAAGGTTGTTTTCCTGCACGATTTTCTTTGTCAGCTCAAGAACCTTATCCGCTGTTGCCGGGTCAAGTGCAGCTGTGTGCTCATCGAGCAGCAGGATCTTGGGCGGGACAAGTGTCGCCATCAGAAGCGTCAGCGCCTGCCTCTGTCCTCCGGACAGGAGTCCTACCGGCTGCTTCATGCGATCCTCCAGCCCCATATGCAAAAGGGAGAGCCGTTCGCGGAACATTTCCCGGTCGGCATTGCTTGGCCTTGAAAATATGGACTTTTTCTGTCCGGCACGCAGATAAGCAAGTGACAGATTTTCCTCAATCGTCATATGCGGCGCAGTCCCCTTCATCGGATCCTGAAAGAGCCGCCCGATCTCAACTGCGCGCTTGTGCTCCGGCACATAGGTAATGTTGCGGTCATCCAGATAAATGCTCCCCTCATCTGCAAAAAAGCTTCCGCCGATACAGTTAAATAACGTAGATTTGCCGGCTCCGTTGCTTCCAACGATCGTTGCGAACTCCCCGTCCTCTACTGTGAGGGTGACACCGTCCAGCGCGACCTTTTCATTCACCGTTCCTTCATTAAATACCTTCCGGATATTCTTCAGTCTCAGCATCAGGCTCTGCCTCCCTTCTCTGCTGCGATCGCTGCACGCTTCTTTTTCTGGAACGCAATCTGTCTCTTTATGTAAGGAGACGCGATGGCAATCGCTACGATAATCGCGGAGACCAGCTTCAGGCACTCTGCCGGAATATGCAGCCGCAGTGCGATCGCAATCGCAAACCGGTACAGGCAGCTTCCGAATACGGCTCCTCCCATACGATGATATACCGTCCTTTTTCCGATCAGCGTCTCGCCGATGACAAGGCTGGCCAGCGCAATCGTCACCATACCGGTGCCGAGATTGATGTCACATGACTTCTGATACTGTCCGATCAGACAACCGGAGAGTGCCGTCATTGCACCGGAAATGCAAAGGCCGACCGTAATTGTAAAACCCGGATTGATACTCGATGCACGGATCATGTCCTCATTATCTCCGGTTGCCCGAATGGAAAGGCCAAGCCGTGTGCCAAGGAACCATTTCAGCAGGATGCAAACGACTACTACAATCAACGCCGACACGATCAGCTTGTACCAGGTCGTGCCAAGCACTCCTTTGGTCAGGCTGTAAATCGTATCACATTTAAACAGAGACAGATTCGAAGAAAAGCCCATCGCCGCCAGGTTCACAGTATACAGCCCTGTATTAACAATGATTCCCGCAAGGATTGATTCGACACCAAGCTTCGTCTGTAAAAACGCCATAATGTAACCAGAGCACACGCCTGCTGCCATCGCTGCAAACAGCGCCAGGATCGGATGTCCCATGATCGCCACCTGAGCACCGACTGCACACCCTAACGTAAAGCAGCCGTCCGTTGACAGGTCGGCAATATTCAAAATGGAATAGCTCAGAAACAGAGCCAGTGCCACCAGCGCATAGATGAAGCCAAGCTCCAGGGCGCTCACGATGACAGAAAACGATAATAATGAACCCATAGCAAACTCCTTTTAAAGACAGATAGGGCCGCAGAAGCAAGTGCGCTTCTGCGGCTGGGATTTTATAAGATGGGCGTTCCGCCCATCCCCGCATGGCAACCCAGTCTTCCGCAAGCATGCTTGCTATAGACTGCATTCCCATGTGACTGCTGCTCGAAACTGTTTACTTAAATTCTTCGGCCGTTACCGTCTCTACGACTCCGGTGCACAGTTCTGCGAATCCGCTGTAGTCAATGCCAAGTGCTTCTGCTGTCTCGGTGTTGACTGTTGCAATTCCGTTGTCAAAGGTCTTGATCGGGGTGGTCGCCGGATCTGCACCCTGCAGTACTTCGATGACCATATCCGCTGTCTCTACGCCAAGCTTTGCGTAGTCTACACCGTAGCCGCAGAATGCGCCGTTCAGCGCGAAGGAATCCGCGCCACAGTAGTGCGGGATGCCTGCGTCGATGAATTTCTCATAAATCGCGAGCTCTGCTGTCATGACGGTATTGTCGGTCGGTGTAAATACGGCATCCACACCTGCAGCAATCAATGCGTCCGCAGCCTGTGTAACCTCCGTATTATTCGTGCCGGTCTTTTCTACATATTCAATGCCCTTCTCATCCAGATACGCCTTTGCATCCTCGATCGGCTTCTTGGAGGAATCCTCAGACTGACTGTAAAGAAGTCCCACCTTCTTGATATCCGGATTTGCTACAAACATCAGATCCAGAATCGCATTTGTATTTAATGCATCGCTCGTACCGGTAATATTTGCCCCCGGCGCATCCATGGATTCTGCAAGTCCTGCGCCTACCGGGTCAGATACTGCGGAAAATACAACCGGAATCTGATTATCCTCCGTCGCCGCCTGTACGATCTGCGCCGCCGGTGTCGCGATCGGAACGATGACATCCACACCGTCATCAAGCAGCTGTGTCGTGATCTGGTTCAGTGTCGTAGAATCTGCCTGTCCATTGTAAACATATCCATCGAATACATAGGTATCTCCACCTTCCTCAGACTTTGCGGTCAACTCCTTTTCGATATTCTGCTCGATCTGATTCAGAGATGCATCATCCACAAACTGAATGATACCTACCTTGTACTCAGCCGCCATTGCGGTGCCTGAAATCATTGCTGCTGCTGCCAGTGATACGGTTACGCTTGTCAGTACATTCTTTTTCATAGTTTTGTTCTCCTTTTCCTGTCTTGATTGATCCCTTCTGGGATCTCCATCTGTTCTTCAAAGGATCTTCACCGGTAAAGGACTTCTATACTATGTTCACGCTTCATAGTATAAAAAAACCGCCACAGATAATCTCTTATCTGAGACGGTAATAAAATCTTATTATCGCGGTACCACTCATCTTGACTCGTCGTCCACTTTCGCATGTACTATCATACACTCCTGATTGATAACGGGTTCGGTTCCCGGTGTATCCTACTTTGGAAAGCTCCTTTCAGACCACCCTCAAAAGTCCATTCAGCAACCTGCTCCATACTGCAATCCCACCACCTGCAGCTCTCTGTGATTTCACAACTGATGCTTACTACTCTTTCTCATCGGTTTGTTCCTTTGTTGTGTTAAAGTGTAGCACCGGGTGTGAGATTTGTCAAGAGGGATTTTTCCCGTGCAAAACGAACTATATGAATATGCTGCCTGCACGCAGCGCCACCTGCAAAAACAAATTCGAATCGTACATCCAGCTTAAGAAAGTGCTCTGCTCGACAAGTCCGATAAGTTGCGTCCCGATTGAGGTCGCGGAGCACAGGGAAAGGATCAGGAAAAATACCCACAAAAGTAACAGGGCCTGCACAAGTCCGAGCAGCATCCCGGCAAAGCGGTTGATGACGCGGATCACCGGAATATGCGCCATGAGATTCAGCAGGGTAATAATTCCCCAAAGCAGAAGCTGCACAACGACAATTGATACCAGATAAGCCACGACATTCAGAATGCTCGTCGCCACAAAGTTGATCAGATAATCAGGAAAGCTGGAAACGCCCAGCCCTTTGTAGCCCTCATCATTATTGTAGTCCAGCAGGATATCCTTCAGCTGCTCCGGCAGCGGAAGGTTCTCGATGATCTCCGTCTGCTCGATCCGGGTCAGGCTCTTCGTACCTCCCTGTGAGTCCTGACTGCCATCTGACGATCCGGACAGGTACTGATTCAAATACTGCTGTATGTATTGATTTTTATAGACTTCCAGCTGTTCATCGCTGAGCTGGTCCAGCATCGTGCTGTCAAAGCCGTTCTGCTCCAGAAGCGCTCTGATCTCATCCCGCCCCATATTGGCATAGGCATCTGCGGCAGATCCGGAATTCGTTCCGGCTCCGCTTCCCGAACCGGTAAGGCTGTTCAACACCTGTTTTTCCATAATTCCGGTACACTGCTCTACGAGAAAGGTATAAACCGGCGTATTTTCCTTCAGATACTGTGTAATATACGGAAGCAGCGCGGATACCAGTACGATCGACAGCGCAAGTGATACCATCGCAGCAAATTTTTTTACAAAGCCCTTACGAAAGCCTGCGATCGCAAACAGCACCATCACTGCCACCACCGCGGCCTCTAACAGATTAATCATGTCCCTCTCCTCTCTGACCGGTGCTTACCCGATCCGGATCTTATCAAAGCTGTCTTTTGAGATAACCAGATACTTTCGGTATTCTCCAAAGTAGAAAAAGCCTTCCACTTCCTTTTCGTAGGCAGATGAAAAACGCTGATGCCCGGATTTTGAAAATACATCAAAGCTCTTGTCATTATACATCAGGATCTGGCCGTTCTCGATCTTGATCTCATCAAACTTCGCATCGATCTTCGCAGACGACTTTTTCCGGCCACTGTAATTATACAGCTCCATACGGTACTGCTCATCACCATCGTCATTCAAGAACAAAAATCCGATGCGCTCTGCATCATGGAAGCTGCTGATGATCTCTTTTTCAAACTGTACGCTTGCGCTCTCTTCCGGCGCATTGCTCCCGGAAAACACATGATATCCGCTGTCCGAGACCGCCACCGCATGTGCGTCATCCGTAAAATAAATCTGCGGAATCACTTCATCGGTGTACTCCGTGCGGCTGACGATATTGTCCGTCTTGTCCTTTCCGGCCGCACCGAAATGGTAAAATACGACCTCGTCGGTCATAACGCCCTCCGCCAGCTTCAGATAGGACACTGCCATCTTTTGCCCGTTCGGAGAAAGCGCGACATCGAGCGGATAGCCACTCTCACCGACTGTCGTCTTGTCCGTCGCCACAGACGTCCCATCCGCCTGATACAGATTCACCCAGGTCACCGTATCGTCCTGCAGCACAAGCGCTACCACGCCCTGCCTGGAAACGCGCGCCTTCAGGATCGGAATCTGCGTCTCAAAATTACCGAGCAGCCCATCCCGGTTGACGATATAGACCTGTGTCCCCTGCTGCTCCGCGATTACCATTGTACCGTCACAGATATCCGCAATCGGTGCCTGCATGCTGTAGGTCACACTCCACTCCGTATCTCCTGTACGGGAAATACAGGAAACTCCGTCTGAATTGTAGCGATACAGCTTTTTCCCGACAGACAGGTACTTCGTTCCGGAGACTGCCTCAACAGACTTCGAAGCTGTAATCACATAATCCCGGAATACATGCAGCTGATTGTACAGAAAAAAGCTGCCTGCTATGATCACAATGAGCGATGCCAGAAAGATACGCCAGTGTCTGGTCTGACGGCGGCTGCGCTCCAGCCGCTGCTTCGGATCACCTTCCGGCAGCTCCCGTCCCGGTGCAAACGCACGCTCCTCAATCTCCAGCTCTTCCTCCTCGTCCTCATCCATATCTAATTTTAAAAAGCTCAGCTTCTCGCTGAGCCATGCGAGGGTATCCTTCCAATTTTTTTTCTTCATGTCCTACCTCGATTTTCTTTCGGGTTTCCTTTCGGAACTGGATATTACTATAGCAGAATCCGGCGGGAAACGCAACCGCTACAAAAGCTCCCCTGCGGCATCCTGCCACAGAGGAGCTCCGGGAATCCGCCTGTGTATCGTCGTCCGTTTTACGGCAGGACGATTCTCTGACCCGGCATAATCAGATTTGCGTCTGAAATATGATTTACCTGGCAAAGCAGTTCCAGCTTATCCAGACTTCCATAATATTGATTACAGATATCCGCAAGGGTATCTCCCATCCGAATTGTGTAGGAAGCGTGGATTCCCTGTGCGGCTGCCGACGCAGCCATCGTTAACCGGGCATCTTCCCCGGTGGTGGCCGAGTCGGAAGCGCCAGTATTTGAAGCAGCAGCTGTAGCTGGATTTGCCGTGCCTCCGTCTGCGACGGCCTGACCTGGTTCAGATGCTACGGCAGCCCCTGCGAGTAAATTTGTATCCGCTGCAGCACCGTCTATCTGCGCGTTCCCCGTCCCGGACGATGCAGGCTGTGCCAAGGCTCCTGTACCCTCATCCATCCCGGCTGATACAGGCTGCGCCGAGGCTCCTGTACCCTCATCCATCCCGGCTGATACAGACTGCGCCGAGGCTTCTGTACCCTCATCCCCTCCGGCTAACACAGGCGGTGTGCCAGCTTCGTTTCCATCTACAGCCGCACTTCCTCCGGCATCTTCCGGAACTGCTGATCCATCTTCTGATTCCGTTCCAACAGCTGCCTCCTTCGCCGCAAATCCATCCGATGCGGTCCGGTTACCGCCCTGGACGACCGCCGTGCTGTCCGCATTTGTATAGATCCGGTCGGCCTCATTTTCTTCCGTGTTCATCTGGTAACTGCCAGCCTGATTTTTCCGGATATCATCCATGCGTGTCACTGCAATTGCTCCGATCACAAGCGCAGCAACAACAAAAAAAGAACTTGCCAGCTTCAGCATGCTGCCCGTTCTTTTCTCCCCTTTGATCCGTACTTTTTCGCGAAAGCTTTTGATCGCTTTATCCGGAATGCTCTCTTTTTCAACCCTGTCTTCCTTAAATTCGTCTGCCAGATACTGCTGCATCCTGCGATTCTGCTCATAAAACACAAAATAACCGCGCAGCTTTTTATAGCAGCCCTCCACCGTCCAGTAAAGATTTTCCTCCTGTTCCTGCAGATGATAGATCAACTGCATAGACATGGGATTCAGCTTCTCCGCCAGCTTCATGCGTTCGGTCGGATACTGGCCGATCACACAGCAGCCCTGAACGTCCCAGTCCGGAAAATATTTTTCCTTCTGCTCCTCCAGCTCCTTTTTAACCGCTTCCTCCTCACCGTCCGGAATTTCCAGAATCCCGCGGAGAAACAGATATATCCCGTCTTCCTCCTTCCGCTGTTCTCCATAGAAAATTCCGAGATAGCCATCCTTTTCCTGCGGTTCCTTCTTATGAATGCAGGTCATCACATAATCCTCGATGCAGATTTTTTCCGCTCCCCGTATTTCTCCGATCTGACGTATGTTTTTCGGCAGGGCCGTTTCCTTCTCCTTTCCCATACTCCACTCACTCCTTTTTTAGGCTTGCCTATACTCTACCATACACTCTATGCGGAATTTAGCAATTCATGGACAAAATCCAGAAAAATTTTTCTACTGGCTGCCACTGCATAGGCGAGAAAAAATCTGGATAGAATAGATCAGCATGACTTGTACCCTTTGCTTTTTGTGTACGTAGTTTTCCTATATGCAATATCAGCTATACAATGGAGGAACTATTATGCCCCAACATTTTCATCTTTCCGACACTGACACCGCTCTTCCCCTGCAGGAGGCCTGTCTCTCCCAGCTGCTTGACAGCTTCCGCCCTCAATCCTCCGGCTCCATACTCCGTAAGCTGACCTCCCGCGCATTTGGCGAGCCATCTGATACCACTGTACTTCCTCCGGTCATTCTCTGCATCGGCACGGACCGCCTGATCGGCGACAGCCTCGGCCCACTCACCGGTTCCCTGCTGCAGCGCGCCCATTGCCCGCTGCCTGTTTACGGCACCTTAGCGCAGCCTGTCCACGCTCTGAACCTTGCAGACTTCCTTGCAGAAATCCGTCGCACGCATCCAAACAGTCCGGTCATCGCCATCGACGCCTCACTTGGCCCCGACAGCCGCATCGGCTGTCTCACCCTGCGCCCACATGGTCTTCAGCCCGGCGCCGGTGTCCATAAACGCCTTGCCCCCGCCGGTGACATCTCCATCACCGGCATTACCGGACCCAACAGCCGTCAGCCCTACCTTTCCCTGCAGACCGCAAGGCTGGCGACGGTAATGGAGATGGCAGAGGAAATCTGTGCGTGTATTTTGCAGGTGGGGAAGGGCGATGCTTATGTCAGTGGGAGTTGAAAGCTCCCACTGACAGGACGCGAAGCGACTGCGTTCATGAGCAAGTAGCGAAGCGAATTGCGAATGTCCGTTTTACATAGCACCCACTCAGCTGCAAACATTTTATTTGCTTTATATGTATTTAACCCTTGCGTCAATCAAGGCTCAGCTGCAAAAACGATAAAAAGAGCTGCCGCTCCATAGAATATTTCTCATCTATGCGCAACAGCTCTGCTTCGCCTTCATAAAGCAACCTTTCGTATCTTTCTTTCTGTTCTATTTATTGAAGCTCTCCAGAAGCTCAATTACACACTTAAAAATGTTACCGCCGTCCAGATAAGTGTACTGACCACTCTCGTCATCATAAAAACCTCTCTGTACAACCTTCATACCAAGTGCCTCACATGCTTTTACTGCTTCCTCAGTATTGTCTACGTTGATTGCGATGTGATGAATGCCCTCACCTTTCTCATTCAGATATTCTCTCCATGTGGACATCTCCTCATTCGGCTCGATCAGCTCCAACTGTACGCCCGGAACCAGATTAAAAAATGCAAGCTTGCTCTTCGCATCCGGAGCCGGTTCTCCCTTATATACTGTCTTTGCTGCCGGTGAGCCACATGGGTTTGCAGGCGGAACCTCACAGCCAAACAGCTTTGCAAAGTTCTCTCTTGCCTCGTCGATGTCCTTTACAATAAAACCTACCTGTGAAAATCTCTTTGGATCAAGTGCTGCCATTGTTTTAATCTCCTTTTCTTATGACATGATTTGATTTATTTCATGCTCCGACGTGTATATCCAACCCTTGATTCACTCCGCCAGAACATCAGTTACTACTTCAAATTCTTCAAAAGCTCCGCGATGATCGCACGGTTGTCCTGATTGTCCTTAATATTGATTTCCGTTGCAAGCGCTTCTTTCGTGTCATAGAACGCATATGCTCCGCCCGGATAATAGCCGATATGGTACCAGCCATCTACACCAAATTCATTCCTAATGAGCTGTTTTGCCTTTTCCCGGTCTTCTACGACAAATGCCATATGCTGAAAGCCCTCTCCGTTTTTTTCCATCCAGGTCTTCCACGGGCTGGTACGCTCGCCCGGCTGCACGAACTCCAGTACCAAATTATCCATCTCAATAACCGAAATTCTACAATCGGAATAGTCTTCCAGCTTTCCATCCGTAAGTGCCGGTGCTTCCTCTGGCTTCGGGATGTTCCAGATTCTCGGCATGTCAATGCCTAAAAATGCTGCCCAGTTTTCTACGGTCTTATCAATATCCTTTACTACAAAAGAAATATGGCAGACCTTCTTTGTTCCAATTCCCATTTTCCTTTACCTCCTATGTTTTCTGTAAAATATACGTCACAGTGGCATTTCATTGCCCTTATAATCAATAAACCACGCCTTTTCCCCGTCTACCGGTATACTTCCTTCCAGCAGTCCGCAGAATCCCTCTGCAGCTTCCTCCGCCTCGATCTGTGCGGTTGTCCTGCCCATCACAGTATTCATTCTGCCTGGATGGACGGCCAGAATCTCCACGTTATCGACCGTAAACCGCAACGTCTGTATGATTTTATTTGCTGCTGTTTTGGAAATGCCATAGGCAGGAAACAGACTGCCTGCACAAGTAAAGCTTCCACCTTCTGACGTGACTGCCAGAAACTTTCCACCTTTTTTCATAACCGGATAAAATGCCCTGAACGCCGCCAGTACACCGATCGCATTTACTTCCAGATGCTGCCGCACATCCTCTAAAGGCTCCTCCATCAGATTCCGCTCGCGGTCAGAATTTAAAAGTACACCTGCTACGTCGACCACGGCATCCACTTCACCCATCTGCTCTTTTACTATACCTGCAGCCGCCTTCATCTGTTCCTGATCTGTCACATCCATCGGCAGGCCTAAGATCCCCGCCTCTTTTGTCCAGTCATCAGAGTTCATGTTTCTGAATCCGCTGACGACCTCGTGTCCACGCACCCGCAGCATCTTACTCAGCACCTTGCCAAGCCCCTGCCCCGCACCAATGATTATGATTTTCATACGTGCTTCTTTTCCTCCGTTTTCAGTTCTATCTCCCGAAAAAATACAATCAGAGATATGCTTTCAGTCTCTCCCGGACATATGCCACACTGTTCACATAGTCCTCATCGGAGCACAGGTGCTCAATGATCATCGGCATCTCCGGATCTGCCTTCTGCGCCAGTTCTGCGTAGCATTCCAGACAAAAAGTTCCCTCTCCACATGCACACTCCTGAAGTCGGAATGTAAATTCCTGTCCCAAAAGGATGTCCTTTAAATGACAGCTCTTAATCTGATCCCCCAGCAGTTCAAAGCAATGCTCCACGAACGGTTCCGGAAAGAAATAACGCTGCGGCGTGTTGATCATATTGATCACATCCATATGTACGCCAAATGCATCTCGCTTCACATCATCGAGAAGCTTTACATACTCTTCCGGGCTGGTCGGGTACATCCATGGCATTGGTTCGATCGTAAAAAAGGTATTCTGTGGTTTTGCCTCATCAATAATCTCCTGAATCATGCGCACGGCCTGATCCCATACCTTCGACGTGAAATTTTCCGCATAAGCGCCGTCCCACCGCGCCCCGGTCGATCCGATGACATTGACACAGCATCGCGCCCCGATCCGGTCCGCCAGCTTCAGCTGCCCGATGCTATACTCCATTGCCGCCTGCCTCTCCTGTTCTTTTACAGCAAGTGCATTTCGCCAGATCCCGACCTCTGCAATCTGCAGGTCATACTCCTTTGCCGCCGCTGCATATGCATCGATCACGCTATCTGGCTTCGTACAATCCACTGGAAATACAACGCTTCGACACCCCAGTGCCTGCATTTTCTGTGCCCAATCTTCTGGCGACGTATGTGCCAGAGAAGACGAAATTCCTAGCCTCATCACATATCTCCTCCTCTCTTAATTTGCTTCCATCCAGTCCCACATGGGCGGCTGTTCACAGGTTGTCTGCATTCTGCAGCAGCCATCTGTATTCGCAGATTCCATCATGCCCTGGATCACTTCCAAAATATGAATCGCCATCCCTACATTTGCCCGGTTTTTCTTTCCGGTCTCAATCGCAAGTGCTAGCTCTGCGACTCCGGTGCCACGGGTGTACTCTGCCACATTCTGGTTGCGCAGAGGCATCTCATAGCTCTTCTGCTCGCCCTGAACCCCGTAAGCCCCTGCGATCACCTGCTCCTTTCGAAAGATCGATGCTTTTCCATCTGACATATTCGGATCCGGCATCGTCATCGTTCCATCAGTTCCGTAGATTTCCATCTTCGGCAAGGTGGAATACCAGATATCAAAGCTCATATTCATGTTCACCAACACGCCATTTTGCATTTTCAGAACCGCCGTGTAATGGGTCGGAACCTCAACCTTTACCGTACTGCCCGCCAGCGGCTTGCTGTAAATGCGACGTTTCTCAAACGCCTTCCCACTGTAAGCAAACACTTCTTCCACCGGTCCAAAGAGACAGATCAGCGTCGATAAATAATATCCCGCCATGTCATATAACGGCCCACCGCCTTTTGCATAAAATGCACGCGGGGACGGATGCCATGTTTCAACGCCCGGAGACATCATATTGGCGGTAACGTAGAGCGGCTTTCCGATCCAGCCATCTTCCAAAAGCTTTCGACAGCTCTGAATCGGAGCTGTCAGGAATGTATCCGGTGCTGCACCAATGTACAGCCCCTTCTCCTCTGCCAACTGTGCGACCTCCTGTGCATCCTCAACTGTCAGTGCAAATGGCTTTTCGCAGAACAGATGTTTTCCTGATTCCAGAATGCGCATGTTTAATTCCTTATGTGCCATCGGCGGTGTCAGATTTACGATCAGCTGTATGTCCTTATATGCCAGCAGCTCCTCGACCGTCAGCGCAAACGGCACCTGATATTTTTCCGCTGTAGCCTTAGCCCGTGCCTGATCCATATCTGCGACTGCCACGATTTCCAACGTCTTCTCGTAAATGCGCTGTATTTCCTGTATATATGTATTACTGATGACTCCGCATCCAAGAATTCCAATCTTCATACTCTCTCCTATCCGGCATCACTCATCCGTCTGACCGAACTTGAAGCCCTTAAACAGCAGTAAGATAATCAATAGTGCAAAAATCAGCATGATCCACGCCTGCGCAGATGCATATCCCATCTTGAAGTAGGAAAACGCATTATTATATAAGTACAGAGAGTAAAACATCGTCGAGTTGTCCGGACCTCCGGAAGTAATAATATACGGCTCCGCGAACCACTGCAGGACACCGATAATCAAGGTAACTACGTTGTAGAGGATCGTCGATTTCATCAGCGGAATTGTCACATAGAACGTCTTTTTGATAAAGCCCGCACCATCCAACTCTGCCGCCTCATATAAGGTTTCTGAAATATCCTGCAATCCAGCCAAATAAATGATGATCGCATTTCCACAGGTCCATATCATCAGAATAAACGACGGCTTTGACCAAGTCGGGCTCGACAGCCAACCAGGTCCTTTGATTCCGATATATCCAAGCAGCTGGTTTACAATTCCGCTGTCCGGCTGCATGACCCAAATCCAAAGCAAGCAGGCTACGACCGTCGGGATCAGAGTCGGCAGGAAAAACAGCACCCGGATAATTCCGGTATAGGTCTGGTTTAGTTTCTTATGATTCAGCATGACGGACACACCAACCGCAATGATCGTCGTAATCGGAACACCCAGACACATCATGTATAACGTATTGGAAATCGTTTTTAAAAAAACCTTATCCTGAAACAATGCCTTATAGTTCTGAAGCCCAATGAAAACCGGTGCTTTAATTACGCTGTAATTGCAAAGAGAATAATACAGAGATGCCACAATTGGATAAAGCGTAAATACAAGGAATCCAAAAATCCATGGTGTGATAAACAGCAGCCCATTCCGCGCTTCGCGTATCCGCAGCTTACTTTTCTTTTTTTCCATCTCAGATACCCCCTTAGCCCTTGATACCAGACATCGAAATGCCCTGAATAAAATACTTCTGCATGACAAAGAACAGGATAAATACTGGAATGACCATGACAACGCCAAGCGTCAACAGCATCGCCCAGTTCGGGTTCATCGGAGATTTCAACATGGAAGCTGCCAGCGACAGGGTGTACAGCCTATCATCACCCAAGAAGACAAGCGGTCCTAGGAAATCATTCCAGCTTCTTGTGAAGGCCAAAATGCATACAGATGCGATTACTGGCTTGGAGATCGGCATGACCAGTTTCAAGTAAATGCCAAACTCATTACAGCCATCGATCCGGGCCGCCTCTGACATTTCCTTTGGGATCCCGACGAAAAACTGCCGGAATAGAAAAATGAAGAAGCCATTTCCAAAAAAGCACGGTACGGTAAGCGGCAGGAACGTGCCTACCCATTTCATTTTCGTGTACATCAGATACAGCGGAATCAGCGTTACCTGATACGGAAGTACCATCGTAACCAGAACCAGAATAAATACCTTATCTCTTCCCGGCCATCTCAGTCTCGCGAAGCCATACGCGGTCAACGAGCAGGAAATGACCGATCCTACGATATTGCAGATAACAATAACCATCGTATTCTTAAAGTATCTGAAAAACGGAATCTGTTCGAAGAGCCGTTTATAATTGTCGAGATTAAAATGATCCGGAAGCCAGTGGAACGGCACGCGGAACAGCTCACTTTCTGCTTTAAAGGAACCCATCAGCAGGAAAAACAGAGGAAGCAGAAAGATCATTGCAAAAGCAGCCAGCAAAACATACATAAATGCTTTATTTAACCAGATTTTCAGCTTATATGTTTTTGAATTCAAGATCTTACCCCCTTATTTCAAAAGCAGGCCACAGACCTGCTGACGGATTCGCCTAGCCGCCTGTGGCCAAAAAGTTTATATTTCTTTACTGTTTTGCATCCATCGTTGCCTGCATCTTATCCTGAAGAGTCTGCAGTGCAGCCGGAATATCGGTATCTGTATTGTAGATGACCTGCTCTCTTAAGGACTGGAACTCCTGAGACAGCTCACTGGAAACGGAGCACAGAGCCGGAATACCGCACTCCGGATTGTTTGCGATCTCACGCTCTAATGCATAGATCTCATCACCGTTCTTGGTCAGAGATACGTTATCAAACTCAGAATCGATAACCGGGATGGAACGCCAGGTTGCGAAGTTATCCTCGTTGATGACACCCTGCATACAGAACTTGATAAAGAGTGCTGCCAAGTCTGCATTGTCCGTTCCGGCCGGGATACCGAATACATTACAGCCATACGCCGTACAATTTGCACGTCCATAATCCGGAACCGGAACTGCACAAACCTTATAATTTACATCCGGTGCATAGATCTTCAGTGCATTGGTGAACCAGTTACCAGTCAGAGTCATTCCGACCTTCCCAGTCATGAATGGGTGATCCGGTGAGAACATGCCGCCCATGCCAGAGGTAAAGGTGTTGATTCTTTCTGCATCATATTTTTCTGCATAATCACTCACCCAGTCCATATATCCAACCATCTCATCCGACGTCAGATTGAGTTTTCCAGTCTCTGCATCATACGGATCTACGCCAAATACATACGGAATTGTAAATGCATCCTCACCAGAATCCAGCCACGGGATAATTCCCATTCTTGTGTAAGAACCATCGTCTGCCTGCACTGTCATCGCCTCGCTCCATGCATTCAGCTCATCCAGGGTCTTCGGCGGGTTCTCCGGATCCAGACCACATTCTTTGGCAATATCCGGATTATAGAACAGCATGATGACATTACTATCCTGAGGAATCAGATAACAGGTATCATCATAATACATTACGTCTTTCATACCTGCGAAGAAATCATCCACATTCAAGCCGATATCTTTTAATGTGTCATCCAGTGGTGTAAAACATCCCTCTGCCGCATACTGATAAGCAGAAACCCGGTCGTCAATGATGACCAGATCTGGAGCGGTTCCTCCTGCGATCGCGGACAGCAGCTTGCCATTGCTGACACCTGCTCCATCCGGTACGAACTGTACCTCTACTTGAACGCCAAGATCCTTATAAGCCTCATTAAATGCATCGACACGCCACTGATCCCAGGTCTGTGAATCTCCGGTAAACGCGGACCAGTATGTGAAAGTTCCCTGCTTGCCGATGTCCGTTACCTCTACGGTGAGCTCCTCGCCATCTACCGTAATGGTCTTTGTCTCCGTCTTTGCCTCTTCTGCAAATGCAGCTGTTCCAAACGTCATCCCCATCGCTGCCGCGAGTGCCAGTAACATCATTGCTCGTTTTTTCATTTCATATCCCCCTTTGAAGATTCCTTATTTTTTGTTTACACGTCTTTGTTTTTTTAGGTCCCGGTACCTCTTGTTGATAATGCTATGATAGCATTCCCGACTACGCTTCTCCACTCATACCATGCTTTTATCATTATCATTTTTTGCTATTATCAATTCATTCGCATTTTATCTTGTGTATAAATCCCAATTTTTTCTCTATCTATTTGTTTATATTTTTTCTTTTTCTTTCTGTTTTATTTTTATATTGTTTTTTTATCCATGTTATAGTATACTATTTTAAGTATTTTTTTCATTTTTCTTGTTTTTTATACATTATTCTATAGTTTATCATATATTGCTGTTTTTATTGCATTTTTTGTCATGATAGGTATATGGATAAGACATTTTTTTAGAAAGGAAGCTGGCTTTATGAAATCTGATATGCAGACAGGCAATCGCTTCTTTTATGAAAATCCACAGTTTGATTACAATTACAGCGTAAATGCATCTTGGGAAAATTCACCATCGAGTTTTCCGACCCACTGGCATAACTTTGGCGAAATCGTGTGTGCTGCCTCTGATAACTCAGTTTTTGAAATCCAGGGCAAAACCTACACATTACAAAACGGCGATATTCTTTTCACATGGCCTGGTGAGCTTCACTCCACCGTGCAGGCTGCACCTCACTCTCATCTGATCGTGCAATACTATAATAATCTACTGAATACGTTTTCCGATATGAACTTCTTGCAAAGCCAGGTGCTTTCCAGACATCACGTTCCTCATGATGCCCAAAATTCACCTGCCAACGAAATTTCCCGCTATATGTATGAAATCCGGGATGTTTTCCACAAGAAAGTTCCCATGGTAAACACCCGGATGTGTCTGTCGCTCTATCATATTTTGCTTCTTTTTTACGACTACTGCAGCGCCGATACGATGCCCGCCTCATCGGAAGGTGGAACGCTACACATCAAAACACAGCAGGCGATCGCCAACGCCTGTTGCTATATTTCCGAACATTGCGAACAGGATCTGTCTCTGGATGACGTCGCAGATTACGTCGGACTGAGTAAATTTCATTTTTCTCGTTCCTTCCGCGAGTATACTCAGAGCAGTTTCAGCGATTATGTGGCAAAACAACGGATTCAACAAGCAATCCTTCTATTTGAAAATCGGGATATCTCTATCGCAGAAATCGCATTTCAGTCCGGCTTTGGCAGCATTGCCTCTTTTAACCGTTGTTTCAAAAAGACAAAAAACTGCACACCATCGGAGTATCGAGCGCTGATGATGAATCCATAAGAAAAAGCCAGACAGGATCTTTTCACATTCAAAATACAACTTTCCTGCCTGGCTTTTCCTTTTACTTCTTCAATTGTCGTTTATTTTTCCATCCGCTCAATCTTACAGCTGTGCGTCTTGGTCTTTTTGTCGTAATTAATTCCGACAAGCAATAGATTTCCACGATAGTCTTTCAACGCATCCGTGTAGTTTCGCTCTTTGATCTGGGCAATTGCTCCGTAGACATCCTGATTC
>JAQXGF010000117.1 GCA_029006155.1 Lachnospiraceae bacterium
TCTTTCCTCTCTCTGCCCGGTCGGCCGGCGCGTTTCAGCAATAATCTACTGGACATCCCGCACTTGCTGTGCCATACTTGATATAACGTATTTTTCTTGCCATTCAAAGCCCTGTATTTAGCGTTGTGGCACAGAAATCATACTTCTGCAGTTGCTACACTGCGCCAACCGAATCTCTCTGAAAGGATTATACCACAATGTTCGTCATTATAGTGAATCAGATTTTGAAAATGCTGCTCCTTTTACTGCTCGGCTGCCTCTGCTTCCGTATGAAGCTGGTCGACGAAGCCGGCAGTAAAGTGCTCGCCAATCTGCTGCTCATGGTCGTCAACCCGATGCTCGCCATCGTATCGTTACAGACGGAGTATTCGGCGCATCTCGCCCAGGGGCTGCTCGTCGCATACCTGCTCGCTTTTCTGACGCATCTCGTAGCTGCCATCCTTTCGACTGTCCTGATCCGCACGACCGGCAATCCGGACTGTGGCATCGACCGGTTCGCCAGCATGTATTCCAACTGTGGATTCATCGGGATCCCGCTCGTACAGAGTATCTTAGGCAATGAGGGCGTACTCTATCTCACGGCTTACATGACCGTCTTCAATTTCTTCTCATGGACACACGGTGTCATGATTATGACCGGGACCTTCTCTTTAAAGGAACTGAAAAAGGGGCTGCTCTCCCCTATGATCTTTGCCAGCATTCTTGGTGTGGTGTTCTTTTTTGGCAGGATCCATATCCCGGATCTGCTGCTCGACTCGATGAACTACGTCGCCGGTATGAACACGCCGCTCGCCATGCTCATCGCCGGTATCTCTGTCGCACAGACCGATCTTCTGAGCATGCTCCGGAACCGGAAGCTCTATCTCATCTCCGCTTCCAAGCTGCTTATCATGCCGGCGCTGCTGCTTCTCGTGCTCACTCTGATCCCGGTCGATCCGATGGTCAGCTGCACGATGCTCGTCGCCGCTGCCTGCCCGGTCGCTGCGACCGGCACCGCCTTTGCCCTGCGTTTCCATAAGAACGCGCTGTACGCCTCCGAGCTCTACGCCTTCACCACGATCGCATCACTCGTGACGATCCCGCTGTTTGTGTTCGCGGCAGAGCGGCTGATTCTGTAGAGCAACCGTGGATTCTGAATATTCGCTTTGGCATAATTTTCATGTTTGTTGAAACAAATTTTTTCGCGCATAAAGTAATACGCAGAAGAGCTCCGCGTATAAATCGAAAATTACTGTGAAGCGATACTCCAACAGTATTAAAAAAAGATCCTGACCGATATAAGGTTTGCACGCCTTACTCTGACAGGATCTTTTCTTTTCCTTTTTATACAGATTTTATTCTGCAGCTGTCCTCAGCTACTTCACCGTCACCGTGCAGGTACGTACCACGCCGTCCGCCTTCACCGTAATCACTGCAGTTCCAGCCTTCTTTGCGGTCACTTTCCCCTTTGCATTGACCGTCACCACCTTGGAATTGGAGCTTTTGTAGGTAATCTTTGCCTCGGCTCCGGACGGGGTCAGCTTTGGCTTGATCGTGAAGGACTTCTTCGCCTTCAACGTCTTCGATGCCGGAACTCCGTTCATTCCGGTTGGCGCTTTCTTCGCCACAGTTACTTTTACCGTGACTTTCTTCTTTCCGGCCTTTACGGTAATGTTGGCCGTTCCGGATTTCTTTGCAAGGATCACGCCGCCCTTTGTCACAGTCGCTACTTTCTTATTGGAAGAAGTGTAGCTCATCTTATCCGTCGTCGTGATCGGGCTGATCACTGGCTGTAAGGTCTTCTTATCGCCAATGTTCAGCTTCAGTGACTTCTCTACATTCATGATCTTCGCGGTCGCTACGGCCTTTTTCTGAACCGTAACCGTGACTTTTGCCGGTACACCGCTCGCCAGTGTAATCGTAATGACGGCCGTTCCAGCCTTCTTGCCCGTCACCTTGCCACTGTTATCTACGGTCGCCACGTTCGGATTGCTGCTCACACAGGATGCAATCGAATCGCCTGCTGCCAGTCCGGTCACAATCTTACTAAGTGCTACCGACTTCCTCACCTGCAGTGGAAGCTTCGTCGCAGTCAGCGTAATCGTCCCCTGCTTCTGCGGGATACTTCTGTGCTCCGATGCGCCGCAGACACTACAGGTTTTTACCTCATCGCCTGCTGCAAAGATCGTCGCCTGCTTCGTCACATGATATGCACCATACTGATGTGCACCTGTCGGCGGAATCATACTGGATGCTTCTTTCGTGTGGCAGATGCTGCACTCCTGATGCTGGCTGCCCGCTGCTCCGCACGTCGCCGCCTGATCTATAATCGTCGTCATCTGATGCGCGCCTGTCGCCGGAATCTCCGTCGATGCTTCCTTTGTATGGCAAACACTGCACTCGCGATGCTGGCTGCCCGCTGTTCCGCATGTCGCAGCTTTCTCTACAACGGTAATCATCTGATGCGCGCCTGTCGCCGGAAGCGGTGCCGCGTACTCATATCCACAGTCTTTGCAGGTGTAGACGATCTTACCGCTCTCTGTACAGGTCGGTTCTTTTACTACTACGCCCTCATCATATTCATGGAATTCGTCGCCTTCATAGCCACCATACCACTCATAGCTTCCCGCTTTTTTGATCTCTCCCCAAATGCTCTGATAGCTGCATTCAATATAGTAGGTCACGCCTTTTTTCAGATTCAACGTCAGATTGAAGCCCCAGCTGTCTTCTTCATCACCGGCTTTGTCTAACAGATTTCGCTCACTATCATAAACAGCGATCGTAGCGTTTGAAGTATCCGTATAGAAATTCCACGGGCCGTTCCGATCCGGTATCAGCTTAAAGTAAGCACTTCCGCCCGGCTGCAAAATGATCGCCCGGTTTTCCGCAGAATCTCCAAGAATCTGGAATGTTCTGGCATGTTCAAAATCCGGGGCATCTTTTCCTTTAAAACTCAGCGGGGCTGCTACTGCGGATACGGACTTTACCATTCCCGTCTGGTCCCTCGCCGTGCAGACATACTGCACGACATCCGTCACATCCGTCTGTGGAAATGCACTGTCCTCGGAAAATCCGCCCAGTCCCCATATCTGACCATTTGTCATCATCGCTCCCCAGAGATATTCTACCGGTCCATAATCAGAGGTCGCCTCCGCTTTCAGATCGACGCTTCCACCGTTTTCGACCCATACAAGATCCGGCGTCTTCACGACAAGATTGCTTGCGATCTCGATCTTAAAATTGATCTTTTTCGAGTTATACTGATCCCGGACGACGCACATATAATAGTAGTAATCTATATCATTCTCTATGACATGTGTAAAGCTTTCCGGTGTCGTATAGCTTGCGCCATCCGCGCCTTCCAGTCTCTCATCGCCCTTCTCTGTCACCTTGTACCATTCATAGCTCAGCGGCCCATAATTTGTCGCCGCATCGGATACATCCACCGACAGCACCGCCTGCTTGCCATACGGTACCGTCACCGTCTTTTCCACAATACTGGCTTCCAGACCGGTATCAACGGTCAGCTGAAACTGTGTATCGAGTCCCTGTCCATATTTATCATAAATCTCACATTTATAGTACTTTGATTTTGCAAAATCCACCTTGCAGGTCGCCCCGGTCACATTCTCCAGAAATGTCCATTCACCAGTCTTCCCATCTCTATAATACCATTTGTACTGTACTCCGCCATCCGCACTTGCGCTCGCATCCAGCACCAGCTCCTGATCCGGTCTTGCCGGAATCGTAGCAACCGTCGGATACTCCGGATTATCAAACTTCAGGCCGGTATCCATCTGAATCTCGTAGTAAATGCCAGAGGTACTGTATCCGTCCGACACCTCACATTTGTAAATGCATGGTCCCTGAACATTCTCTACCGTGTAGGTCTGGTCGGTCGCACCATCAATATTTGTGATCTCCTCGTGATAGTTCTCATCACGTACAACCGTCTGCCACTGATACGTGAGCGGCAACTCAGAATTGGTACGCGCATTGGCCTCCAGCGTGACGCTCTCTCCCGCCTTGACCGCGATCTCCGGCGGGATCTGTACCTGCAGCCCTTTATGCATCTGGACCAAAAATGTCACTTCCTCGGTAGAAACGCCATCCGATACTTTGCAGCAATAGGCGCCACTTTCTGTCACATTCTGTATACACAGTATCGACTCCGTACCGATGCAGTCTCCATCCGGGATCCATTCCTCGCCATTTTGGACACATTTTCTCCACTGGTAAGTTATCTTCTCGGAAATGGTCGAAGTCGCCGTGACTTCCATCTCCAGCTCGTCACCAAATGCTACCAGCAGATTGCGCTCCCAGTCATCCACCGCGATCTGAAGCGTGCTCATAGAGCCCTCCAGCGAATAACGAGTCTCTCCGGTATTATACCGGTCAGAAACGACGCAGAGGTACTCCCCGTCCGCATTCAGCTTTGGATTCTCAATCACACAGTCCGCGCTGTTCGTCGCCCCCGGAATCGGTTCGTAAATCCGTGCGCCATCCTCATCCGGCTCTCCGAGCATCCACCACCTATAGGTCAATGGACCATAGTTGGTCTTCGCATCCTGATGCAGCGTAATGGACTGTCCCGGAGAAAGTATCCCGACATCAATGGATGCCGTTTCCGCATAATCCAGTCCACTGTCCACGGAAACCTCGAAGCTCACTTCCTTTGTCTCACTGCCGTTGCTTACAGTACACACAAAGGTCTCATTTTTCTGTACATCCTTAATTGTATAGCTGCTGTCATCCGCGCCTTCAATCGCCTCCAGTTCCCAGCGATCTTCCTCTGCATTCAGTACCCGGCGCGCCCACTGATAGGTAAGCTCGCCCTCATCTGAAGACGCATCTGCCGTCAACGTAAGCGACTCGCCCGGCTTTGCCTTGCATTCCTGATCTTCGCCGACCCAAAAGCCCGTTGCGACCGTGATCGAAAAGCAAACATCTGCCGTATCGCCATCTTCCAGATCATCTGTGTAAGCTCTGCAGACATACGTTACATCTCCCGTAATATTCTCTGCGGTATAGTCTGCACTGGTGGCCCCTTCGATCAGCGTCAAATCACCGTCCTCGCCTCTCTGATACCACTGATAAAAAAGCGACTTTCCCGCACACGCCTCAAATTCTGCGGACAGTTTGATCATCCCTCCCGGAGCAACCGTCGTCTCCTCATCGACCATCGTCGGCTGCAGCGTTTTTCCGGTCACCTGAAAATGATTCCACGTTACCGTTTCTGTCCCATCTTCTGTGGCACTCGTAATCTTACAGTGACAATACGTTCTCCCGCTTTCGATCGGAACCGCCTGCTCATAGGATGTGCCTCCAAATGCAGTGTAAGTGCTTTGTGCGCTGTCCCTGGCCTCACTTGTATACCACTGATAGGTGGCATCTGGCTCCCAGTTTGCATACAGAAAAACATGACTTCCGATCAGCCCTTCCTCGGTACGCCAGTCGTTATCGTCTTCCTCCCCATCGTCACTTTGCTCCACGACTTCCACCGATTCCACGAACGGAGCCACATCGGTAGCCTCCAGACTCTGTTCTGCCGGTGCTGCTGCTCCGTGCTCGTCGTCCGACGCTCCTGACGCATCCCCGGATACTTCGGCCTCCAGCGCTTCCGCTTCACCATCGTCCTCCGCGATCACTTCTGCCTCATCGAGCACCGTCTCTCCATCTGCCGCTCCCGCCTCTGTGACCGGTTCGACCTCTGAAAACTCCTCCGCCGCGTAGCCGGTCAACCCGTTCACCGGAAGCGACGTGACGGTCATGGCGAACGCCATAGCCAGTGCCAACCGTCTGTTCTTCATACTCAGTTCCTCCTCTTTATACTTTTATTTGATAAAATGCACAGTCTTTTGCTGTCGCACCATATCATTCGCCCATTTCCACATTCTTGTTTCTCTTTGCTATACGGCTTTCCTAATCAGATATACCGTTTAAATTAGTCTATACAATTATATATTACCGTCAAAATCGTCTCAATCCTGCTTTCTACCGTATAAAATAGACGCTGCAGATCATTTTTTCTGCGGTACTGCCTATAAAAAGGATGTGAATGGAATTATTATGGACGAAAACTTCATCCGGAACCGACTGACTCAATTACGCATGCAAAAAGAAGTTTCCGAATATAAGATGAGTCTGGATCTTGGACACAGCAAAAGCTATATCCAGAGCATTGTCTCCGGACGTGCCATGCCATCTATGTCTGAATTTCTGTATATCTGCGAATACCTCGGCGTGACACCGCGGGAATTCTTTGATACGGACACGGAAAATCCGGTTTTACTGGAACAGGTGACCGATGCCTTGAAGTCCCTTAGCACTTCCGATCTGGCCCTGGTCATGGAACTCATCGAGCGGCTGTCAAAAGATTTGTAACACAAAAAGACACGGAACATCGCCTCCATCGTGTTGGAGATGACATTTCGTGTCTTTCTTTTTTCTGATGTAAGGTGAGTCAAAGCAGATATTCGCAATCCGCTTTATCGACAAAGCGATGCCGAAATATTACTGCCTGACGCAGTCCAATGCTGCATGCTATAGCTGCATCACTGCCGGATATAAATCCCCTGAGACTCGATAAAATCATCAAGGTCCTCGATCGTCTCCTGCGCCCAAGTCTCACTTATCGTAGAATGCTTCTGCGCTGACGGCTGCTCATGCTGCCCCGCGTTTCCCATTTTCCGTATTT
>JAQXGF010000118.1 GCA_029006155.1 Lachnospiraceae bacterium
AAGCTGGATCCGGAGGATGGAGAAATCCTTGCACAGAATGAGGCGAAGGGCTGCATGATGCTGCTTCCGCAGGTCACCTGTGCAGATGGTAAGGTCTTTGCAATGGCAAAGAATGACGACGGCAAGGTAGTTGTTAAAGTATACCGTTCCTCTGATCTGGAATTCCTGTATCAGACGATCGCGTTAAACGCCAACACGCAGATCGAGACACCGATCATGTATCATGACGGATATTTTTATCTGGCATCCTATGGATCAACAGGTGCTTACTATGCATTTATCGCTACGGATGAAAAGAAGAATTATGATATCAGTCCGGAGTGGGATGTAGAGGCAACAACAGGCTCTCAGCAGGGCTTTCTCTGGGGCGGAGCAGAATTCGTAGGTGATTATGCATACTTCGGAGATACCGCAGGTACATTCTTTGCGGTGAACAAAACGACTGGAGAAGTGGTAGACAAGCTTAGCCTGACAGACTATCAGGTTCAGTCGACACCGAACTATTATGAGAAGAACCGCCGGCTGTATGTAACGCTTGCATCCGGAAAGGGAAAAGGCGGAGCGATCCTTTCACTGAAAGTAAACAAAGATGGCACCTTTAACCGTGATTCTATGAAATGGTTCAAGTCAGACATAAGCGGTGGCGGCATTAAGTCCAGCCCGGTTATTTATAATGGCAGACTTTATGTATGCGGCGGTGGCGGACATGGTGGAAGTGCCGAACCGTTCCGTGTCATTGATGCAAATACAATGACAGAAATTTACCGGATTACCGATCTGGCATCTAAGGGAACACCGGTCTTATCTACTGCATATGCGACGGCAGAGAATAACTATAAAGTATATTTGTATGTTGTTCCGTACAGCCCGGAAGGAAAATATCCGGATCGTACCTCTACGATGTACATTATTCAGGACAGCGTCGGACAGACCGAACCGATTTATGAAAAGATTGATAACATTGGTGTCGGACAGTATTGCTCACAGAGTATGACGATTGGCGATAACGGACTGATTTACTATTACAATGATTCCAACTATCTCTATGCTTATGGACTGGATGACCTTGCAAAGCGTATGGTTACAGCAGCAGATGTAGAGCGTCAGATCCGGAATCTGCCGGAGGTAAATTCTTATAAGTGGTACAACCGTACAGAAGTAAAACGGATTAAAGCGCGTTATGACAGCCTGAGCGAAGAAGAACAGGCAAAGGTATCAAATATTCAGAAGCTGCTTGATATTCTGGAGGTTTCCAAGCAGGATGAGATCGAGCGTATCAACAGTGGTATTGCGGCACTTCCGGCATTGAATGAGATGACGCTGGATTCCCGTGATATGATCGAAAATCTATATCAGGGCTATCTGGGTCTGGATGATGAAAAGAGATTGCTGATCACGGATGCGGAAAAGCTGGAGGCGGCTTACGAAAAGATTGCAGAGCTGGAGCAGAAACAGATTACAGATGCGATCGTAGCAGATATCGATAAGCTTCCGGAAGAGGCACAGATCACGAGCAGTTCTCAGGCACAGATTTACAGCCTGCTTACAAGAGTGGAGGCGCTCGGCGAGGACACCTCTGCGATCACGAACCTTGCAAAGCTTCAGGCGGCAAAAGCCAGAGTGGACGCAGTGATCGCACAGCGCGAAGCACTCGACAGCCTGATCAAATCGACTCTGGACGGTGTAAAGATTACACTGGAAAATAAGAGCCTGATCGATGCGGTTGACAAGGCAGCAGAAGGACTCGTAAAGGAAGATGTATTCTCCCTTGAGAGCTATCAGTATTATGTCAGCCCGGCAAAAGCAGAGCTGATCAATGAGATCATCCAGAAGTATGGACTGAATGCAGATGCGAAGGTAGATGATACGAATGCAAGCGAACTGCAGGCTGCTCTGAAAGAGATTCAGACACTGAAGAAAGGCGTGACCGAGGAAGATCAGAAGTATCTGAAGAGTTACGAGGAGGCGCTGAAAGTACAGGAGAAGATCGACGCATACTATGAGAAGGCAAACCATAAGCATTCCTTCGTGGAGTCCCGCGTCGTATCCGAGGCAACGGTATTTGCACCGGAGGTAAGAGAGTATATCTGCGCATGCGGTGAGAAGGAGCAGAGAAGTGTCGGAGAGGCACTTACCCCTACGATGAAGATTAATGCAACAAAGCTCCCGATGAAGGTAAAGCAGTCTACTTCAAAGCTTAAGGTGACGGGACTTGCAAAGGGTGATTCTGTAGCATCCTGGAAGTCCAGCAATACCGGCATTGTAAAGGTAAATGCAAATGGAAAACTGACGGCAGGCAAGAAGGCCGGCAAGGCAACTGTAACGATCACACTGAAGAGCGGCCTCCAGAAGAATGTACAGATTACAGTACAGAAGAAGAAGGTAACGACTTCTAAGATCAGTGGCCTTACAAAGACGATGACGCTCAAGAAGGGACAGAAGGCAACGCTTATGCCGGAGCTGACTCCGATCACTTCTCAGGATAAGCTTACCTTCAGTTCTTCCAATAAAAAGGTAGCTACCGTCACATCCAAGGGCGTAATCACAGCAAAGAAAGCTGGAAAGGCCAAGATTACCGTAAAGGCCGGAAAGAAGAAATACACTGTTACTGTCACCGTTCCGAAGACAAAGACGACGGCAATTAATGGTGTGAAATCAGAGATTACGCTGAAGAAGGGAAAAACCTATACTCTGAAAGCAAAGACCGCTCCGGCAAAGAGCGATGAGAAGCTTACCTTTAAATCTTCCAATAAAAAGGTTGCGACTGTGACTGCAAGTGGAAAGATCAAAGGACTGAAGAAGGGAACAGCAGTGATTACGATAACTTCCGGCTCTGTATCTACAAAGTGCACTGTTACGGTAAAGTAATCGGATAAAACGGAAAAGGACAAAGCTGTAGTGACAGGACGGGCCGGTCGTATCGCGTATACGACCGGCCCGTTTCTGGCGTATTCAAAGTGTGACGGCATCGCCCTTCCCCACCTGCAATATACACGCGCAAATCTCCTCCGCCATCCCCATCACGGTTGACAGCCGTGCAGTCTGCAGGGATAGGTAAGGCTGGTGGCTGTTGGGGCCGGTGATGCCGGTGATGGAGATGTCCCCGGCGGGGGCGAGGCGTTTGTGGACACCGGCGCCTGGCTGAAGGCCATGCGGGCGCAATGTGATGCAGCCGATGCGATTGTCCGGGCCGAGCGAGGCATCGATGGCGATGACCGGGCTGCGGGGGTGGCTGCGTCGGATTTTGGCGAGTGAATCTGCGAGGTTCAGGGCGTGGACGGGCTGTTCTAAGGTGCCGTAGACGGGGAGCGGGCAGTGAGCGCGCTGCAACAGAGAGCCAGCGAGCGGGCCGAGGCTGTCCCCGATCAGACGGTCGGTGCCGATGCAGAGAATGACCGGTGGCAAAGCGGCGTCATCGGATGGTTCGCCAAACGCACGGGAAGTCAGCTTCCGGAGCATGGAGTCGGAGGACTGAGGGCGGAAGCTGTGGAGCAGCTGCGAGAGGCAGGCCTCCTGTAAGGGAAGGGCGGTGTCAGTATCAGAAAGATGAAAATGTTGGGGCATAATAGATCCTCCATTGTATAGCTGATATAGATGCATTATCCGTTTTCACTTCTTGCGAGCAACGAGTTAAGTAGCTATGCCTGTATAGATTGGCAACTGTATTTGTCTGTGCCTGATTCTGTCTGCTCTATTCTATCCAGATTTGGGAAGCTCTATGCAGCGGCGCCTTGCAGAAAAATTTTTCCAGATTTTGTCCATGAATTGCTAAATTCTGCATAGAGTGTATGGTAGAGTATAGGCAAGCCTAAAAAAGGAGTGAGTGGAGTATGGGAAAGGAGAAGGAGACGGCGCTGCCGAAAAACATACGTCAGATCGGAGAGATACGGGGAGCGGAGAAGATCTGCATTGAGGATTATGTGATGACCTGCATTCATAAGAAAGAACCACAGGAAAAGGATGGCTACCTCGGCATTTTCTATGGGGAGCAGCAGAAAGCGGAGGATGGGATTTATCTGTTTATCCGCGGGATTCTGGAGCTTCCGGATGGAGAGGAGGATACGGCGAAAAAGGAACTGGACGAGAAAAAACAGAAATATTTTCCAGACTGGGAAGTGCAGGGGTGTTGCGTGATCGGGCAGTATCCGACCGAACGGATGAAGCTGGCAGAAAAACTGAATCCCACGTCCATGCAGCTGATCTATCATTTGCAGGAGCAGGAGGAAAATCTGTACTGGACCGTGGAGGGCTGTTACAAAAAGCTGCGCGGCTATTTTGTATTTTACGAGCAGAATCGCAGGATGCAGCAGTATCTGGCGGATGAGTTTAAGGAAGACCGGGTGGAAAAAGAGAGCATTCCGGACAAGGCGATCAAAAGCTTCCGGGAAAAAGTACGGATCAAAGGGGAGAAGAGAACGGGCAGCATGCTGAAGCTGGCAAGTTCTTTTTTTGTTGTCGCTGCGCTTGTGATCGGAGCGATTGCCGTGACGCGCATGGATGATATCCGGAAAGCGCAGAATGGCAGCTATCAGAGGAATACAGAAGAAAATGAGGCCGATCGGATTTATACGAATGCGGACAGTACGGCAGTCGTTCAGGGTGGCAACCGGACGGCATCGGACGGGTTCGCGGCGAAGGATGCGGCAGCGGCTGGCACGGGATCGGAAGACGGATCAGCAGCTCTGGAAGCGACAGGAGGAAGTGCGACTGTAGATGGAAGTGAGGATGGTACACAGTCCGCGTCAGCAGGAGAGGACAGTAACGCAGGAACTTCTGTGCAGTCTGCGACAGCAGGCGAAAATGGCAATGCGGATGTCTCTGCGCAGTCTGCGGCGGCAGGGGCAGATAATAGCGCGGAGGTTTCTGGATTGTCTGCAGCAGATGGCGGGCAGGTAGCCGCCATAGCATCCGATTCCAGTCAGGCTGTGGAAGAAGACGCAGCAAATTCAGCCGAAAATACTGCTTCAGATACCGACGCCCCGGCATCGACTGCTTCCGGGGAGGATGCACAGCCGACCATGGCTGCATCTGCGGCCGCACAGGGAATCCATGCTTCCTACACGATTCGGATGGGAGATACCCTTGCGGACATCTGCAATCAATACTATGGAAGTCTGGATAAACTGGAACTGCTTTGTCAGGTGAATCACATATCAGATGCAAATCTGATCATGCCGGGTCAGAAAATCGTTCTTCCGTAAGGCTGGCAATGAAAAATCAAATCATTCCCACGTGCGGAAGTATTTTTCAAATATGGGCGAAGATTCCTCCGTAGCGACAAATCGCTGCGGGGGAAGGAACCATACACTCGAATCATTTTGTTTCAGCGGGCAACGAAACGATATGAATAAATGGTAACGCGGCAGCACATAAATACAGCCCTGAAGTGCCGCATGCAGTTGCGTTTCCTGACGGATTCTGCTATAGTTAAGGGCAACGAGAAAAAATCGAGGTAGGACATGAAGAAGAAAAATTGGAAGGACACCCTCGCATGGCTCGGCGAGAAGCTGAGCTTTTTAAAATTAGATATGGATGAGGATGAGGAGGAAGAGCTGGAGATCGAGGAGCGGGCGTTTGCACCGGGCCGGGAGCTTCCGGAAGGTGATCCGAAGCAACGGCTGGAGCGCAGCCGCCGTCAGGCGAGGTACTGGCGCATCTTTCTTGCGGTGCTCATCGTGGTGATCGCAGGCAGTTTTTTTCTGTACAATCAGCTGCATGTATTCCGGGATTATGTAATCACCGATTCAAAGGAGATTGAGGCGGTCTCCGGCACAAATTACCTGTCCGTCGGGAAAAAGCTGTACCGCTACAATTCAGACGGAGTTTCCTGCATTTCCCGCACCGGGGCGACGGAGTGGAGTGTGACCTACAGCATGCAGGCGCCGATCGCGGACCTCTGCGATGGGACGATGGTGATCGCAGAGCAGCAGGGGACACAGGTCTACATTGTCAACCAGGATGGCCTGCTCGGCAATTTTGAGACGCAGATTCCGATCCTGAAGGCGCGTGTCTCCAGACAGGGCGTGGTAGCGCTTGTGCTGCAGGACGATACCGTGACGTGGGTGAATCTGTATCAGGCAGACGGCACATCTGTGGCGACGGACAAGACGACAGTCGGCGAGAGCGGATACCCGCTCGATGTCGCACTTTCCCCGAACGGGCAGAAGATGGCCGTGTCTTATCTGAAGCTTGCGGAAGGCGTCATGACGGATGAGGTCGTATTTTATCATTTCGGTGCAGCCGGAAAGGACAAGACTGACAATATCGTCAGCCGCACAGAGTACACGGATGAAATGATTCCGCAGCTTTACTTTACAGATGATGCGCACGCAGTGGCAGTTTCTGACGGCGGATTTCATGTGTTTTCCGGGAACAATGCGCCGGAAGAGAGCACAAGCGTGCAGTTTGAAGAAGAGATCATCAGCAGCTTCCACGATGCGGAGCGCATCGGATTCCTGTTTTTGAATCATGATGGCGATGAGCAGTATCAGATGGAACTCTACAATTACAGCGGACGGAAAAAGTCGTCTGCGAAGATCGACGCGAAGTTTGATGAGATCAAGATTGAGAACGGACAGATCCTGATGTACAATGACAAGGGCTTTGATGTATTTTCAAAATCCGGACATCAGCGGTTTTCATCGGCCTATGAGAAAGAAGTGGAAGGCTTCTTCTATTTTGGAGAATACCGGAAGTATCTGGTCATCACAAAGGACAGTTTTGATAAGATCCGGATCGGATAAGCGCCGGTTGGAGAGGAGAGAACATGATTAATCTGTTAGAGGCCGCGGTGGTGGCAGTCTGTGTGCTGTTTGCGATCGCAGGCTTTCGGAAGGGATTCGTAAAAAAATTTGCCGCAATGGTATCACTCGCACTGTCGATCGTGCTGGTATCTGCGCTGCTTCCGTATATCACGCAGTATCTGAAGGAGAATACACCGGTCTATACGTTTCTCGTAGAGCAGTGCACCGGAATTATGGAAAAAGAGGTGTTGAACAGCCTTACCGGTTCGGGAAGCAAAGATGGGACCGATTCAGGAACCGGTGCAGACGCCTATGCCAATATGGGGCGGGACGAGATCAAGGCACTTCTGGAACAGAACGGCTACGACAGCGCGATGCTCGATCAGCTCAGCGATGCGCAGCTGGAGATCTATAAAAATCAGTACATACAGCAGTATCTGGACCAGTACCTGTCCGGTTCGTCGGACGGCAGCTCGGATGCGCAGGACAGCACAAAAAGCCTGACGCGGATCGAGCAGACCGAGATCATCGAGAATCTTCCGCTGCCGGAACAGCTCAAAGACATCCTGCTGGATTATAACAATGAGGAAGGCTACAAAGGGCTGGGCGTTTCCAGCTTCCCGGACTACCTGATCAACTTTGTGGCGACGAGTGTCTTAAATGTCGTGGCGTACCTGGTATCGATTGTCGTTGTGCAGCTTCTGCTCTGGGGGATCATTACCCTGCTGAATCTCATGGCACACATCCCGGTGATCCGCGTCATCAACCGCTTCGCCGGAATGCTGCTCGGACTTGTGCAGGCTTTGCTGCTTTTGTGGGTATTTTTCCTGATCTTATCGCTGTGTTCCGCGACCCAGATCGGGACGCAGCTCATCCGTCTCGTCGAGCAGAGCACGTTCCTGAGCTGGCTGTATGACTCGAACCTGTTTTTGCAGGTGGCTTTGCGCGCGGGAAGTATATTCATGTAGTTCGTTTTACCGGAAAAATGGATTGTGGCAAATTTGCTGCAGTCCTTTTTTATTTCCGCGAGTAATGAGCAAAATTCCCCTTGACAAATCGAACTCCCGGTGCTACACTTTAACACAACAAAGGAACAAACCGATGAGAAAGAGTAGTAAGCATCAGTTGTGAAATTACAGAGAGCTGCAGGTGGTGGGATTGCAGTATGGAGCAGGTTGCTGAATGGACTTTTGAGGGTGATCTGAAAGGAGCTTTCCAAAGTAGGATACACCGGGAACCGAACCCGTTATCAATCAGGAGTGTATGATAGTACATGCGAAAGTGGACGACTAGTCAAGATGAGTGGTACCGCGATAATAAGAAATTATTACCGTCTCAGATAAGAGATTATCTGTGGCGGCTTTTTTTATACTATGAAACGTGAGCATAGTATAGAAGTCCTTTACCGGTGAAGATCCTTTGAAGAACAGATGGAGATCCCAGAAGGGATCAATCGAGACAGGAAAAGGAGAACAAAACTATGAAAAAGAATGTACTGACAAGCGTAACCGTATCTTTAGCAGCAGCTGCAATGCTTTCAGGCACCGCAATGGCGGCAGAGTACAAGGTGGGTATTATCCAGTTCGTGGATGATGCATCCTTGAATCAGATCGAACAGAACATTGAACAGGAGCTGACCGCAAAGTCCGAGGAGGGCGGAGATACCTATGTATTTGATGGATATGTGTACAACGGACAGGCAGATTCCACGACCCTGAACCAGATCACGACGCAGCTGATCGATGACGGTGTGGATGTCATCGTTCCGATCGCGACGCCGGCAGCGCAGATCGTACAGGCGGCGACTGAGGACAATCAGATTCCGGTCGTATTTTCCGCAGTATCTGACCCGGTAGGCGCAGGACTTGCAGAGTCCATGGATGCGCCGGGTGCGAACATCACCGGTACGAGCGATGCATTGAATACAAACGCGATTCTGGATCTGATGCTTGTAGCAAATCCGGATGTCAAAAAAGTAGGACTTCTCTACAGCCAGTCCGAGGATTCTTCCAAGCAGCCGATCGCAGATGCAAAGGCTTATCTGGATGAGAAGGGCATCGAATACGTGGAAAAGACCGGCACGAATAATACTGAGGTCACACAGGCAGCGGATGCACTGATCGCAGCAGGTGTGGACGCGGTATTTACCCCGACCGATAACACTGTTATGACAGCCGAGCTCGCGATCTATGAGAAATTTATCGACGCAGGTATCCCGCACTACTGCGGCGCAGATTCCTTTGCATTAAACGGCGCGTTCTGTGGCTACGGCGTAGACTACGCAAAGCTTGGTGTAGAGACTGCTGATATGGTCATCGAAGTGCTGCAGGGTGCAGATCCGGCGACCACACCGATCAAGACCTTCGACAACGGAATCGCCACCGTCAACACCGAGACCGCAGAAGCACTCGGCATTGACTACAGCGGATTCGCAGACCTGTGCACCGGAGTCGTAGAGACCGTTACCGCAGAAGAGTTTGAATAAACAGTTTCGAGCAGCAGCAACATGCCGGGATAAACCGGAGCAAATTTATTTGCGTAGGGCTATATTGGCATGTTCGAAACGCCCACCTTATAAAAATCCCCCAGCCGCAGGAGCGTATTTCCTCCTGCGGCCCTATCTGTCTTTAAAAGGAGTTTGTTATGGGTTCATTATTATCGTTTTCGGTCATCGTGAGCGCCTTGGAGCTTGGCTTCATCTATGCGCTGGTGGCACTGGCTCTGTTTTTGAGCTATTCTATTTTGAATATCGCTGACCTGTCGACGGACGGTTGCTTTACCTTGGGCTGTGCAGTCGGCGCGCAGGTGGCGATCATGGGACATCCGATTCTGGCGCTGTTTGCGGCGATGGCTGCGGGCGTGTGCTCCGGCTACATCATGGCTTTTCTTCAGACGAAGCTCGGCGTTGAATCGATCCTCGCGGGAATCATTGTCAATACGGGGCTGTATACCGTGAATCTTGCGGCGATGGGCTTCTCCTCGAACCTGTCCCTGTTTAAATGTGATACGATTTACAGCCTGACGAAAGGCGTGTTTGGCACGACCTGGTACAAACTGATCGTGTCTGCGCTGATTGTAGTAGTCGTCTGCATCCTGCTGAAATGGTTCCTCGGCACACGGCTTGGTCTTTCCATCCGGGCGACCGGCGACAATGAGGACATGATCCGTGCATCGAGCATCAATCCGGGCTTTACGATTACGGTCGGTCTTTGCATTTCCGGTGCGATGACGGCGCTCTCCGGCTGCCTGATCGGACAGTATCAGAAGTCGTGTGACATCAACCTCGGTACCGGTATGGTGACGATCGCGCTGGCCAGCCTCGTCATCGGCGAGACGCTGATTGGCAAGAAGACCGTATATCACCGCATGGGCGGGGCGGTCTTTGGAAGCTGCCTGTACCGCTTTGCGATCGCGATTGCACTGCGGCTGCACATTCCGGCTGAATGCCTGAAGCTTGTCTCTGCGATTATCGTGGCGATTGCCATTGCGTCTCCTTATATCAAGAGACAGATCGCATTCCAGAAAAAGAAGCGCGCGGCGATCGCAGCGGAGAAGGGAGGCAGAGCCTGATGCTGAGACTGAAAAATATCCGGAAGGTATTTAATGAAGGGACCGTAAATGAAAAGGTCGCGCTCGACGGCGTTACCCTCACGGTGGAAGATGGAGAGTTTGCAACGATCGTCGGCAGCAACGGCGCCGGGAAGTCTACCTTATTTAATTGTATTGGCGGAAGCTTTTATGCAGATGAGGGAAGTATTTATCTGGATGACCGCAACATCACCTACGTGCCGGAACATAAGCGTGCGGTCGAGATCGGACGGCTCTTTCAGGATCCGATGAAGGGAACGGCGCCACATATGACGATCGAGGAGAATCTGTCGCTCGCATACTTACGTGCCGGACAGAAAAAATCCATCTTTTCCAGACCGAGCAATGCGGACCGGGAAATGTTCCGCGAGCGGCTCTCCCTTTTGCATATGGGGCTGGAAGACCGCATGAAGCAGCCGGTAGGACTTTTATCCGGCGGACAGCGTCAGGCGTTGACACTTCTGATGGCAACGCTTGTCCCGCCAAAGATCCTGCTGCTCGATGAGCACACGGCTGCGCTTGATCCGGGAACAGCGGATAAGGTGCTCGACTTGACGAAACGGATCGTGAAGGAAAATCATCTGGCCTGCCTGATGATCACCCACAATATGCATTCCGCTCTGGAGCTCGGCAACCGTACCCTGATGATGGATTCCGGCCGGATCGTGCTGGATATCAAAGGGGAGGAGCGCGCCGGCCTTACCGTAGACGGCCTGCTGGAGAAGTTTAGCGTCGGCGTCGGAAAAGAGCTGGATAATGACCGGATTCTGTTTTCGAAAGTGGAGTAAATATGATAAAAGGGGAAATACTGTCGGATGACTCGGCTGTCATCAGACAGTATTTTTTATAAAAGTTCTATAAAGATGAATATTTGAGATACTATTATAGAAGAAAGATACTCAGATCAAACTTCTGGCAGCAAGATCCCGGATCGTAGCGATTGGTTTTAAGGCGTCGGTCCCGGCTTTTAGAAACTGTGCGTGTTCTTCGCGGCTGCGTGTGATATATTCCAGTGTCACATAGTCTGGATCGATACGGCTGACCAGTTCCCGGACACCGGGGGCGGTAAAAGGCCGGTGCTGGTCCACCTGAAAAATATGCAGGAAGGTCTGGGTGGCCAGTTCTTCCGGATCGCTTTTAGGTGTGAGTGGATGCTTGAGATAGTCTCTCATATAATCTCCGCTTAAGGACTGATTCAGATGAATGCCTCGGATCATAGGAAGCAGTGCCTCGTGAGCATCGAGCATCTGATGCAAATATCTGAGAGCGTCCGTTGGCGTTTGCAGGTAAATATTGCTGTTCATAAAATGACCGGTATCGAGCATAATTCCCTTTTTGGGGTACTGCACCTGTGCAAGTAATCGTTCCGTGATTTTTGCGTCGAGCATATTCAGGCCGGGCCACCAGAGATTTTCCATCAGAAACCAGAAGGGATAGTCCTGCCCGTCGAGCAGTTCATTGATAAAGGCGGCTGCGGCATCCACGACTTCTGCATCTGTATGTTTCATTTTATAGACCAGAGATTCGGCGAATCCTACCTGAGTCACATGGAATACGACATATTCGGCCTGCATCTGGCGGGCATATTCCAGATCTTTTCGATAGTGTTCGAGCAGCATGTGTTTATCCAGATCCATCCAGTCTGTGACACAGCGCAGGTGGACGCCTACGATCATATCTTTTTCAACCAGATGTCCGGGATCTTCACCGAGTGGCATCAGCTCAAGGCCGGAGAGGCCGAAAGACTGATAAAAGCGGCGCAGATCTGTACAATCTGTATAGCGGCTCAAGTCACTGGCTTCCATGGAAAAATTCATTGTGGTTTTCATAATTAGCGTTATCCTCCTGCTGTGATTTACAAATATTCCACCTTAAATCCAGCCGCCTGACAGTATTGGTCTACCTTAGAACCTTGATAGCACCGGATTGTGGCAGAACGATTGATGATCCATTCGCCGATAAAATCCGGATCATGGCGAATTTCCAGATATTGCAGACGATTGCAGCCGTGAAACGCCCACTTTCCAATAAAACGCACGCTTTCCGGGATGCGGACATAAGTGAGCTGCGTACATTTGAAAAATGCGCTCTCTTCCAGTACTTCCAGAGAATTCGGAAACTCGATGGAAGAAAAACCGCAGAAATAAAAAGCCTGACCTCCGATTTTTCTGAGATGATCCGGAAGCCGGACTGCATCCAGCGATTTGCAGCGATAAAATGCGCGGTCATTGATTTCTGTCAGTCCCGGAGGAAGGATCAGTGTGGCGAGCGATTTACATTCAGAAAATGCACGCTTCTGAATTTTTTGAATCTGACTCTGTGGGTGGAAACAGACGGTTGTGAGCTTCCGGTCTTCCTGAAACATACCCTGAGGAATTGTAGAAGCAGAGCCTGCGATTTGTGCAGTTTTTAGTACATCACAGTTTGAAAAGGATTCTGAACCAAGCTCGGAGACCTGGCTTGGAATTGAGATTTCCTGAAGAGAGGCACAGCCATTAAACGCCCTTTGCCCGATGCTGGTCAGTCCTTTTGGGAGCCGGACTGTTTCGATGATGGAACGGCGCTGAAAGGCTTCTTTGGCAATCCGACGGACATGGGCCGGAATTTGTGTATCAGATGCGAGATAAAGATGCGCATTTTTGCGTGTGACGACGCGTTCCTCCTGAGAATAAATGTCGTTGCTATACATAAAAAAACACTCCTTTGCAAATGTAAATAACCCAATCCTCTGCAAACGAAGTATGAAATAATATAAAAGGGACGCCGAAAAATGCTGTGCCTGAATTACCCATTGCAGAAGAAAGTAAGAGAGAATGGTACAAAAATAAAACCACCTCTCCATGTTCCCATTGCGTGTAGGTAATGGCAGTAGCTCTAAGCAGGTATTCTGACTCACGCAGTAGCGTCGCAGCCCTCCTTCTCACAGAAAACTCTGCAATGGATATGAGCAACGACTGCACGTACACAGCAGCACGACTGTTCAGGATTTTCACCTGATTCCCTATTAGCCGAGGACCCGATATGTGGTACCGTAGTCAACGGAACTTAAAGCCGGTAATTTATTTTAAGCGTATTCAATTGTTTCCATCATACACAGTTTTTCTGGAAAAAGCAAGCTGGAAAATCAGAAAATTATCAGTTGACAAACAAAATCAGATAGCATATAATGCAGGCTAATGTCCGTTGTTTTGCTGCAACAAGGCGGTGGACACCTGTACAATTACACAGACCGGCATGCTTTGTAGACGGGTGAAATTCCCGTACAGGAAGATGCGCTGCCGTATAGTCGGCGTGCAAACTTGTCGGAAAAATGATAGAAAAATAAAAATGTTCCGCATGAAGAACAGCTATCGAGTGACAGAAGTCTTTTTCTGTTACTTTTTTTTGTCCTTTTGTAGTGGTACAGGTAAGTACGACAGAAGTTTTGCAGTGTATACGGACTGCAGGATGAGTGCGGAGAATTGCAGAAAGGAAGGATAGAGGAGAATGAGAAACAGGAAGTATCTGGGCAGGCGAATGCTTGCGGTACTGCTCGCTGCATCAGTTGTGTGTAGCAGTGTAATGATTCCGGTATCCGCAGAGGAAGGGATGTCTCTGGGAAATGTGATAACGGAAGATAACGAAACGATTATGGATATGCCGACGGAAGAAGCGGGAAACGAGTCGGGCGATGCGATTGTAGAAGAAGACGGGGCAGAGCAAGATGTATCAGACAATGACACCGGCATTGCAGAGGCTGATCCGGAGACGGCAGAAGATGGCGGCCTGGTCGTTCAGGTAGAAGAGGTCGAAGATCCGCAGCTGGCCGTGGAAGAACAGGCAGGTACGAGCCATACGATCACGACGGCGGAGGAGCTTCCGACAGAGATCGGTGCGGATGAGACCTATGTGCTGGGCGCGGACATTACGCTTACGGCTGGTCAGCAGATCACATCACTTGCCGGTACGCTGGATGGACAGGGACATACGATCACACTTGCAGGAGATACACTTGCCCAGAAGGTATCCGGAACGATTCAGAATCTGGGCGTGGCTGGAACAGTAGAAACAGATGGAAAAAGTAATTATTGCAGTATCGCAGTAGAACTGACCGGAACGATTCAGAATTCCTATTCAACAGCACAGATTAATGCTGAATTTTGGGATACATTAGGCGGGCTGGTAAATAAGATAGCAGGAGGAACGATTCGCAACTGTTATTATGGTGGAACACTTGTGGATTATAGCAGTGGAATTGCTCTGGTTGCGGATGATACGGTTGCGAAACCGCAGATATCGAACTGTTATTTCCGGTCTGGATCAGGGATTACACCTGTCGCAATGGGCGCTGGCAAAGCAGATATTACAAACTGCGAGGCAAAATCCGCCGATGACCTGAAGACAGAAGCGACGGTTGCGCTTTTAAACACATCCATACCGGCGACCGGCTACATCTTTGCAGTCGCTTCGGACGGAGGCTTCCCGGTACTGATAAAAGGAACTGCTGAGATTAGCTGGAGCGGACTTGAGACAGCACTTGAGACGGCGGCTGCTTACGAGGGGAAGCAGGCGGAATACACAGAGACAACGTGGAAGGCTTTGAGTGATGCAGTAGCAGCCGGTAAGGATCTTCTTGCGAAAAAAGGCACGGAGGAAGTAGCGCAGGATACGATCAACACAGTGGCAAAGACGATCACGGATGCAATCGCAGACCTGAAGCGTCAGCCGACCGTAGAGCCGGTAGCGATCCCGGAGAATGCAATTCAGATATCCTCACAGGCAGATTTTGTCAATATGGATGTGACAAAAGGAAAATATTTCGTATTGACACAGGATATTACGATTGATAGCAAGTATTTAGAAGAGTGTTGGTATATGACACCGGTATTTGCCGGCGTGCTGGACGGTCAGGGACATACCATTACTTTTGACAATGCAGTAGCGCTTTTCACCAATTTGTCAGCCGGGGCTATAGTACAGAACGTCAACGTAACAGGCACGATGACCGGAAGTAGCAGTGTGACAGGACCGTTCGGTTCGACTGCATATGGTGCGTCGATCTTAAACTGCCGAAGTGACATTACCGGCAGCAATGTAGCTGGCTTCATTGGAAAAACGGGTGTGTCCATGGGTGCAACCACTGCGGATGACAGCATAGGTGTCATTGCAAACTGCATCGCAGTCGGAGATACCGGAAAGGGAGCACTCTGCAACAGCAGCAGTAACAACGGCGGAGAGGCGATCATTCAGAACTGTTACTGGATTGATACTTTGGGAAACGGTTCAGGCGCAAGGTCAGAAGAAGAGCTGAAGACGCTGGAAATGGTCAATGTGCTGAATGCGGCAAAGGGGGCAAATGGTGTTTCCTGGGGACAGGGCAGTGACGGTTATCCGTACTTTGGAGAGAATCAGCCGTACACGCCGGGCAGCTATCAGTGGCCGGAAATCGGGGAAAATAAATTCCCGGTCGCATTCCAGGCGTATAATGCAGAGCAGGCAGTCACTGTAGCAGACGGTCATCTGGAGTTGACACCGGATGCGGTCGGAAGTGCGCGGAGAGCAGGAAAACTTTCGCTGCAGGGGTATGAGGCTCCGGAGGGCAGCAGCTTAAACTGGAGCTTTTCACAGAGAAAGCCGGAGAGATCCTTTGATATTTATGAAGATGGGACTCTCTGCGTCAATGGTACGGGAACAGCGGTTCTGGTGGCAACACAGAACAATGCTGACGGAACAAGCGAGGTACTGGCATCCGTAGCTATTCACTCGATTCGTCAGCAGATGACAGATATCAAGCTGTACATTGACGGGGAAGAGGTGACGGATGGCAGCTATACGGTACAGGGATCTGATTATAAGACGATTGAAGTAAAGGCAAAATACAGTGGAAGCGATGAATATCAGGAAATCTCTTCTTCTGCATTTACTTATACGGCAGATGAGACCGGACAGAAACTGTTAGGTAATCGTGTGGCTTCATCCAGCGGATTTTTCTTCAAAGAAGCTGGAACGGCAGTCCTCACGGTGGTATCCAGAAATCAGCCGGATCTGCATAAGTCAGTGACGGTGACATCTGCTTATGTGCCGGTAGAGTCGGTTGTACCGGCCATTTCCGGTACGCAGACGATCCACAGCAGAAATGCGAACAGCGACGGACAGGAGACGGACGGCAGAGTTGCATTCAATCCGATCCTTGGTTCGGCCATTGTGACTCCGGCAAATGCGACGAACGCAGATAAAGTAGTCATCACAAGTGACGATCCAGATGGAACGATTGCTTACTACACAAGCGGTGAAAAGGGATATGTACCGAAGCAGGCCGGAACGGTCACATTTACCGCAACAATTGAAGATACCGATCCGACAACCGGAAAAACAAATTCAGTTTCCGGTAGCAGCACCGTTACATTTGAATACAAGAACAATGTAAAAGAGATTTCGCTGAATGATGCGGATAAAGAAGTTACCGTAGAAGCAGGAACGGCAGGCGATGAATTTTCGGTTAATGTCACAGGGGAACTGGATGAAGAGGGATACGACGTGACGGAACCGGCGCTGAAATGGACCTACAGTGAGCGTGGCATTGCACAGGTGCTTCGTATCGGAACCGGACACTGGAAGAAAAATGTCGGATCAGAGAGTGGCTACAATGAAAGCGATCCAGACTATGGCGATTATCTTCCGACGGCAAAGTATCAGGTAATGGGTCTTTCCGAGGGTATGGTCGTAGCTACCGGTACACCGATTGATGAAAAAAATGGTGTGAAGCCGGTTACGATTACGATTACAGTCACGAAGGGCGCACAGGATAGTCCAAATCTGGATGAGATCGCAACAGATGCAGGTGCTTCTGCGGCAGGCTACATCAGTGGAACACATACCGAAGGGTATGAGTATGGGAATGAATGGCTGATCTATGCACTGCTGCAGAGAAAGGAAGAGATCAGCAGCACGGCATTGGAACAGTATTATCAGTCGGTAGCGGCGAAGGTAAAGACCTGGAAGAATCCAAAGCCGACCGATATGGAGCGTACCGCTCTTGCACTGGCACGGATGGGAAAAGATATTACTGATGTAGACGGAGTCAATCTTGCAGCGATGATTTACAATTCAGACAGGCTTGCAGATGGTTCCAATGAGGTGATTTATGCGCTGCTCGCTCTGGATGCAGCGGACATCGCGATTCCGGCGGATGCAAAGTGGAACCGGGACGCAATGATTTCCGAGATTCTGAGCTATCAGAGTGCAAACGGTGGCTTTGGCCTGACAAACAATAAAGCGGCAAGCGTTGATATGACGGCGATGGCACTGCAGGCACTGGCAAATTATCAGAACCGTCCGCAGGTACAGACAGCCATTGCTTCTGCACTCGAGTATCTGAAGACACAGCAGCAGGATGATTTCGGATATGGAAATGCAGAGTCCACCGCGCAAGTATTACTGGCGCTGACCAGCCTTGGTATCGACCCGACTTCGAAAGAAGCTGGTTTTGGTACACCGAATTTTAATCTGATTACAAATCTGATGGGATATCAGAAGGAAGATGGAGGATTTTCTCATCTGGTGACCGGAAAATCGCAGGAGATGTCTACCGTACAGGCGTTGCAGGCACTGGATGCTTACCGCACAAGAAAAGATGGTGCCTATTGGAATGTCAATGGACAGAAAGATACGGTGACAGTTTCCATGCTTGGAGATGCGGTACATGACAGCGATCAGGATGGTAATGTGCATGTTCTGGCAAAGGGCAATCTGACTGTGTGGGCCGCTGCAGCGGAATACCGTGTGAAGGCCGGTGCGACAGCGATGGATGTCATCGATGCACTTCTGGCTGCAAACGGCATGACTGGTGAAAAGAAATATGGCGGAACGTATCTGGCATCTGTGACGACCAGAGAAGGGATCACCCTCGGAGAATTTACAAACGGAAAGAATTCCGGATGGCTGTACAGTGTAAACGGAGTCGATCCGGAGGTAGGAGCCTGCGATTATGATCTGCAGGACGGCGATGTAGTTGTGCTTCACTATACGGATAACTATGAGAAGGAAACAGAGACAGAACATAAGCATGCATGGAGCAGTGCATGGAGTTTTGATGCAAATGCGCACTGGCACGCCTGCACGGCAGATGGATGTGATGTGACGCAGAACAGTGCAATGGCAGGATATGGAGCACATACCTGGGATGCAGGTGTGATGACAACATCGGTTACCTGCATCAGCGCAGGAGTGAAGACCTATACCTGTACCGTCTGCGGTGCGACAAAGACTGAGACGATTCCGGCTACGGGCCACAGCTTTGGGGCATGGACGACAAAGACAGAAGCGACGGTATTTGCAGCACAGCAGCAGGAGCGTACCTGCAGCGTGTGCGGTGAGAAGGAAACACAGACCGTCGGTACCGTACTGACTCCGACGATTCGGACAAATGCAGAGAAGCTTCCGCTGAAAGTAAAGCAGAAGACAACGGCATTTAAGGTAAGTGGTCTGGCAAACGGGGATTCTGTGAAGTCTTACACATCCAGCAATACAAAGGTATTTACCGTATCGAAGAATGGTACCCTGACTGCAGGCAAGAAGACGGGCAAGGCGACCCTGACGATCACGCTTGCAAGCGGACTGGTGAAGAAGATTCCGGTAACGGTACAGAAGAGTACCGTGACGACGACAAAGATTACCGGATTAAAGTCAAAGGTGACACTGGAGAAGGGCAAGAAGCTGGCATTGAAGCCGATACTGACCCCGATCACTTCGCAGCAGAAGTTTACCTACAACTCTTCGAATAAGAAGGTAGCGACGGTCAATAAGAGCGGCGTCATCACGGCGAAGAAGGCAGGAACCGCGAAGATTACCGTAAAGTCCGGTAAGAAGAAATTTGTCGTGACCGTGACGGTACCGAAGACAAAGACCGCTGCGATCACCGGCGTACCGGTAACGGTCAACGTGAAGAAGGGTAAGACCTACACCTTAAAGGCAAAGCTTTCCCCGAAGGGAAGCGACGAAAAGCTGACCTATAGCTCATCGAACAAAAAGATCGCAACCGTGGACAAAAACGGCAAGATCAAAGGTGTAAAGAAAGGAACTGTGACAATCACTGTGAAATCCGGAAAGGCCACGGTGAAGTGTCAGGTGACCGTAAAGTAGTGAAATAAAGTAATCGAAGAAAGAATGGGCGGTGTGCTGCTTCTGGAGAAAAGACAGAGGCGGCGCGCCGCTTTTTCGTGGAGGTTTATCGTACAGCAGAGGGCAGGTACTAAACTACTTGCTTGATTCGGTTAAAATATATTTGACGAAAATCACGAAAGAGCATATAATATCCCGTACTGAGATCTGGCAGCAGCCCGTTGCCGACCGCATAAAAAGAAAAAAGTACGGAGGTATCTCCGCCATGAAAGATCACTCTGCAGTCAGGTGAAAGTCCTGAACAGGTCAGTGCACTGCCGTAAGAGTCGGCGCGCAGCGATTTTTCATATAGGATAGAGAAGGCTTTGCACAGATGGTCTGAGTCACTGTAAATCAGGCATGGTCAGGATTGTGTAAAGATACGAGTTTGCAATATGGACATCTATTAGGTGATAGAAGATCCCAATGAGTGGATTTTTCTGTTGCCTTTTTTTATTTCTTTTCGGATTGATCTCACAGAAGCATGTTTGAAAAGCTATTTTGGGCAAATTGTGACGTACATTTTGCAGCGGATATTTTTCGGATGCTCTGGTGAAAGCGGTCCGAGCGGCGTATATCGAAAGGCTGAAGGGAAAACCACATCACGGCAGCGACAGCGGCGGATCCTCACGAATCATATACAGGAACCCTTTGTGGATCCGGTATCGGATCTGTGGCGTATAGAGAGCGCCTGAGATCCGGGCAACACAAAAGAAGGAGGAAACATATGAGAAGGAAAGGAAACTGGAACCGGCTGATGAGCATGCTCATGGCAGGACTCATGCTGGCACAGGCACCGGCTTCTGCTCTGGCGGCGGAAGTGACAGACGGCACCATAGCCGAGGCGGAAATTCTGCCGGAGGACGGGGAAGCTGTAACAGAAGGGACGGATACCACGTCAGGGAATGAAAATTCTCAGGACGGGGGGATATCAATTGAGGATATTGAGACCATAGACCCGGAAATATACGGATTGGAACAGGCTGGAGAGCCGGTCACGTTTGCGGATGATACGCAGACGGCGCAGGAAGCTGCTGCAGCGTATCTGAAGAAAAAGTATATTGATGGGAAGATTACAACTACTGGTGGAGACAGCGTAGTAAAAAGTGAGGATGGTTTATCATATAAGGTAGGTTTGAAGACGTCCAGAGGCTCTGACATCACGAGCATTAATTTTACAAAGCTAAGTTCATCAGATAATTATAAATCTGGCTGGTATATGGACAGTGAGCTTGTAAACAAAGGGTCAAAGAAACCTGCGACGATTGGAAGCGTTGGCATTAACCGCCCGACAGCAGAGCAGGGCGATCAGTCTTTTGTTGCGACGCTGAAACTGTTTGCTAAAGATACAAAAGACAGTGAGATCAATGACGGCACGGCAACACCACTCGCGACGCAGGACTTTACGATTACGCTTGAAGCGGCAGAGCCGGATTATTATATGACTGTCGTCGTAAAAGATGAGAAAGGAAATCCGATTACTGACGCGACGGTTACTCTGGAAAAAGGCTGGAGCACAGTATATCCTGAAACGAGTGGCGAGAATCAGGGTTCTTACAAAATGGAGAACGATGCCGAGTATACGCTGACGGTAAAAAAAGCCGGATATAATGATTATAAAGACTCTTATTTTAAGTTTACCGGAGACAAGTCACAGCCAAGGACGGAGCGGATCGTAACACTCAAACCGATCGTTATGCGGACGATTCGGTTCGAGGTAAAGGATAAGGCGACCGGAGCTGCGATCACGAACCCGACCATAACGGTGAAGCAGGGATATTATACGACTGTCAAGCCGGAAAGTGATGGAAGCTACAAGCTGAATGACGGTACATCTTATACTTATACAGTGGATGGTACGAATTATAAGAGTGTAAGCGGCAGCATCACCCCAGATAAAGACACCACGATTTCTATTGAGCTTGAGAAAAATATCACGACCTATACGGTTAAATTTCAGGCAATGGACGGTGAGACTGCGATTACCGGAGCTACTTATAAAGTAGAGCGGCGGGAAGAAGATCCGTGGGATGAGGACGAAGTTGAGTGGGTAACGGAGACTCCGAATGCGGATGGTTCCTATGCCCTGAAGAAGACAGAAACTTACCAGTACACGATCAAAGCAGATGGCTATGAGGATGTGGTTGCTACTTATACTCCGTCAGGCAATGAAGAAACTATCACAGTTCCGGTACAGATGAGCAAATCTGTGACGATTGATCCGAAGGATCAGGAGACGGTAGATAAGGTCGTTGAAGAATTTAACAAAGAGTTAGGAAGATTGTACCCGCACTATGGCAGAGATACCACGGTCATGGATGTGATAAGCGCAAAACTGAATAATCCGTCAGGGAAATATGCAGAAATTCCGAATGTTGGACAGGTGAAAGTTTCTGTTAAGACGACGGACAATGCAAATGTTGTAGGTACAGATGGAGTGATTCATTACGTTACATCCGATACACTGAATGACTATGGACTTAACTTCGTAAATGTGTCTGTGAAACTGCAGTTTGAGTTAAACGGGGCAAAGGCAGTTGCCGAGGAACAGAGGGTAATCGTTGGCTGGGATCAGAAGCATTTTCAGGCGAAGATGCAGGCTGAGGCGGATACGCTCGTATGGGATAAGATCAAGGGCAACAATACCGCACAGAATGAAGTTACGGAGAATCTGACACTTCCGGGATGCATGGGAAGCAGCTTAAGACAGGTATGGTCAGAGATCACATGGACGAGTTCGGATGAGAGCATTATCAAGGTGGAAGCACCGACAATCGATTCCCCGATTTATCCGTCGACTGGTGCAGTGACACGTCCGATCAACGATACAGAAGTAACTTTGACCGCGACATTTGCAGCAAATGATACGGTGTTGAACTCATATGTCGAAAAAGTCGCTGACTTTGGCACCATTACGAAAACATTTGAAGTGGTGGTAAAGGGCGAGCCAAAGAAGGTTCCGACGGAAGACGAGCTGCTGGCGATCCTTGACAAGTATTATACGACAGACCAGATCACAGACTTTAATACAAAGGAAGCCGTTGATCTTGCAAACTGTAAAGGCGATCTGCAGCTTCCGAGATATACCAGAATCAAGGATGAACAGAACAATTATGTATTTAATAATAGAGAAATTACCGTGACGACGGATAACGAGGAACTTCTTGAAGTCAATGGGTATCGGGTCGCAGTAGACCGTTTCAGCAAGACTCTTACTGGAAACCTCATTGTGACATTTACCCGTGACAACGTAACTGTGACAAAGAAAATACCGGTGACAGTACCAGAACTGACGGAAGCAGAGCTGGAAAAAGATCTGGATACGGAGCTTGCGATGATGGAGCAGGCGAAGCTGCATTACTTTGACGGACTGAATGACAGTCAGTATGCAGATAAGGATTCTGTCACGGGTGATCTGCATGTGTTCCAGGAGATGCTGCTGGATGATAATAATCAGCCGGTATGGATTTATCAGAAAGACAACATGAAGGGCACCGGTATCGTTCCGGACAATTATCAGGATGATCCGTGGGTTATGGAAGGTTTGGGCTATAACAGATTTAAGTCATCCAATACTTCGGTCATGCAGCATGAAAACCTGGTTGTTGTCCGTCCGGAGACGGATACACAGGTGACGATTACTTCCTGGCTCAGCAGTGAGCGTTATGGAAGATTTGCAGCGAAATATCCGGATAATGAAAAGCTTCAGAAGCTGTACCGTCAGGAAGTGTCTGTTACCGTTACGGTACTTGGTACAAAGGCACCGGCAGATGGCCTGAAAGCAGTCATAGATGAGGCGCAGAGCTTTGCAGATAACATGAAGGAGGGTACGACCTCCGGTACTTACAAGGAAGGTACCAAGGCGGCACTTCTGGAGGCGATTGTACAGGCTCAGAGTGTACTGGACAATGAGAATGCGACGGAGCAGGAAGTACGTGCGGCAATTCAGCAGATGAAAGCTGCGTTGGATACTGCAAAGGATGCACAGAATGTGACGACGGCAGCTGTGACCGTGCGTATGAATGACGAGAACGGAACACCGGCAGTTGCAAACAAGATTACGGTAAAATCCGATGATGCGGCAGCTTACGGATATGTAAAACCGGCCGCAATGAAATATGAAGTGACGGCAGCCGATGCGCTGTATGCGGCACATGCAGCGATGTATGGCGACGCATTTGCAAAGGACCCGTCGAAGTATCTCGTGATCGACGGCAAGGGCATGATCAGCACCCTGTTTGGAAAGGAAACGACAAACCTTGGATATGCGGTGAATAATAAGTGGGTAGCGACCGGGTCAAATGAGACCGTGCTTGTAGATGGCGATACCTTCAGCGTATTCTTCTATAATGATAAGTCCTACTCAGACCGTTATTTCTATTTTGACGATGTTCCGTCACAGGCACAGGCAGGTGCGGCATTCACCGTGAAGGTACGCAGCTATGGATATGACGATAGTTGGAACACCATTGATCAGGCAGAAAAAGGAACGACCGTAGCACTGAAAAATACGGCTACAGGAGAGATCATTGAAGCAATTACCGATGAAAATGGTGTGGCGACGCTGACCGCACCGGCGGCAGGAACGTATCAGCTGTATATCAGCAAGACTCCGTATGAGTATTTCATTGTGCCGACGGAGACACTGGAAGTACAGAAGGGAGCAGAGCCGACACCGGAACCGACCCCAGAGCCAACCCCGGAACCGACTCCGGAGCCAAAGCCGGAGCCAACCCCGGAACCGACTCCGACACCGCAGCCGACCCCGAGCACGGATAATCAGGTAAAGAGAGATACTTCTGCCATTTACCTGCTGGCAAAGGGCAAGAGCGGAAACAAGCAGATCACGATCAGTTGGAATAAGGTAAAGGGAGCGACTTCCTATAAGATTTACGGTGGAAAATGTACAGCAGACGCGAAACTTCTCAAGACGGTTTCCGGATCAACGACAAGCTGGACACATAAGAAGCTGAAAAAGGGTACGCATTACAAATACTATGTAGCTGCGTATGACAAGGACGGTAGAATCGTAAAATCCACTTCGATCCATGTAGCGACCAAGGGAAGCAGTGCCGGAGCGGTAAAGAAGATTACGGTCAACAAGACATCAGTAAAGCTGAAGGTCAACAAGACCACAAAGCTGAAAGCAAGGGCAGTCGGAAATGGCAAGAAGCTGCGCAATCACGTGGCGGCAGTCCGCTACCTGTCCACGAACACAAAGGTTGCAACCGTAACGAGCAAGGGAGTTATCAAAGCAAAGAAGAAAGGCACCTGCTATATTTACTGCTATGCGCCGAACGGTGTTCAGAAGAAAGTAAAAGTAACTGTAAAATAAGAAGCAGCAGGAGGGGGCGAGAAATCGCTCCCTTCTTTTATTGCCCTCCCGGAAAAACCATGCTATAGTATAAATGAATTTTATCGGAGCTGGAAAACGGGGGGATTGGATGAAAAAGTACATTATGGCGCTGGATGCCGGGACGACGAGTAACCGCTGCATCCTTTTTAACGCGCAGGGTGAGATCTGCAGTATGTCCCAGCGGGAATTCAAGCAGATATTCCCGAA
>JAQXGF010000119.1 GCA_029006155.1 Lachnospiraceae bacterium
ATTGTATTATCATTGCTAAGCATATCAACTAACCCAACATTAAAGGTCTTCATTGTACTTCCTCCAAAAGTCAGACTGATCACATAGTCATTCCACGTGTTGTATGCGGAATATACTAATACCGTCACCGCGCCCGGAAGCGCCAGCGGAAGATAAATACTTCTGAATATTGCCAGGCTGCTGGCTCCATCAATCGTAGCCGCCTCCTGCAAGGCCACCGGAACTGCATCAAATGCATTTTTCATCATATAGACGCAAAACGGTGTCTGAAATGTTGCATAAATCAAAACCATTCCTGCCTGTGTTCCTAAAAGATGAAGCGCTGAGAGCTGATTATACAGCGGAACCATCAACGCCTGTACCGGCACCATGATCGTGAACAGCGTCATCGTCATCCAGATCTTTGATCCCCAGATTTTCAGCTTTGAAAATGCAAAGCCTGCCAATACAGAAATCAGAGTCACAACTGCCATACTGATCAATGAAACCAGAATCGAATTTTTCAGGTATGTAAAAAAGATTCCATCCTTGTATTCAAATAAGATCTTATAATTCACACTGGTAAATATCTTGGGAAATAGTGTAATCCCACTGTATATTTCATTATCTGTCTTTACTGAAGTCACAAATGCCCAGTAAATTGGCAACAACCATATAATTCCCAAAATAATATTAAGTACGATTACAAGTACCTTCTTGTTTTTATGTCTCATGTCCTCGCCCCTCTCTTTACTTTGTTGAATCCTTCATTACCGCAAACTGAAAATAACTCAATGCGGCGAGAATGACCAATAATATCATAGACATTGCTGCTCCATATCCAAATTTGTAATGCCCAAAAGAGGTTTCATAAATATAATAAACTGCTGTCTGTGTCTTAGAAGATGGTCCCCCGGCAGTCATGATTTTAAACTGCTCGAATGCCAGAACAGATCCTATAACAGAAATAACCATGGATAAGCCGATAGTCGGCCGAATGATCGGTATTGTAATCCGGAAAAACCGCTGGATTGCATTGGCTCCGTCGATACTTGAAGCCTCGTAAATGTCGTCCCCAATCGACTGGAACGCACCCAGCAGCATCAGCATGCTGAAACCGGACATTTTCCATGTAACCATAATGCAAACTGCAGGAAGTGAGGTGGACGGCATATGCATCCACGCAATTGGTGAATCGATAATTCCAAAATTCATAAGCAGATGATTCAATACACCATATAACTCATTGTAAATCCACAGCCAGATATCCGCACTGGCCGTCATGGAAATGACAACCGGCAAAAAATAAATCGTTCGGAAGATTCCAACCCCACGGAAACTCTGATTGACCAATATCGCCATAATAAATGCAACAATAAATAATAACGGCGTAACAATAATTCCATACTGGAATGTAAATTTCAAAGAATGCAGAAATTTCGGATCCTGAAACGCCTTTGCATAATTTGCCAGGCCAATAAACAGCTTGTTTCCTAACAGTTTCCAGTCAAACAAAGACATATAGAGCGACTTCACAAACGGAATTACAAAAAATGTAATATTTACGATCAATAGCGGCAAAATAAATGCCATATTAAATAATCGTTTCCTTATGTATCTTGCACGTTTTGTTTTCATAATTACTGACACCCCTTCTTTTCCAAAGAGCATGGCTAGAAAGGAAAAAGCGGGTGATTTCTCATCCCGCTTTCACTCCTCTTTCCATCTCTGAATGTGCTCTGAATGAAACGATTATTCTGCCAAAATTGCATCTATTTCTGCTTTTGCGTCCTTCATTGCTTCCTCCGGAGTTTTTTCCTGATTTAATGCGTACTGCACTGCATCCAGCCACGGTGTATACATCTCATTATATTTCAAACTATACGGTGCTTTACCAACTTCCAGTGCCTGACGTAATACATCATACTCTGGGTGTCCTGCATAAATCTCATTGTCAAACAGATCGGATCTTGCCGGAATATTTCCGGAAGCCGCCAACTGATTAACCTGTACTTCTTCTGATAAGCAGAACTCTACAAACTGCCATGCCTCGTCCGGCATATCCGTATCTGCAAGAATCGCAATGCTATCTCCGCCTGAGAATGATGCATAATTCTTTCCGTCAGAGGAAGGAATCAGTGCACAACCTGCCTTGAAATCATAATTGTCATTTACAATATCTCCTACCGCAGAACTTCCAAGTACAATCATTGCTGCTTTCTGTGCCTTAAATGCATCTGCTGTTGCTGTCCAGTCGTAAGAAGTAATACTCTCAGGTGTTACTTTATACTCGTAAACCATATCAGTAATAAGTTGCAGCGCGCCGATTGCTTCCGGAGAATCCAGAAGAGACTCTGAGCCATCCTCACTCGTAAATTCTCCTCCATTGTTCCAAATATATGGCCCAAATGTAAACATCATCCCGCCTGCATCTGCCGCTGAAAATACATAACCATAACAATCATCCGATGTGCAAGCCTTTGCTGCTTCAATCAGCTCATCCCATGTTTTGGGCGGTGCTTCCGGATCCAAGCCGCTTGCTTCAAAAATATCTTTGTTATAAATCAGTACACTTAAATCTGGTGCAAATGGAACTGCATACTGCTCTCCTTCGTAATTAGAAAGATCCAATAAGCCGCCAGAAAACGTGTCCTTATATTCCAGATTATTAAATTCCTCTGTAATATCCTTCAGTGCACCAATGGATGCATAATATGGAGCCAAAACACAGTCAATCGAAACGACATCCGGTGTATCTCCAGAAGAAAGCGCCAGTGCAAGATCGTCCGACATATTTGATGGTTCTGTGACATTTACCTGAATTCCAGTTTTTTCTGTAAATGCCTTTGCTGCTTCTACCATTTCATCATAGTATGAATTTCTTACCCACACTTCCAGTGCCTCGCCATCCGCTGCCTGCGCCGGAATCGTAAAGCCGGACATACTCATAACCGTTGCCATTGCCAGTAATCCACTCACTATCTTTTTCTTCATATTTTTTATTTCCTTTCTTTTTTGTTTTTTCTCTTTTCACGCTCCAAAGTTATTTATGAATATTCAATAAATATATTTGGATTATATCTTTTTCTATGTGCATTTTATATATTTTTCTCATCCTGTTTCTATAAGATTTTTAGCATTAAAACTATCAGAATATTAACTTTTTAAAAACCTCTTTCTTGACGTTTTTCTCGTAGTGTGGCATATTATTATATAATTATTTTAGCATTTTTTTGTTCCATTCTATAAAAGGCTTTATAAAAATTGACTAGTTTTTTTACTAAAGGAGGATTTATTTTGTCTTTTATTAACATTCAAGTTCCACCATTCCCGTACTACTTTTTCTCTGGAAATGCAATTTATCGTCCTGGTGATATGCACACCTGCCGAAACTCCGGGGTTCCTTGTTTTGATCTGATCGTTGTCGAATATGGTGCCCTTACAATGCGCGTTGGTACCGAAATTTTTAAAGTCAAAAAAAATGATGCGTTGATTATTCCACCCAGATATCCACATAAGGGAACCCAGATCTGTAAAGAAAAAACTTTATTTCATTGGCTACATTTTCAGACAAGTTCAAACTACAAAATTGATGAATCACCGGTAAATACATTTACCGGCTCAAATTCTTCTTTTTCGAACGGATCTTACAGGATTTCCATTCCTATGCATCAAAGCCTCACTTCAGATAACGCAGATGCTGTTATCTCCTTAATGTCCAGACTCGAAACTCAAAGTATTGATTTTTATAGTCGCTCCAACACTATATTGAAAAGCTCCGCTAATGCTTTTTATCAGCAAGAACTTTTCATGAAAATTTTGCAACGTCTTTCCATGGTTTTAAATAAAGTCTCCCGCGTTGAGATCGCATACGTCGCCATGCAATATATACACTCACACTATGCAGAAAACGTTACACTGGAAACACTTTCTAAAGTTGCAAACTGTCATCCTACTCACTTAATCCGGTGTATGAAAAAGCAATACAATTTGTCTCCTATGCAGGCATTGACAAAAGTCCGGCTAAATAATGCATGTATTTTACTTTCCGAAGGTGACCTCTCAGTCACAGAAATTGCATACCTAACCGGTTTTTCTTCTGTTAGCTATTTTGGGAAACTATTCAAAGATGCTTTTTCCTGTTCTCCTAAAGAATATCGAGCCAAAAAGCTAATACCACAAACTTACATTTTTCCTGAAATGGATGCGCTGGAAAATTTTAAGGGAACGGAGGAGTCCTGATATTCTTGTTATTTTTTTCCACTATTGCTATAATAAATTCACCACCATTCTGCACGGGAGGACACTGTCATGGGAACTTATCTGAATCCGGACAACAGCAAATTTCAGGAAACCGTAAATTCTGATATTTATGTAGACAAGACCGGACTGCTTCGTTATACGAATTCTGTGATTCACACGCTGCAAAAATACATCTGCGTCAGCCGTCCGCGAAGATTTGGAAAATCCGTTACCGCTGCTATGCTTTCCGCATACTATAGCTGTGGATGTGACTCGGAGGCTCTTTTTTCATCTTTTGAGATTGCTCAGGATTCAAAGTTCCATCGCTATCTGAATCAGTACGATACACTTTTTTTAAATATGCAGGAATTTTTGAGCCAGACGTCTAATATTTCAGAGATGCTCACTTTGATTCGAAAAAGTATTTTATGGGATCTTCTGGAAGAATATCCGGACTTCCGTTACTTTGACCATACAAATCTTCCGCGCACCATGCAGGATATCTACCACAATACAAAGCGGCCATTTATCATCATTATCGATGAATGGGACTGTATTTTCCGGGAATTCAAAACTGATCGCACTTCTCAGGAATGCTATCTCGATTTTCTACGCGATCTTCTGAAGGATAAATCTTATATTCACCTTGTTTATATGACAGGAATCCTTCCGATCAAAAAATATGGCACGCATTCTGCGTTAAATATGTTTGATGAGTTTTCAATGATTGAGCCGGGGCCGCTTGCTCCTTATGTCGGTTTTACAGAAGAGGAGGTTTCTGCTCTTTGTATAACCTATCAAATGGAGTTGGAAGAAGTCAAAAGCTGGTATGACGGTTACTCTTTTCCTGATACGCCATCCGTATACAATCCACGTTCGGTCGTCAGTTGTATGCGTTTTGGAAAAATCGCCAACTACTGGAATCAAACAGAAACGTTTGAAGCGCTGAAAGTATACATTGATTTGAATTTTGACGGATTAAAAGACGATATTCTGAGCATGCTCGCCGGCGAAACGGTGCCAGTCAATACAGGAAGTTTCGAAAACGACATGACTACCTTCCGGGCGGAGGATGATGTGCTTACTTTGCTAATTCACCTCGGATATTTAGGATATGACTCTCTGTCGAAATGTGTGTTTATTCCGAACAGTGAAGTGCGGACAGAATATGTAAACTCTATTTCTGTTTCCGACTGGGGCGAAGTCTCGAAAGCTTTAAAGAACTCTGCCGACACGCTAAATGCAATCTGGCAAAACCGACCAGATCAGGTCGCGCAGGCTATGAAAGAAGCACACTTTGAGACCTCGCATATTCAATACAACGATGAAAATGCTTTAAGTTATACCGTCTCCCTTGCACTTTATGCCGCCAGAAATTTTTATACCATTTACCGTGAATTTCCTAGTGGCAAAGGATTTGCAGATCTGGTCTTTATTCCCAAAAAACAGTTTTCAGACAAACCGGCTCTCGTAGTCGAACTGAAATGGAATAAAAGTGCCTGTGGTGCTATTGCACAAATCAAGGAAAAAAATTATTGCAAAAGCCTTGAAGACTATCAGGGGAATCTTTTGCTTGTTGGTATCAATTATGATACAAAAAACAAGGAACACAGCTGTAAAATCGAAACATTTATAAAATAATGTTTCAAAAAAGCCAGTAGCCACATTCCGGGCTACTGGCTTTTTATTTACTTTCCTTGCTACAGCGTCTCCCCGTCTATCAGCTCATGCGGAAGGATCCGCACCCATTCCCGTTCAGACAATTCTGTCACCTGCGGCTTCTCATCCGCCTGCTCCTGTCCTGCGTCGATCAGCGCAAAGAGCATCTGCACCGCTGCCTTTGCGACCGCATCGACTTTATTGGATACCGTCACCAGCTGTGGTGTGATGTACTTTAAGGTATCTACGTTGTCGAAGCCGACGATCCCATAGTCCGCCGGGGTACGCAGCCCTTTCTCTTTTAAGTATTTCATGATATCCAGCGCGAAGTCATCGGCCGTGCAGGCAAATGCAGTGCGCACCCCATCGGAGGCAAGCTCCTGAACCCGTTTTAAATAATCCCAGTTCAGGACATATTCTGCCTGCACTTCCGGTGCCGTCGCCATCGCTTCTTCGAATCCTGCCTTCCGCTCCCGGTGTACATAATTGTTCTGCGCTCCTGCCACCGCCATCGCCGGGCAGACAAATACGATCCGCTCATATTTTTTCATTTTTAAAATATGCTCCACAGCATCCCGCATCGCCGCCTTCTGATCAATGCTCACAAACGGAAGCCCCTCGGCGATCTTATTATCCACCGTCACGATCGGTGTCTCCAGACTTTCCAGAAATTTTGCATACGCAGGTCCTTCATTGACGGAAGAAAGGATAATCCCATCCATCCGGTAGGACGAAAGCCGCATGAGCTGATCCTGCTCAAATTTCCCGTTGTTATCATGCAAGGTGATGTTGATATTGTAGCCATGCTGCGCCGCTTCCCGCTCGATGGCGCTTAGCATACCCGCAAAATACCGGTTCCGCACATCCATGACTACGACCCCGATATAGTAAGTCTGTCCTTTTACCAGTCCTCTCGCCAGCAGATCCGGGCGATAATCATGCTCTTTCGCGACACGAAGGATCATCTCCTTCGTATCCGGGCGAATTCTCCCTCCCCCGTAAAGTGCGCGGTGTACGGTCGTGCGCGATACGCCGCACAGCTGCGCCAGATCCTTTGTCGTGATTGCCATGATGTGTTCTCCCTCCGTATATATTCTTTCTTGCCACAGACAGTGTCCACACCTACTATACCACAATTATAATTCCTCACACAAGGTTGCGTCTGCTATCTCGCTTTTACCCGAATCATCTGGAAGGAAAGCGGCATCAGCTCGCAGTGCAGCGCACCATCCTTCTGTACATAGTTGCTGCAAGCCTGCGGCACGACACGATTGTGCTCGGCTGCATTCGTCGCCTTGCGGTCCGGATGACGCAGGACCGCAGACTCCAGCACTTCCCCGATCGCCGCGAATCCTTCAAAGTCAGCTTCTACCTCGGCAGCTTCCTCACTGCGGTTTACAAAGAACAGTACAAGTTCCTGCTTTTCTTCATCGTATACGACTACCTGATCCACTACCGGCACTTCATCAAATCCACCCGCCTGATAAGACGGGCCTTCGCTCAGGCTGTCGAGTACAACACCGTGAGCATGCTCAGCCATCATTGCAAACGGATAGTAGATCGTCTGAAGCCATACGCCACCTCCGCGCTCCGTCATAATGCAGGCGCTGATGTTCGTCAGCAGCGACTGGCAGGCCAGCTTTACCCGGTCGGAATAGCGCAGGAAGTTCATCATCATACCGGCAAAAAGCAGTGCATCCTCCATCGTATAGATCTGCTCACTGAACGCCGGGGCGATCTGCCATGGCGCATTTTCTACCGCTGCCTGTACTTCGGTATCCGGAATCTCCCATATACCCCACTCATCAAAACAGATATGGATCTTTTTCTTCGAATGGCGCTGTACGCCGGCGACATCGCAGATGTTGCAGACCGTCTGGATATAGCGCTCCATATCCATGGACTGTGCCAGAAATGCAGCGGTTCCCTTTTCCTGTCCGCCATAGTACTGATGCAGGGAAATATAATCTGCACAGTCATACGTATGCTGCAGTACCTCGCGTTCCCACTCTCCAAATGTCGCATTCGTCGACATCGAGCTTCCGCAGACAGCCAGCTCAATCGACGGATCGAGCAGCTTCATTGCCTTTCCTGCTTCGTGTGCGATCCTTCCGTACTCCCACGCAGTCTTATGGCCGATCTGCCAGTCTCCGTCCATCTCATTTCCGAGGCACCATGTATGGATGCCATACGGCTTCTCTCTTCCATTCTCCCGGCGCATATCACTGTAGTAGGTGCCTGCTGGAAAGTTGCAGTATTCCAGCAGCGCTACCGCACTTTTGATGTCTCCGGTGCCGAGGTTGACCGCAAACATCGGGGCGACCTTGTTCTTTTCGGCCCATTTCATAAATTCATCTGTGCCGACTTCATTCGTCTCGATGCTCTTCCATGCCAGATCGATCTTGCGCGGACGGTCTTTCATCGCCCCTACGCCGTCTCTCCAGTCATAGTTTGATACAAAGTTGCCACCCGGATAGCGCACGGAGGTTACCCCCATCTTGTGCATCGCCTCTGCGACATCCTGCCGGAATCCGTCCTCATCTGCCGTCGCATGTCCCGGTTCATAGATACCGGAGTACACGACCCTTCCCATATGTTCCACAAAAGAGCCATAGATTCTCGGATCGATTTTTCCTTTCTGAAATTTTTTATGTGCGGTAATTTTTGTCGTTTTCATGCAATCTCCTTTTTCTCCTGATTCATCCTGCCAGTCTATTCCCTTCGCCTATTCCTGTCATTTGAATCGTTCCGGCATCAGCGTCTGCATTACCAAATCAGGCTTTATAACTCTTCTTTTTTATATTACAGCATCCAACTCTTTACGTATTACGTAAATCCGTTACCTGATTGAGCTCCTGCTCGAAATCAGACATTTATCCCATCTACGTCCATCATTCCTTCATACCAGAAGTTGCAATACCTTCCATGAAAAATCTCTGCCCAAACAGGAATAAAATAAGCAGCGGCGCTACCGAAATCACCGTAGCCGCCAGCGTCGGTCCGAATTTAATTGAATTGCTTCCGACCAGAATCGCCAGTCCGGCCGACAACGTCCGCATGTCAACGGAGCTCGTCAGCATCATCGGATAGAGCAGATCATTCCAGTTATTCATAAAATGGTAAATGCCAAGCGTTACAAACGCCGGCTTTGCCAGCGGGGCTATGATTCGTGAGTAGATCTGAAACTCTTTCATTCCATCAATTCTCGCCGCCTCGTCCAGCGATTTCGGCACGCCGGAGAAGAACGAAGTCAGCATGTAAATGCCATATGCACTCGCAGTCCGCGGCAAAATCAGTCCGAGATACGTATTCAGAATCTTCAGATTGAACTCCTCCAGATACAGCGGAATCATGATGACCTGGAACGGAATCATCATCGTAAGCAGGATGATGCTGAAAATGATCTTTCTCCCACGGAACTGCATTCTGGAAAATGCATACGCCGCAAGCGAGTCAAAAAACAGACTGATCACCGTCACACATCCGGCAAAGATCACCGTATTTTTGAGCATGCTCAGTACCGGGATTGCCTTCATGACGTAATGGTACTGCGTCGCTACCCACTCGGACGGGAAGAAATGCGGCGGCCATTTGATGACATCCGCATCCGATTTGAAGGATGAGACGATCAGCCAGAAAAGTGGCAACACCACAATCAATACAATCAAAAACGATACGATATATCCAATCACATCAAATACTGCACTTTTTCGCTTTTTCATTCCTCATCACCTCCCTGTGGAAACGCATATTTCCGCATGATAAAGGTCAGTACCGCAATAATCAGGAACAAGTATACCGCCATCGATGACGCATACCCGAGGTCAAACGGCGCCGTCTGAAATCCTTTATTATAGATATAGCCGACCAGTGTCTCGGTTTTGTACTGCGGTCCTCCTTCTGTCATGACATAGATCTGGTCAAATACCTGTAATGCCATAATCAAAGTCGTGACGGTACAGAATCCAATCGTATCCCGGATCCCCGGTATCGTCACATACAAAAACTGCTGAAACCCGCCTGCACCGTCCAGTTCGGCTGCCTCATACAGAGAATGTGACACCCCCAAAGCTGCTGCTGACAGTACCGTCAGTGTATATCCAAACCCTTTCCATACCGTGACCAAAATGACCGTCGGCATCGCCCAGGTCGTACTGGTCAGAAGATTCGGCATCTGAATCCCGATCTTACTGAGCAGGTAGGAAAGCATTCCATAATTCTTATTTAAAAGCATCGACCACATAATACTGACTGCCGTCATCGAACACACATAGGGAAGATAAAACGTAGTCCGCATTAATTTGTGAACCTTTGTATTTTTTGTCATAAACATGACCAGAAGCAGTGCCAGCCCGATCTGAAGCGGCACTTCCAGCAATGCAAAATAAAAAGTATTAAAGGTAGCGTTTCCGACTCTTGCATCGGTAAACATTTTCAGATAATTTTTCAGCCCTGCAAAGGAAATATCATTCATATAAATATTGATATTCATCAGACTGATTGCAATCGCACCGACCAGAGGAATAAAAACAAATACCGTCAGAATCACCAACGACGGCGCCAGAAACAGATATGCCTGCTTCTGTGTACGATATCCTGTTCCTTTCTGCTTTCCTGCAGCATTCTTTTTCATAATAACTCCTTCTGCCGTCTTACCCGACAGCCGTTTGCTTTTCCGCACACGACCGAATCTGTTTACATCGGTCCATATACGGGAAATGCCTCCGCAAAAGCATTTCTGCAAAATCTGCGGAGGCATTTCATCAGACATCGCCGCGGATCAAAGGGATCCGCCTGCCTCAGTCAGGGCACCATTACTGTGCCGCAATAATTCCATCCAAAATATCCGATGCCGCCTTCACGTTTTCCGCGACATCCTCTCCTGCGAGAATTTTCTCCATCATCGGCTGCATGACATCGCTGTCGATCTGGCTGCCGATCGTCAGATTCAGATGCCAGTCTCTTCCGATCTCAGATGCCTTGGAGACATTGCTCAGGATCTCGTTTGACTTGATGTCCTCATCTTCCAGTACGGAATACGACCATACCGGGAAGCCATTGCGATTCGACCACTCTTTCAGTGTCGCATCTGACAGCCAGTATGCCATGAATTTATAAACCGCTGCCCTTGTTGCATCGTCTGCGCCCTTGGTCAGCATATAGGAGCATCCACCTTCCGGTGAGAATGCACCTGCACTGCCTGCCGGGATCGCCGTGATGCCATAGTTGACACCGAGCTGGGTCAGACCATTGATGTTCCACGGTCCGCTCGTGTACATAGCCAGCTGGCCAGCCTGGAACATCGTATCTGCATCTGCAGCTGTAAGACCCTCCGGCGATACGCCTTCGTTAATCGCCAAATCCTGCAGCCAGGTAAGCGTATCAATGTTTTCCTGCGAATTCAGCAGATTCTCTTTTCCATCCGTACTGATGACATCTCCACCATTCGCCCAGAGATATTCGCAATACGAAGCATAATCATACGGAATGCCGATTCCATACTGATTTTTAGAGGCATCGGTACATGCGATCGCATCTTCCTTCAGCTCATCCAGCGTGGTCGGCGGCGTCTCCGGATCCAGTCCTGCTGCTTCAAAAATGTCTTTGTTGTAGTACAGATACTGCAGGTTGTACTGCATCGGAACTCCGTACAGGGTATCGTCGATATAAGATTTTGCAAGTACGTTTTCATAGAAATTGCTCTTATCAATACCGGTCGTATCCCAGAAATCGCTGATGTCTTCGATCAGTCCATTTTTCGCATACTGCTGCAAAAACTCAATACCTACGAGTACGAAGGATGGACCGGTACCGGTCGATACTGCGGTCGGCAGCTTGGACTGTAAAGTAGCATTGTCCATAATGTCGATCTGAACGGTGATGTTGTCGGTGTTCGTCTCATTATAGTTGTCAATGATCTCACGAAGCACATCTCCGTCCGATCCGGTGAACGGTGCCCACACGGAAAGGGTGATCGGGTCGGATTCCTCTGCGAAGCTCACGATTCCGCCAGCCAGAGAAGCTGTTGCCAGGGATGCTGCCATCAAAAGGCTAATGGTTTTCTTTTTCATGTTGAAGTTCCTCCTTCTTCTTGTTGGCAAAAGCGAACATTGCTGATCCGCTTCGCCGCTTGTCCATAAGCATTTGCGTACACGTGTACATTTTTCTTTTAAAAGAAAGCGGAACAAATTCTCCGCTGTTTTTATCCAGTCCCCATGTTTTGTCTCACTCCTGATACATGATCGGAAGTCTCCTCATGCGGTTCATGAATTGGATATTTTTTATTGCGTACACGTGTACTTTGTTGTCCTCATTATACGTTTTGCATAAGTTTCTGTCAAGAAAATACCGCTTTTACTTTTTACTAAAAATGAGAGGGCAATTTTGTGGATTCTGACAGTATGGTGCAGACGGATATTTGCAATCCGGTTCTGTTCCAGGAATGCTTCGCAGGAATAAAACCAGAAAAACGGCAGCAAAAGCCCTTTTCTCACTTCTGCTACCGTTTCCTTTATTTTCCTTTTGCAGATAATCTAGTCTGCAGTTCCTGCATATTCTCAGCCAGACATTCTCTGTGATTACATCTTCTGTCCGAAAATCCTGTCTTATTTCTCATAAATCAGCTTCGTGCTCAGATCTCCCACGATCTCCTGCTCTGCAAACAGCGCCGTCGCGCCGCCGGTGTGCCAGAATACGACGGTACTGCCCTGCGGGATCTTCCCGCTCTTTACGTGGGCCAGAAGCGCCGCAAATGCCTTGCCGGAGTATACCGGATCGATGAAGAGCCCCTCGGTCTGAGCCAGATATTTGATCGCCTCCGTCGACTCTTTGCCCGGCTTCTCGTAGCCCGGCTGATAGAAATTGCCCTCACGTGCTACGTCGGATGCCGCATCGACGCGCAGATCCTGCGCAACTCCGAGGAAATCCAGCACTTCATTTGCCAGATTCGCTGCCTTATTCAGGTAAGAATCATCCTTCTCGCTGACGTTTACAGAGATGATCTTCGTATCGCTGCCGGTCAGCTTCCGGCCTGCTGCAAGGCCAGCCATCGTGCCTGCGGTGCCGGTCGCATGATAAATGTAGTCCGCGTGTTTCACAAGTGCCTGCATCTGCTCGGTCAGCTCCACAAATCCCTCCGCAAATCCGACGGATCCGACTCGATTCGCGCCACCCATCGGGATGTCATAGCAGTGATGTCCCTGTGCCTCCAGCTCCTTCTGACGGGCTGCCGCCAGCTGTGCACCACGTTCATCCGCATCATCCTCCGTCTCGCCCTCATGCATCGGCACGATATGGACCTCTGCGCCGAGCACCTGATCCAGCAGCAGATTGGAGCGCACATCGCTCTCATCGACCGGGACAAGCGCAGTGAGGTAAAGCACCGGCTTCAGGCCGGCCTTGCGGCATGCAACGGCCGTCTGCATCGCGTGGTTGGACTCCGTCGCACCGTAGGTGAATACATACTCTGCATGCTCTGCTAATGCCTCTCCGATCAGATATTCCAGCTTCCGGATCTTATTGCCGCCGAACAGGTTCCGTCCGGTAAAATCGTCCCGCTTCATATATAAATCGATGCCAAGCTCCTCCGATACCCGATCCAGCCGGTGCAACGGCGTCGGAAAAAATCCGAGCGGATATTTTGCGTGCTGCGCAAAAAGTGCGCGGGCTTCCTTTTCTGTGTATGCCATTTTAAAATCCCTCCTATTATTTTAACCGAATCAAGCTGCGAAGCAGCATTCGGTTATGAGCAAGTAGCGAAGCGGATTGCAAATATCCGCTTTGACTTCCAATCCCCAGTAAATCTACAGATAATACTGGGGCAGATATTTTTAAATTTTTTTCTCTTTTTATATCATACGAGAATCAAAGAAAAATACAAGTAATTTTTATTTCGACCTTCCAAACACAAAAAATGGCTCTCTTTTCCGCCATTTTCTCCGAAATCATTCGGTGGTGCCAGCTAGTTCGAATCCCGCAAACCCGCATAAACACTGGGTTTCTGCACAGGCGCAAAAAAAACACCGTCCCCGCGGCTCCATGTCCGCAAAAACAGTGCTTTCAGTGCGCGATCAGGGGCTCGAACCCTGGACACCCTGATTAAGAGTCAGGTGCTCTACCAACTGAGCTAATCGCGCTTATTTGATTGTCGCTTGTTTTGTTTCTTTGTTTTCGTTTCCCTCACAAGCAAGACTTATTATAGCATAGTTTTTTGGAATTGCAAGTGGTTTTTTCAAATTTTTTAAAGTTTTTTTATTTTCCGTTTTTTCTCGAATTTTCTGACAATTACATCACTACTCTTTCTTTAGAATTCTTTTAGACTTTTCTGCTACTGGCACACTTGAATCCGCTTTCTCTGCATTATATAATGATACAAGGGTCAAAAGGTCATGCGTTTCATGCTTGCATGACATCAGGACTTATTGACCCGCAAAATACCTTTTGACTCCAACATCATATAATGAAAGAATACATGTTTTACTCACCACACGGTCTGCCACAAGATCTGCATCTGCCCTTCCTCTTACGGGGGACTTCCGGCAGATGCTTTTTCCCGTCGCCCCATCATGCAAGATGGCTCACAGGTCTAAACAGCGGCGACCAATTAGAAAGGAATCTATGAAATCCAAAAACAAAAAATCAA
>JAQXGF010000120.1 GCA_029006155.1 Lachnospiraceae bacterium
TCCACTGCCCTTTTCTCGATCCGCGACACATACGAGCGGCTGATGCCAAGCTCCTTTGCGATCTCCCGCTGCGTGCGCTCCTTGTGTCCCAGCAGCCCGTAGCGCTCACAGATGACCTGCAGTTCCCGGCCACTTAAGACCCGTTCCAGACAGTCGGAAAGATGCCGCAGATTCTGCTCCCGTTCCATATCCTCCAGAATGTCGAGCGGCGGGCTCTCCAGTACATCCATCAGACGCAATTCGCGCCCTTCCTGATCGGTGCCGATCTTTTCATACATCGACACTTCGCGCATCCTCTTTTTCCGGACCCGCAGCATCATCAGCAGTTCATTTTCGATACAGCGTGCCGCATAGGTCGCCAGCCGGCTGTTTTTTTCCTGGTCAAACGTCATGACCGCCTTGATCAGCCCGATAATTCCGATTGAAATCAGTTCATCCGTTTCCTGATCCGGCGACTGATATTTCTTTGCCACGTGCGCTACCAGCCTTAGATTGTGCTCAATCAGTGCATTTCTGGCCTCGACATCTCCCATTTGGCAACGCTTTAGATATTCCTTTTCCTGCTCAGCCAGAAGCGGCATTTTAAATGTTTTCAAAAAAGCACCTCTAAGCGGTTTTATGCTATCTTATGCACCAGCCCGCTTCGAAGTGCTTTTCCAATTTTTTCTTTTTTCTTACTTTTCCGCAGCCATCCGCAAAATATCATACCGGTCTGCCTGTGCATCCAGCTTAAGCCACAGCACCTGCTTCGGATGCGGCGCGCTCTCCATCGCCTCGCCGTCCTCATTTTCGATGCCAAGCACCGTCGTCGTGACGTTGCTTCCATCCGGCTTCATGATCTCGATCTGATCGCCGACGAGGAACTTATTGCGCTGCTCGATGCGCACCCGGCCATCTGCTCTCGTATCTCCGATGATGCCAAGATACGTATATTCTTTGATATACGTATTGCTGTCGTAGATCTGCGCTTCCGCCGACGGTTTTCCATAAAAGAAACCGGTCGTGAACTGGCGGTAGGTGCAGTTCGAGATCTGATCCAGATACCAGCTCATGTTCTGCTGATACAGCTCCGGTGATTTTGCATAGTCATCCAGTGCCTTCCGATACGTCCGCGCCACCGTCGCCACATAGAGCGCTGTCTTCATCCGGCCTTCGATCTTGAAGCTGTCGATGCCCGCGTCGATCAGATCCGGGATGTGCTCGATCATGCACAGGTCTTTGGAGTTAAAAATATACGTCCCGCGCTCATTTTCCTCGATCGGAAGGTACTCGCCCGGACGGCTCTCCTCCATGACCGCATATTTCCAGCGGCACGGATGGGTGCAGGCACCCTGATTCGCATCCCTGCCTGTGAAATAATTGCTCAGAAGGCACCTTCCGGAATAGGAAATGCACATCGCTCCATGCACGAACGTCTCGATCTCCAGATCATCCGGAATATGCGCCCGGATCTCTTTGATCTCTGCCATGGAGAGCTCCCGTGCGGAAACGACCCGCTTTGCTCCCTGCTCATACCAGAAACGGTATGTCTCGTAATTCGTATTATTCGCCTGCGTACTGATATGACGTTCAATTTCCGGGCAGACACGCTTTGCGATCGCAAATACACCCGGATCGGCAATGATCAGCGCATCCGGTCGGATCTCTTTCAGTTCCTCAAAATAAGCTTCCACACCTGCGAGGTCGCCATTGTGCGCGAGAATATTCGCCGTCACATATACCTTTACGCCATGCTCATGTGCAAAGGCAATGCCCTCCTTCATATCCTCCATCGAAAAATTTTTCGCCTTGGCGCGCAGCCCGAATGCTTCACCGCCAATGTATACCGCATCTGCGCCAAACACGACTGCGGTCTTCAATACCTCCAGGCTGCTCGCCGGGATCAGTAATTCTGGATGTCTCATAGTTATTTTCTGTTCCTGTCTTTCTTCTTTTTCCTCTTCTACCTTTTTCTGGACTATCAGACAACGAGCCAAGTGTGATACCTGACCTCGTTGCTTACAACAAAGCATCTTATTCTATCCTATATAAACAACATTCCATACTTTGTCCGTGATACATCGCCGCAAGATCCTGCTGTCATTCTTGCTGCCAAACCATATTGGATTGCCTGCAATGGGTCTTTCCTCACGCTTCCGGCAGTACAATCTCTTCCTTCTGCTTCACCGTCACCGCTGCCCCGTCCCCGACCGGTACGATCGAGGTTAACAGTCCGTCCGTATGCTTGAGCACATAGAGGTACTCCCGCATCCGCCGGTAGATCGTCCGGTTCCGGCGCTCCACCGCATAATGGGACTCGATGATATCGCCATCCTGCAGCACATTATCGGAAATCAGAATGCCGCCCGTGCGCAGAAGCCGCAGCGCATCCGGCAGAAAATGAATGTACTGCCCCTTTGCTGCATCCATAAAGATCATATCATAGGTCCCGGTGAGTTCCTGCATGATCGCAAGTGCATCCCCCTCCAGCAGTGTGATGCGATGTTCCATACCGGCTTTTCGGAAATTCTCCTTTGCCACCGGGATCCGTTTTTCATATTTTTCAATCGTTGTGATGTGACAGTCTTCCGTATTCGCTGCCATCAGAAGCGCCGAAAATCCGACTGCCGTGCCAACCTCCAAGATCTGCTTTGGCTGATGCATCACAAGCAGCACCTTCAAAAAACTCTGCATATCCTGTCGGATAATCGGGACGTCATCCCGCAGTGCCTCCTGCTCCAGCTCATCCAGAAACGTACCGTTCCCGGTATCCAGAGAATTGATGTACACCGACATCCGTTCCGGTATGATCATGTCTCCTCCTGCCTACAGCTCGATACCTGCTGTCACTTCTTCTGTATCAAGATCTACCGCCCGCGTCACCTGCAGCGTGATCTTCTGAATCATCCGGCAGACCCGCAGCTCGCTCTCAAGGAACTCCTCCACCAGTGGCTCCCGGCGAAATGCTTCATAATCCCGCGTAATGCGCTCCATCTCTCCGTACATATCGAGCGGTTCTCTGGAATTCTGCACCTCATAGACATGACGGCGGAACGCGCCGATCTTCGTATGAAGCTCCGGATTCTTTTTTACCTCATCTCTCACCCGACAGAATCTCTGATACTCCTGGCTCTCCTGAATCGCCTTAACGAGCGATTCGGTACATGTTTCGATCTGATTCATGTCCATCCCGCCTTACTCTACTTCCATAATGATCGGAAGGATCATCGGGCGGCGTTTCGTGCGCTTCCAGAGGAATTCGCCAAGCGAATCCCGGATCGCCGTCTTCATCTTGCCCCAGTCGGTGACATGATGGGAGATACATCCCTCCATCGCCGTCTGCACGATCTCGCGTGCCTCTTCCATGAGATCCTCTGCCTCACGCACATAGACAAATCCACGGGAAACGATATCCGGCCCGGAGAGAATCTGATTCGAATAACGCTCCAGCGTCAGCACCGCGATCACAATGCCGTCTTCCGCCAGATGCTGACGGTCGCGCAGCACGATATTTCCGACATCGCCCACGCCGAGTCCGTCGACCAGAATCGATCCGGTCTGCACATGTCCGGTCACCTTTGCACTCTCGTCATCCATCTCCAGCACATCGCCGGTCTTTAAAATGAAAATGTGATCCTTCTCAATGCCAAGGTTCTCTGCCAGCGTCGCCTGTGCCTTTAAATGACGATATTCTCCATGTACCGGGATCGCATACTTTGGATGTACCAGCGTGTAGATCAGCTTGATCTCCTCCTGACATGCATGCCCGGAAACGTGTACATCCTGGAAAATCACATTTGCACCCTTCATATAAAGCTCGTTGATGACTTTGGAAACGGCTTTCTCATTGCCCGGAATCGGGTTCGAGCTGAAAATGACCGTATCGCCCGGCTTGATCACTACCTTTTTATGCACATTTGCCGCCATACGTGACAGAGCTGCCATCGACTCGCCCTGGCTTCCGGTCGTGATCAGTACCATCTGGTTGTCCGGATAATTTTTCATCTGTTCCAGCTCAATCAGCGTATTGTCCGGAATATTCAGATAGCCAAGCTCGGAAGCCGTGGCGATGACATTGACCATGCTCCGTCCCTCGACGACGACCTTCCGCCCGTATTTATACGCCGTATTAATGATCTGCTGCACACGGTCCACGTTGGATGCAAAAGTCGCAATGATGATCCGGTGATCCTTATTTTCTGCAAACAGGTTGTCGATCGTGCGTCCGACCGTCCGCTCGGATGCAGTAAATCCCGGACGCTCCGCATTGGTGCTGTCACACATCAGCGCCAGCACGCCCTTTTTCCCGATCTCTGCAAAGCGCTGCAAATCGATGGCGTCACCAAATACCGGCGTATAGTCGACCTTAAAGTCTCCCGTGTGTACCACGATACCGGCCGGAGAATAGATCGCCAGCGCGACGGCATCCTGAATGCTGTGGTTCGTCTTGATAAATTCGATCCGGAATTCCCCTAAATTGATCGACTGTCCCGGCTTTACGACTTTGCGCTTTGTACCGCGCATCAGATTGTGCTCGGTCAGCTTCCGCTCGATCAGGCCCATCGTCAGCTTCGTCGCATAGAGCGGTACATTCAGTTCCCTCAGAATATACGGAAGCGCACCGATATGGTCTTCATGTCCATGGGTAAATACCATACCCTTGACCTTATCAATGTTGTCCTTCAAATAAGTGACATCCGGAATGACTACATCGATTCCGAGCATATCGTTTTCCGGAAATGCCATTCCGCAGTCTACTACGATAATACTGTCATTGTACTCAAATGCTGTAATATTCATTCCAATCAGTCCGAGTCCGCCGATTGGAATTACTTTTAGTTTCATATTTTGTGCTTTTTTCAATCTGCACCTCCATTTCTACGTGATCTGCCACGTAAAGAGCAGAATACCGTTCCGGCATTCTGTATCCGTCAGTTTCCGTTCCCATAAGCAGTAAGCCATCTTTCCTGTGTAGATATCTGGCGACCGCTACCGGGCATTTATGTTCTGCGTCACACAGCGACATGTTTTCATTTGATCTCGTCGTATTCGTTACAGTTCTAGGTCAACATCCTCGAGCAGTTCCGCAAAAATCTTTGAGACTGCCTCCAGCTCCCCGTCGTCCTCTACAAATACATATCTGGCCTCAGCTTCTCCATCTTCTGAGAGGTCTTTTAAAATATAAGCTTCCGCTTCTTCATCATCTTCTGATTCTGTCACCAGCAGGTAGGAAACGCCTGCAATTCTCGTTTCTTCCACAACAAAGAACCCGACCGTCTCATTTTCTCCGTCCGGGCAAAACTCTATTCTTTTATTCATTCGATGTCCTTTCGCGGCTGTCCAGATATCCCTGCAGGATATATACGGCTGCCAGCATGTCTACATAATCCTTCCGGTTCTCGCGGCGCACGCCGCCCTCGATCAGTGTCCGGTTCGCCGCTACGGTAGTGAGGCGCTCGTCCCACATCACGACCGGCAATCCCGTCCTGCGCTCCAGCATTTCTTTAAATGCCAGTGATTTTTCTGCACGTTCCCCAATGGTATTGTTCATATTTTTCGGAAAACCAAGCACGATCTCCGTCACTTCATACTCTTTCACGAGCTCCTCGATCCTTGCCAGTGTCCTCCGAAGCTTATTTTCCGATGTCCGGCGCACGATCTCGATTCCCTGTGCAGTGATGCCAAGCGGATCACTGACAGCCACCCCCACGGTCTTGGAACCGAAATCAAGGCCCATGATCCGGATCATTCCTGCTCCGGTTCCCAGGACCGGTTCTTGATATACTCACGGAGCAGCTCCTCTACGAGCTCGTCCCGTTCTACCTTCATAATCATGCTGCGCGCATTTTTATAGCTGGTAATATAAGTCGGATCCCCGGACATAATATAGCCGACAATCTGGTTCACCGGATTGTAGCCTTTCTCCGCCATCGCGTTGTACACGAGGTCGAATACCTTTTTCACACGAAGCTCCGGGTCCGTGTTAAAGGAAAAATATTGTGTGTTATTAATCTCTGCCATCATTCCACGCCCTTATCTAAACTTTTGTACCTTTCAACTATATCATTCCTTTTTCATTCTTTCAACCGGTTTTTTCGTAAATAAAAATACATGTTCTGCCGGTCCCGGCTGTAAAATGCCGGTCAGCTCCCGGTTCGCATAATCCTGATCGGCCGGGATCGCCACACGGATGTATTCCTTTGTATAGCCGACAAAATACGGCTTCTCATCAATCGTAACCTGCTCCTCGAAGAGCACCTCTACCGGCTTTCCGAGCCAGCTCTGCTCAAATTTTGTCCGGTTCTCTTCGCCAAGCGCGAGCAACCGGTCGCTGCGCACGCCCTTGACAGACTCCGGGATCTGATCCGGCATCACAGCCGCCTTTGTCCCCTGTCTGCGGGAATATTTGAAAATATGCGTCTCATACAGTCCGATCCGCGTAAGAAAGTCCACCGTCGTCGCAAATTCCTCTTCCGTCTCACCCGGGAATCCGACGATCACATCCGTCGTCAGTGCCGGCTGATCAAATGCCTCCCGTAAAATCCGGCATTTTTCCTCAAACTCCCCGGACGTATAGCGGCGGTTCATCCTTTTCAGCACCGTATCGCAGCCGCTCTGCAAGGAGAGATGAAAATGTGGACACACCTTCGGAAGGGAGGATAAGGTATGTGCAAATTCCGGCGTGACAATGCCCGGCTCCAGAGAGCCAAGCCGGATCCGTGTGATACCTTCCACCCCATGTACCGCCTGAATCAGCTCGGTCAGGTTTGTCCCGAGATCCACACCGTAGGAACTCAGATGGATACCGGTCAGAACGACCTCATGGCAGCCACTCTTTGCGAGCATGCTCACCTCGTTCAGCACATCGTCCATCGCCCGGCTGCGCACCCGTCCGCGGGCAAACGGAATAATGCAGTACGTGCAGAACTGATTGCATCCATCCTGTACTTTGATGTCCGCCCGTGTGCGCGCTTCTGTACGGTTGATCTGGAGGTTCTCATATTCTTTTGTATGATTGATGTCAATTTTATCGGAAAATGCCTCCTGCTCTGCACATTGGCGTTCCTCATACTCCCTGAGCACGGCAAGCAGCTCCCCTTTCCGGTTATTGCCGAGCACGATATCGATCGCCGGATCTTTTTCTGCCGCACCGTCCGCTGTCTCTACGTAGCAGCCGGTCGCCACGACGATGGCATCCGGGTTCATTTTGTGCGCCTTGTGCAACATCTGTCTGGATTTGCGGTCGGCGATGTTCGTCACCGTACACGTATTAATCACATAGACATCTGCGCCCGGCTCGAACGGCACGATCTCATATCCCGCTTCCTCAAGCAGCTGCCGCATGGCCTCTGTCTCATATGCATTTACTTTACAGCCCAGGTTATGCAGGGCAGCCTTTTTTCTCATTTTTCCGCCTCCATTCGGCAAATTCACGAATAAATCACAGTTTCTTAGTAGCTTTTCAGCTTGACTTTTCCTATTGCACCCGTTAATATGTGGGTGTAACCCGCTGACATCTCAATTATGGGAGGAACAACGACATGAAAACAGTACAGATTTCTTTAAATTCGATCGACAAAGTAAAGTCTTTTGTAAATGACATCACCAAGTTCAACAATGATTTCGACCTCGTATCCGGCAGATACGTCATTGATGCGAAGTCCATCATGGGTATCTTCAGCCTGGATCTCTCCAAGCCGATCAATCTGAACATTCACGCAGAAGAGAATATGGACGATATCTTAAAGGTACTCGCTCCGTACATCATTTAATCTACGGTTTCACATATCTCTTACAAAAAGCAGGCCGCGGCAAGTGATTGCCGAGGTCTATTTTTTGTCTTACTCTACCCACACAGTCTCAGTCGTCTCGATAGCGGTCTTTACGAGCTCATCAATCTTCTCAGAGAGCTTCTTCTCCGATGCCTGAATGATATGCAGGTTCGGTTTTGTCACCGGATGCTTTGCCACGAAAATCGTGCAGCAGTCCTCAAACGGAAGAATTGAGGTCTCATACGTATCGATCTTCTCTGCCACATCAATGATCTCCTGCTTGTCGAAGCCGATCAGCGGACGGAATACCGGCATGGAGCACACTTCATTCGTCGCCGCAAGGCTCTGCATCGTCTGGCTCGCCACCTGCCCGATGCTCTCTCCGGTCACGAGCGCCAGAGACTTTGTCTCATTTGCAAAATGCTCTGCAATGCGCATCATATAGCGGCGCATGATAATCGTCAGCTCGTCATGCGGGCATTTGTCGTAAATATAGAGCTGGATATCAGTAAAATTCACAATGTGCAGATTGATCGGGCCGGCATAAGGCGTCAGCTTCTTCGCCAGATCAATGACCTTCTGCTTCGCACGCTCGCTCGTGTATGGCGGCGCATGGAAATAGGTCGCATCCAGCTTCACGCCACGCTTGCAGATCATATAGCCTGCCACCGGGCTGTCGATACCACCGGAGAGCAGCAGCATCGCTTTTCCGTTTGTGCCGACCGGCATGCCACCCGGTCCCGGAATGATTTTCGAATAAATGAAAATCTTGCCGCTCTCACGCAGTTCCACGTGAATCAGAATCTCCGGATGATGAACATCCACCTTCATATTCGGGAATGCATCCAGAATCCGTCCGCCCAGAATCGCATTGACCTCCATGGACTCGATCGGATACTGCTTGTTCGCTCTTCTTGTATTGACCTTGAACGTCTGCGCATCAATATCATATACATTCGTCAGAAACTCGATCACACTGTCACCGAGCTCCTCAATGCCGTGGTCTTCCACCTGCATGACCGGGCAGATGCCGACGATCCCGAACACGTGCTGCAGATGTCCGACGGTCTCCTCATAGTCGTACATCCCTTCGCAGTCCACGTAAATCCGTCCCTGCTCCTTGTATACATTAAATTCTCCGTCGCACTTTTTTAATGCATGGCGGATCTGACGCACCAGCGCATCCTCAAACAGATGCCGGTTCTTGCCCTTGATTGCAATCTCTCCGTATTTAATCAGAAATGTCTTAAACATGTTCCCTCCTGTTATGTTAGTGTCTTGCGTAACGCTTCAGCACCGGAAGCAGTTCGCGCAAGGTATCCAGACAATAATCGATCTCTTCTTCCGTCGTAAAGCGGCTGAAGCTGAACCGAAGCGTCGACTCCAGCTGATCCTGCGGAAGGTGAATTTCTTTGAGCACCGTGCTCACCGGAAGCTTTTTGTTGGATGAGCACGCGGATCCCGATGAGACGTAAATCTGCCTGTCCTCCAGCGCATGCAGCAGCACCTCACTGCGCACACCCGGAAATGACGCGCTCACGATATGTGGCGCACTGCCATCATCCCGCATCGAATGTACAATCGCCCATGCCTCCCCTGTCGAAGGATCTCTCAGCTGCTCAAGACCATCAATCATCCGGTCTTTGATCGCATAGAAATGGGCGGTATTTTCCTCAAAATGGGCAAACGTCTCCTTCACCGCCTGTGCAAGCCCTGCTGCTCCCGGTACATTGTCCGTGCCGGAGCGCATGCCACGCTGCTGCCCGCCACCGAAAATGAGTGGCTTCACTTTCGCCTTTTCACTGATGTACAGAAATCCGCTGCCCTTCGGCCCGTGCAGCTTATGTCCGCTAACAGAAAGCAGATCGATGTGCTGCTTCTTCGGATAGATCGGAAGCTTGCCATATGCCTGAATCGCATCTACATGAAAAAGAATGTCCGGATTGTACTTTTTAATCATCTCTCCGGCCTCTGTGACCGGCTCAATTGCCCCGATCTCATTATTCACCATCATAATCGACACAAGAATCGTATCCTCATCCAGCGCCTCCTGCAGATCCGCAAGGCTGATATGCCCGTGCTCATCGACCGGAAGATGGGTGATCCGATATCCCTGCTCCGCTAAAAACTGCAATGGCATGAGCACGGCTGCGTGCTCAATCGCCGTCGTAATGATATGCTTTCCTGCACGCCGGTTCGCATATGCACCGCCGAGCAGCGCCCAGTTGTTCGACTCCGTACCGCCAGACGTAAAGTAGATCTCCTTCTCATTCACCTTTAAAGTCTTTGCAATCGTCTCTCTTGCGTCCTTCAGATAACGCTCCGACTCCACGCCCTTCATATGCTTTGAGGACGGATTGCCAAAATCCTCCAGCATCGTCTTTGACACCACATCCCGCACCGATTCCAGGCAGCGTGTCGTCGCAGAATTATCCAGATATGCTTCCATTTGTATTCCCAACCTTTCCGATCTGTATCACCCGCCTTTTCCGGCAGGCCCTTCCGCTTATTGTACTAAAAAGAAGAAGAGAATGCAAGCTTTTCTTGCCCGCCGCCCCAAAGGATGATATGATAAAACCAGTTCAGCGCAGCAGCAAGGTGCAAAGACAGGACGCAGCAAATTTATTTGCGAAGGACTGTATTAGCACCTTGGGATGGGCGGAATATATCATAAGGAAGGACCCGTTTGCGGGAGGATTCCTTATGATCTGCGCGCCATCAGGCGCTACCCGCGCCCATCAGCCACAGACAGGAGCTGCTTTGGCAGCGGGTCTGTGGCCTGCACCGAACGTCCGCATTAGAACTTAAAAAGGAGGATTTCCCCATGAGCCAAACATTTGATCAGTTTCAGGCCCTCTACAGACGGATCCGGCACCTGAACCGTGCCACGACCCTGATGAGCTGGGATCTGTACACTGCTACCCCGAAAAACGGATATCAGGACATGTCCGATACCCTGACTTATTTTTCATCTGAATCTTTTTCCCTGTCAACGTCCGAAGAATTCCGCGCCCTGCTTACGGCTTTAAGCCAGCCGGAGGAATTTGATGCGCTCTCTGAAGGCATGCAGTATACCGTAAAAAAGCTGAAAAAGCAGATGGAAAAGAACAGCCGCATTCCAAAAGATTTCTACGAGGAGCTGATCTCGTTGCAGTCCGCCTCCATGCAGGCATGGGGCGAGGCAAAGCGGACCGCTGATTTTTCGATCTTTGCCCCGTATCTGGAAAAACTCATCGATAAGACGATTCAGCGCTGCGCTTATACCGACCCCGGAAAGGATACTTATGAAGTACTGCTCGACCAGTATGAGGAAGGCATGGATTCCGCCTCGATCGACCGTGTCTTTTCCGAGCTGAAAGAAGGACTGGTGCCGCTGCTCGACCAGATTCTGGCCGCCCCTCAGCCGGATAGCAGTCTCTTCAAAGGCTACTATGATCCGGATGCGCAGAAAAAGGTACAGGAACTGCTGCTCACTTACATCGGCTTTTCGCTGGAGTCCGGCACCGTCGCTGAGAGTGAGCATCCGTTTACGCTCGGATTTTCCAAACAGGATGTCCGTGTGACGAACCATTTCCAGCCAGATGACCCGCTCTGCGCCATGTTCTCCGCGATCCATGAGGGAGGACACGGCATCTTCGAGCAGAATGTTGATTCCACACTCCAAAATACAGAAGCCGATGACTGTCCGTTCATGGGGGTACACGAGAGCCAGTCCCGCTTCTTTGAAAATGTACTCGGACGCAACCGCAATTTCTGGCTGCCAATCTATCCGCAGATCCAGGAACTGCTCCCGGAGCTGAAACGGATCTCTCTGGATGACTTTGTGCGTGAAGTGAATCACGTGAAAAACAGCCTGATCCGCACCGATGCCGATGAAGTGACCTATCCACTTCACATCATCATCCGCTACGAGATCGAGCAGGCGATCTTCCGCGACCACGTCCCGGTAAAGGAGCTTCCGGCCCTCTGGAACCAGAAGATGCAGCAGTATCTGCACATCACTCCGGCCAACGATGCCGAAGGCATCCTGCAGGATATGCACTGGTCGGATGGCTCGTTTGGATATTTCCCGTCCTATCTGCTCGGAAGCATCTACGATGGCATGTTCCTTCAGGCGGTGGAGCGCGATCTCGGAAGCATTGATGAACTGCTCGCAGCCGGAAAGATCAAAGAGATCACCCACTGGCTGAATGAAAACATCCACCGCTACGGCGGACTGCGCCTGCCAAAAGAAGTACTCCACGAAGTATGCCACGAGGAGCTCTCCGCCCAGCCGCTTCTGACGTATTTCCGCGAGAAATATACGAAATTGTATCAATTATAATGATGTATAAAAACGCTGCAATTCTGATTTCACTGTCAAATCTGAATTGCAGCGTTTTTTCCGTTAATCCTCTTTTGGGGCAGCTTCCGCATACGCTTCCCGGTACTTCTGATTCAGCCATGCGACCATCTCATCAATCCCTTCTTTTGTATGAGGAAACAGCTCCGACTCTTTTTGCTCTTCCGGCGTCGCCTCCCAGCAGTACGGCTCCGGATACACGGTCGCCTTCATCTTGCCATCTTCCATCATCAGCATATAGCGCATACCGCAAAAGGATCCGGCAAACCGCTCCTTTTTGATCAGCTCCAGAGAAAATTTTCCCTTCAGCGAAATCTCTTCCAACGCTTCTCTATCCTTCCTTTCCCTGCCCTCGTTCCAGTGCCAGCGTCTGAATGCTCTGGTGAAGCTTCTCTGCATCCAGCGGCTTCATCAGATGCAGATTCATTCCGGCTTCGATACTCTGACGGATATCGTCTGAAAATGCATTTGCCGTCATCGCAAGGATCGGCACCGTCCTGGCATCTTCCCGGTCCAGTCCCCGGATCATCTTTGCTGCCTTCAGCCCGTTCATCACCGGCATCATAATATCCATAAAAATAAAGTCATATTCTCCCGGTCTGGAATCTGCAAACTTCTGTACTGCCTCCGCTCCATTCCCCACAGGTGTCACGATCAGCCCCTCATCTTCCAGAAGGATCTGCGCAATCTCCCGGTTCAGCTCATTGTCCTCGGCCAGCAGTGCATGCCACCCTTTCACATCGACCGGTGTCTGTTCTGCCTTTTCGCCGCTCTCATGTATCGTACCATCGATCTCAAACGGAATCGTGACGGTAAACGTCGTGCCTACCCCTTCCTCACTTTGCAGGTCGATCGTGCCATTCATGCGCGCGACCATCTCCTTCACAATCGAAAGTCCGAGCCCGGAGCCATTGTAGGACGTCACAGCTTCCCTGCCTTCCTGCGTGAACGGTTCAAACGCCCGCTTCTGAAACTCCTGACTCATCCCGATCCCGGTATCCGAACAGACAAACTGATACACGGCCGTCGTGTCATCACTGGAGAGCTCCGTGCAGTAGACCAGCACGCTTCCGCCCCGGCGGTTGTATTTGATCGCATTGTTGGAAATATTCATCAGAACCCGGTTCAGATGTACTGGGCTTCCCATGAGATAACGATGGCGGATCGTACTGTACTCCTTACCGCCCCGGTAAATCAGTCCGTTTTCTGTCGCCTGTGTCTCTACGATCGGAAGCTGCTTTTGCAGCAGCGTGACCAGATCAAACGGCCGGTGCTCCAGCTCCAGTTCACCGGTCTCCAGCTTGCCGATATCCAGCACATTGTTGACAAGCGAGAGCAGATAATCCATCGCACTTAATGTCTTTCTCCTGCATTCCTGCAGTTTCTCCACATCCCCCCGGTGCCGGTCCGCGATCTCGATCATGCCATAAATACCATTCAGCGGTGTCCGGATGTCATGCGACATATGGCGCAGGAAATCCGTCTTTGCCTGATTTGCCTTGTTGGCCTCCTCCGCAATCGCGATCCAGTTCTGCTCCCGGCGCTTCGCGTCGCTGATCAGCCGGGCCACATACAGCGCATGCGTCACCTCACCATTTACGCCCCGACGCTTTGTGATGAAACGGGCCGTATGCCAGTTACCGTCCTTCGCCAGATACTCCTCTGCGATGGTATCTTCATTGCGCAGCCGGCGGGAAAGCGTGGCAATGTCAAAAAACTGCCGCATCCTCCCCTGATACTCCGGCACGACAAAAGCTTGGCAGAGCTGCATCATATCGTTCGAAGCGCAGCCGGTCTTTTCCTGCAGGTGCTCTACCCGGCTGTCACTGAATATTTCTTCATACGTATCTTCTGTCAGATCAATCCGATAGATTGCGTAATAGATCTTGCTGATCGCCACCAGCACCTCATTGCTGAGCATTTCCTTTTGAAGCGCACTCGCCAGCTCCTGCCGGTGCTGCTCTTCTGCGGTAATCACATCATCCATATGCCGGAATGCCAGAATGGCCGTGCCGTCAAACTGTTCTTCTGAAATACGCACAACCTGCGCCTCAAAATACTGATGTCCGGCCCGGTTCCGGTCGCTTTGGTACCGATAGACAAAACGTTTTGCCGTCTCCAGCTTTGCCCGGATCGCCGCCCCGCCCAGTGCCGCAAGAAATCCGCTCTTATCCGAATCCGCCACATAAGACTCACAGTATTTTTTCATCTCTTCCGAATAGCGCCGCTTCTGCCGCAGCTGCGTGCCCACCACATGGACTGCATTCGCTGTCGACGCAATTTTCAGCACCTCGACCTCATCCTCATTCAGATTCAGATAATACACACTCGTATAATCTCTGCAGAGGACATCCAGAAACATCCGCTCCTGGCTCAGCTCCTGCGCGGTTCTCTGATTCCCGTCTTCCATTTCCGTTCTTTCCATCATGCCTTCTCCCCGATTCGTCCATCTGGCCCGGCCAGATGCACAATCATCCGTATCACCCGCTCCATATCCAGCGGTTTTTCCAGAAATGCATTCATCCCTGCATTGCGGCTGTCCGTCCTCGCCTCATCTGACACACAGGCGGTCGTCGCAATGATCGGAATCCGTTTTGCATCTGCCCGATGTGCTGCCCGGATGCGTCTTGCCGCCTCACAGCCATCCATCACCGGCATCATCAGATCCATCAGCACTGCCGCAAACGTCCCTTCCGGCTCTGAAAGGTATGCATCTACGGCCTGCGCACCGTCCTTTGCCACAGTCACCTGCGCACCGGCATCCTCCAGCATAAAACGTGCAATCTCAATATTCAGCTCATTGTCTTCTGCCAGCAGAAGCTTCCGTCCGGAAAGCTCCCCTTCGGAATCTGTCATGTCAAACGCCGCATCCGGCGACTCTTTCGTGCTCTGGTTCTCCTTCAACGGAACAATGGAAAGCGGCAAAATGATATGCACCACCGTACCGACATCCGGCTCACTGTTCAGCTCAATCGTACCGTTTTTCTGTTCCATCAGCGTCTTCACGATCGCAAGCCCCAGTCCGGCTCCCCGATAGACCGTCCTCGCATCCTTCTTTTCCTGTGCAAACGGTTCAAACACATGCTCCTGAAATTCCGGTGTCATGCCGATCCCGGTATCTGTGATCGTACATTCGTATACCGCATCCTTCTCCGATATGAGTTTCAGCCCGTCACACCAGACGATGCTGCCGCCTTTTTTATTATACTTGACCGCATTTTCCAGAATGTGCATCAAAACTTCCCGAAGATGCACCTCATTCCCGTACACCACAGGCCAGCCATCTTCTGCCCCGATCCGTTCCTTTGTAAACGTCAGCCCTTCCTGCGCTGCGTGCTGCCGGATCCGTGCGCACACCTCTTCCGTCAGCGAAAGCAGATTCACCGGCTTTTGCTCCTGTTCATCCACCCCGCTTTCCAGCTTGCTCATCTCAATGACATTGTTTACAAGATCCAGAAGCTGATAAATCGATGCCCGTGCTTTCTGCCGGTTCTTTTGGATCTGCTCCGGATCCGTACATTTCCCGTTCATATCGAGGATCCCGAGAATCCCGTTTAAAGGTGTCCGGATATCATGGGACATGTTGTTTAAAAATGCCTGTTTCGCCTGACTTGCCTGCTGCTCCCGGCTCAGTGCTTCTTTCAGGATCCGGTTGTGCTCTGCTTCCCGCTCTGCCATCGCACTCAGTCTTCGGTACCGTACCGCTCCCATCAGAAAAGCCCCGACGAGCACGATAAATATAAACAGATAGACCACACCCCGATGCTCCCGCAAAAAATCCGTCGCCGTATAGGCAATGAGCTCTCCGATGTACTGATAGGCATGGTTCAGTCCGTAGCCCTCTCCCAAAATGCTCAGCCCGTGATTCAGAAGACGCAGCAACTCGCTGTTCCCATAGCGCACGCCAAAACAGATCTCGCTCGTCTTTTCCAGCGGCAGAAGCTGAAGCCCCGAATCTTCCCGCGCATATTTTGCGACCCGCAGCGAGCTGACGATGGTGCTGTCCGCCTCTTTCTTCCTGACTTTTTCCAGACAGTCTTCCACACTGTCACAGTATACAATCTCCGAATCCGGATAATTGGAAACCGTATAATGATATTGTAGCTGATTGTTCTGATTGACTGCGATCCGTCTGGTCGTCTGATCCGTATACGATCCCGTGTACACCAGATCAGAAGAGGCGCTCATGACCGCAGTGCTCTGCTGATAGCCGTTCTTTTCTGCATACGGTGTCTCTCCGTCTACCGGAAAGATAAAATCCAGCGTGCCATCCTCCAGCTTTTTCAGCATCTCCTCCTGACTCTGAAAGCCCTGATAGCAAAGCTCCGGCTCATAGTCACCCGGAAGTGCCGCGAACAGATCGGGCACCACATCTTTAAGAAGGCCAGTCACACCGCCATCCGCATCCGTATCACTGTACGGAAGATACTTTTCCAGATAACCGACGGTCACAGACGGATGCGACTCCATCCACTCCTGCTCCTGCCTGGAGAGAAACACATGGACAGACGTATCCGCTGAATATTTGTTCCGCAGTGTGTCCAGATAAAGCGCATCCTGGCTGTTCATGATCGCAAGTGCCGCGTTCAGCTCGCCAAGCAGATCCGGTCGGTTCTTTGCCACACAGAGATAATACGGCTCCTTTCCGATCACTTCGACCGGCGTAATGCCTTCATACGAAGACGGGGAGACGATATTATCCGCACTTACAAAGCCGTCGATCTGATTTTCATTAAATGCCTTCGCACACGCTTCAATCCCGGAGTACTGGATCACAGTCACATCCGCCCCGGATTCGCCAATCCACGCATCCAGCGCTGCCTCCATTTTCGGATCCTCGACCGCACCGATCCGTTTACCGGAAAAAGAGGCGATATCTCCACTTCTAATCGAACTGTCATCGCTGTCCTTATAGATGTAAAAAGTCTCCTCCAGCATCTCATAATCCGGATAACTGATCTCATCCGTCCGCCCCTTTTCAAGAGAGATTCCGCTCATCAGGTCGATCTTTCCGCTCACAAGCTTCTGGTAAAGCTCCTGCCATGTCCCGGACACATACTCATACCGCCATCCCGTATAGGAAGCCAGCTTCTGCATATACTCATAGCCGTAGCCGCTGCGCATGGAGGTCTCCCCGTCCCCTTCCTGAAACAGACGCGACTGATAATAGCCGATCTTTACCGTCTGCTCCTCATCGCCCGCAGCAAATACCTTCCATGGCATCAGAAGCATCCATATGCCGAACCATAAAAAGGCAAACACTGCCCATCTGGCACGCATTTGCCGCTTTCTCCTGCTTTGGATCTCATTTTCTTCTTGTTCCACGCCTTTCACCAGCTCCCTGTTCGATTCTCCGTCAGTTTTCCCACTGTTTACTCATTTTTTACGCACAGATTGTTTATATTTTACCATAACTCCTTCCATTTGTCGAACTTTTCCTGTATTTTTCTGCATTTCTTTGTCTCTGCGAACTGCCCGGTTTTTTGATTTTCACTTGACAGAAACAGTCAGGGCTGTTTATCATAGAATCCAGTCCCCCACTGCTTATTACTTTTACAATAACGCAGGGGATCCGACTCAGCGAAAGACATCTTAGATTCCCGGAGGATTTGCATATGAACTGGAAAAAAATAAAACGGATCGTCGCACTCATCGGCGCACTGATCCTCATCGGCCTGTATCTGCTCGTCCTGATTCTCGGCATCACGGCCAGCCCGGCTACAAAGGGCGTACTCATGGCCGCCATCGGCTGTACCATCGTTCTTCCCTGCCTGCTCTACGCGATGATGCTCATCGCACACGTGCTCAGCGGGAAAAGCGAAAAGGGGGACGATTTTACAGATAAGAAACGATGACTGAAATACCCTTAAAAACTGTGAGCATGTCAGAACCCCGCCAGCAGATATACTGGCGGGGTTCTCCTTACTCGTGAAAAATGAATTTTTCCTAACTTTATTTATCTGTAAATAATGTCCTCTCTGCCCGGTCCGTTGGATACCATCGTGATCGGGAAGCCAATGTGCTTCTCGATGAACTCCACGTACTTGCGGCAGTTCTCCGGCAGATCCTCGTACTTCTGGATGCCGCGGATGTCACACTTCCAGCCCGGCAGCTTCTCGTAGACCGGCTTTGCCTTCTCAAGCAGTGCGGTCGTCGGGAACTCGGTCGTCACTTCGCCGTTGATCTCGTAGCCAACGCATACCGGGATCTCATCCAGATAGCCAAGCACATCCAGAACGGTCAGAGCCACATCGGTCGTACCCTGCAGTCTGCAGCCATACTTGGAAGCTACGCAGTCATACCATCCCATACGTCTCGGACGTCCGGTCGTCGCACCAAACTCTCCGCCGTCGCCGCCGCGTCTTCTGAGCTCATCTGCCTCATCGCCAAAGATCTCGCTGACAAATGCACCTGCGCCGACTGCACTGGAATATGCCTTGCTGACCGTCACAATCTTCTTAATCTCATATGGCGGGATGCCTGCGCCGACTGCGCCGTAGCCAGCCAGTGTGGAAGAAGATGTAACCATCGGATAAATGCCGTGATCCGGATCCTTCAGGGAGCCGAGCTGGCCCTCGAGCAGGATGGTCTTTCCTTCCTTCAGTGCATTGTACAGAAATGCGGATGTATCGCATACAAACGGCTCGATCATATCACGGTAGGAATGCAGCTCTTCGAGCAGTCCTTCCGGAGTGAGCACCGGCTTGTGATAGAGATACTCCAGAATCGGGTTCTTCAGCTCACAGATACGATGTACCTTCTCGTTCAGCAGCTCCTCATCAAAGAGCTCGCTCACCTGAAAACCGATCTTGGAAAATTTATCGGAATAGAACGGAGCGATTCCGGACTTGGTCGATCCGAAGGAATTCTTGCCAAGACGCTCCTCCTCATACTGGTCAAACAGAATATGATAGGACATCACGATCTGTGCTCGGTTCGATACCAGAATCTTCGGCATCGGAACGCCACGGTCTACGATGCTCTTTACCTCTTTAAAAAGCACCGGAATGTTCAGTGCTACACCGTTGCCGATGACACTTGTCGTATGGCTGTAAAATACACCGGACGGAAGGGTATGAAGTGCGAACTTACCATAGTTGTTCACGATCGTGTGGCCTGCATTTGCACCGCCCTGAAAACGGACGATAATGTCAGCCTTCTCGGCAAGCATATCCGTGATCTTGCCTTTTCCTTCGTCTCCCCAGTTGGCTCCTACTACTGCCTGTACCATAATTTTTCCTCCTGAAATCAGCCGCTTTTTCGGCTGTCCTTCTAACTCATTTACGGGGCATGCCCCACAACGCTCTTAGTATACTACAAAATCTTTCATAAGTAAAATTAATAATTATTATATTAAATATAATTTACGCTAATTATAAAGCAGACATTCGCGCTCCACCTCTGCAGCTTTGCTGCGGGGCCCACTTCGCGCACTGGAAGCGTGGAAATGCTTATCTTCGTTCAAATCAGTGATCCTCGAATCTCCAGCAGCTCCAGAAACTTTGCCGACGCCGAGGTCAGCGGCAGCTTTTCGTTTGTCACAAGCTCCATCGCGCGCTCCGGGATCGAAGTCTCGAAGTGAAGTTCGAACAGCTCGCCACTCGCCAGATAAGGGGCGGCGAAATCGTGCATGACGCAGGCGACGCCGAGGCCACGCAGGGCAAACTGCACGATCATGTCGCTCGTCGCCAGCTCGATCTCCGGGTGCAGGGCGGCGTCGTGAGCCAGCAAAAACTCGTCCACATAGCTGCGTGTGCTGCTGTTTTTCTCCAGACAGACGACCGGCAGCTCCCGCAGGCGGCTCCACGGGATGGTCTGTCCTTTCAAGGCGTGGAACCGCTCACCGGCGACGAAGATATCCTGCACCATCCGCACCGGCGTCGCCCGGAAGCCTTTTCGGTGACTCAGGGGCGTCGTCACGAGTCCGAAATCGATCTTTCCCTCACTTAAATAATGCATCGTCTCCGGTGTCGGCCCGTTCGTGACATTGATCCGGATCCCCGGATAGCGCTCATGGAAGCGCTGCAGATGCGGCAGGAGGTAGAACTGCAGGGTCATATCACTCGCACCGATCCGGATCTCGCCGGTCTCCATATTCGTCATCTCCAGCACCTTACGCTCGCCCATCTGGATCTGTTCATAGCCGCGTTTCACATAGTCATAGAGCACCTCGCCCGCCGGTGTCAGATGCACGCCCTTCCCATTACGCACAAAAAGCTCCGTGCCAAGTGCTTTCGCAAGTGCGCGGATCGCCTGACTGACCGCCGGCTGCGTGACAGAGAGCGCCTCCGCGGCCTGCGTGATGCTGCCACATTTCGCCGCATAATAGAAAAATTTGTAGTATTCCAGATTGATATTCATTTTACGCTTCCTCGCATGTAAACGTCACAACCTCATTTCCATGCTCCCGGATGATCCGGATCAGGTCTTCTGTCTTCAGCCACACCGTCGCCGTATTTTCATTCGGATGTACGCCGACCAGCCCCGGTTCCTGTAAAAGATCCTGATCGATATAGACTTTCACATTTTTTGTCTCATCATTCAGCACCCCAAGCGGTGTCACTGCACCCGGAATCAGTCCGAGTCGCTCCATCAGATCTTCTGACGATGCAAAACTTAAGTTCCGCGTCCCCTGCGCCTTCCGGAACGCCTTTAAGTTTACCCGCTTCTCACCTTTTACCGTAATCAGATAGTAATTCTGCTTCTTGTCGTCCCGCACGAACAGATTTTTCGCATCTGCCTCCGGGTACGGGCACGGCACCTCGGCCAGATCTGCCATATTGTAGACGGCCTTGTGCTCGGTGATCTCATGCCAGATGCTATTTTCCTGTAAATAATCGTAAATTTCCTGCTTGTTCATTTTATATATTGCTCCACTAACAAAAATATTTTATTTCGCCAAATCGATTCAGCCATTCTTCTATAATCTCCGCACTATTCGCTTCTACCAATCGTATCAATCGACTTAACACTTTCTCTGGAATCTTTGAATTATTATTGCTAAGAATTGCCCTGCCAGTACTTGTAATCCAAATTTTAGTTGCTGAAGCATTTGCTCGTCCTTCTGCAATATGAACATGCACCGGCTCTAATGGATTTCCTTCATTTGACCAGAAGTAGATGCTGTATGGCCCAATTCTAAGAATTTGCGGCATTCAAGATCCCTCCCTCTTGCGAAAATTCAATGATAAGATGCGCATTATTTCGAATCAATTGCTTAAAATAAGCCAATTCTGTATCCGAGTACCCCTGAATATCTTCCCAGATATAATCCGGCAGCCAACAGGTCGCGTTATGAAACCCGCCAAAATCATCCGGAGTCTCAATATATACCTTTACTTTTCCATCCGATTTCATTTCTGAATGTGTAATCTCCGTATCATCATTCAATGTCATAAATGGATACATCATGAAAATCACCCCTTTTCCAAATTATTTCCATAGCTATAACCTACCACAAAACCACTCCTTTGTCCAAATAAAAAAGGAATACAGACACCACTCTTGCTGCAATCTCTGTATTCCCCTCTACTCTTATTCGTCTTTCTATCTTATTCCTTCCATTGTCCCTCGCAGATACCGCCACACATCAGACATTGATCTCCGCCGTCACGCCGAGCAGCTCTTTATTTGCCTCCAGCACCGGATTCACAACGGTCTGCAAAAAGCGCTCTACCTGCTCTTTGGAGCGACCGATGTAGCGGGACGGATGCATGGACTGCTTCAGCTCGTCTAAAGTAAGATTGAAGGCCGGGTCTGCGGCGATCAGCTCGAGGAGGTTGTTGTCCTTTCCTTCCTCCTTGACGTTGCGGCCTGCTTCCATGGAAAGCTCACGGATGCGCTCATGCAGCTCCTGACGGTCTCCGCCTGCCTTTACCGCATCCATCATGATATTCTCGGTCGCCATAAACGGCAGCTCTGCCATCAGATGCTTCTCGATGACCTTCGGATAGACTTTCAGTCCGTCGGTGACATTCAGGCACAGATCCAGAATGCCATCGATCGCGAGGAATCCCTCCGGAATCGACAGACGCTTGTTCGCGGAATCATCCAGCGTACGCTCGAACCACTGGCAGGAGGATGTGATCGCCGGATTTAAGGCATCACAGATCACGTAGCGGGACAGCGATGCGATCCGCTCGCTGCGCATCGGGTTGCGCTTATATGCCATCGCAGACGATCCGATCTGTGTCTTCTCAAACGGCTCCTCCACCTCTTTTAAGTGCTGCAGCAGGCGGATGTCGTTTGACATCTTATGTGCGCTCGCCGCAATGCCTGCGAGCACATTGAGTACGCGCGTGTCGGTCTTTCTGGAATACGTCTGTCCGGATACGGCTACGCAGGATGTAAAGCCCATCTTCTTCGCGATCATCGGATCGATCTTGTCGATCGTCTCCTGATCTCCGTCAAAGAGCTCCAGAAAGCTTGCCTGTGTACCGGTCGTTCCCTTGGAGCCGAGCAGCTTCATGCCGGAGAGCACGTACTCCAGATCTTCCAGATCCATCACAAACTCCTGCGCCCAAAGAGTCGCACGCTTGCCTACCGTCGTCGGCTGTGCCGGCTGAAAATGGGTAAATGCAAGTGTCGGAAGATCCTTATACTTATCGGCAAATGCACCGAGCTGCGCAATGACATTGACGAGCTTTTTCTTTACGACCTTTAACGCCTCGGTCATCACGATAATGTCCGTATTGTCACCGACATAGCAGGACGTCGCTCCCAGATGGATGATTCCCTTTGCCTTCGGACACTGTACGCCGTAAGCATATACATGAGACATGACGTCGTGACGGACGATCTTCTCGCGCTCCTTTGCCACCTCATAGTTGATATCATCCTGATGTGCTTTCAGCTCTGCGATCTGCTCGTCCGTGATGTCCAGTCCGAGCTCCTTCTCGGTCTCCGCCAGTGCGATCCAAAGCTTTCTCCATGTCCGGAACTTCATATCCGGAGAAAAAATGTACTGCATTTCCTTGCTTGCGTACCGCTCTGAAAGCGGGCTCTGATATCTGTCTGTACTCATGAGAATTCTCCTTTTTTCTGTAAGGCCATTCCACTCACCGAATGGCTCACATCACTTTTTTACTTTATATTGTCATCAGGCATGTCTGCCCAAAGTAACGCACTGCAAAATATGTCTCTTACATTCATTCAGGCCATCATTCGCTTAACCTATCGATCGTACTCTCCCCGGATGTCCTCCGTCGGCGGATCCAGCGGGTACTCCCCGGTGAAGCAGCCACGGCAGATCGAAAGGCCGTCAACCATCTCTGAGAGACGCTCCAGTCTCAGATAGCCAAGGGAATCTGCCCCGATGATCTGGCGGATCTCCTCGATCGAACGGTTGTGGGCGATCAGCTGCTCACGCTCCGGGACATCGGTGCCAAAGTAACACGGATGCAGAAATGGCGGGGAGCTGACACGCATATGGACTTCTTTTGCTCCGGCTTCGCGCAGCATGCGCACGATCCGGTCACTCGTTGTACCGCGCACGATCGAATCATCAATCATGATCACACGCTTTCCTTCTACCGCCTCGCGCAGCACGTTCAGCTTCACACGCACGCTCGATTCCCGGCTGCTCTGCTTCGGCTTGATGAACGTCCGGCCGACATAGCCATTCTTCACAAACGCCGTGCCATACGGGATGCCGGATTCCAGAGAATATCCAAGCGCCGCTGCATTTCCGGACTCCGGTACGCCGACGACGAGATCTGCCTCGACCGGTGAATCCATCGCAAGGTAGCGGCCGGCCTGAATTCTGGAGTGGTAAATGCTGACGCCGTCCATATAGCTGTCCGGGCGTCCAAAATAAATATATTCAAAAATACAGCGGGCTGTCTTATGCTGCTCTTCCGCAGAAAAGCACATGCTCCGATCCGACTGAATGCCGTGATCCGGCGTGATCGTCACGATCTCGCCCGGCTCCACATCCCGGATAAATTCCGCACCGATCGTATCTAAGGCACAGGATTCCGAAGCCAGGATATAGGCATTCTCACGCTTGCCAATACAGAGTGGCTTGAACCCGAACGGATCCCGCGCACCGATCAGCTTCCGCGGAGACATGACCACGAGAGAATACGCGCCACGGATCTTTTTCATCGCTCCTGCGACTGCGCACTCGACAGACGGCGTATGTACCCGCTCCCGCGCGATATGATAGGCGATGACCTCACTGTCGATCGTCGTCTGGAAAATCGCACCGTCATGTGCCAGCTCATCCCGCAGCTCCGGGGCATTGATCAGATTGCCGTTGTGCGCGAGGGCCAGCGTTCCTTTGATGTAGTTCAGCACGAGCGGCTGTGCATTCTCCCGCGTGCTTCCGCCTGCGGTGGAGTACCGTACATGCCCGACGCCGATATCACCCTTCAGCTTTTCCATGCTCTCACTGTCAAATACCTCATTGACCAGTCCCATTCCCTTGTGCGAGAGTACCTTGCCCTTCGGTCCCTTTGTATCGCTCACCGCGATTCCACAGCTCTCCTGACCGCGATGCTGCAGAGCGAACAGTCCATAGTAAATCGTGGAAGCTACATTTTCGCCCGAAAAATCATAAATACCGAAGACCCCGCATTCCTCTCTTAACTTGTCGGTGATCTCCTTCTGCTCATGAATTTCACAATGTCTCATCTGTATTCTCTCCTGTCTGTCGTATCGATCGGCCAGCCTGCACTGCCCTGTTTCCTCTTACAAACGCCTAAAGTATACATGATTCTTCTCCGATACGCAAGCCTCATATTTTTGTACTTCTGCAATACTGTTCCTTTAGTTCCTGTACGACCTCACCGCGATCCCGTTTATGCATGCGCTCCTTTTCCTCCAGATATTCTTCCGACGTACACATTTTCGCGTTGTACTCCTGGATCTTCTGGACCAGATATGGATCTGCGTTCAGCTCGGTAAGCCGCTTCTGATAGTCTTCCTCGGATAAAAACAGTGGAAGGGTGCTGATATACTTGCGGAACGTCTCCTTCGTCTGCGTGAGATGATATGCCTCTAAAAAACAGTCCGCCGCCTGCTGAAAATCGAGCATGCCCGCGTAAGCCGCCCCTAAATTATTCCAGATCGCCGCATAAAACTGCACCCCGAGCTTTCCCGGATTCTTCCGTTTCAAAATCTCACGGTATTCAGATACCGCACGCCCGTACATCCGCTCCTTGACCAGGTAATCGCCGCGCAGCTTCTGCTTCATATCGGTGGACTGCACTTCCAGCTTCTGAAGCTGTTCCTGATACTCACGCATGGCACTCGTCGTAAGATAGCCAGCTTCCCGGAAAATCGGAAGCACGAGAAATCCGATCCCGTCCTTTTTCTCCAGCTGGTCGTAGAGCTGCCGGTACAGCCTGGTCAGTCCCAGCTCATCCCGCAGCCAGTCGAGCAGCCGCTCATTGAGCAGCGATTCATCGATCAGACAGGCATTGTTGTACAGATAAAAGCACAGCTCCTCCAGAGAGTAAACATTCATCCGGATATTTTCTATATAATAAGGCTTCTTCGCCTGCGGAAGCAGGCACAGATCATAGCTCATAGATCATCCAACCTTTCAAAACTTGATTTCCCGCTTCCAGACCATGCCGGTCGAGCGGTAAAATTCGCCAAACCCGAGATCTTCCACCTCGATATGGCAGCAGCCCGGCGCGGAAAAATAGACCGTCATCCGCACTCTGGTCGCCCGCGGCGGACGGTGTGGCAGCCCGGGAAGCCGCATCATATGCACAATCGGATCCCCCTCTGCCATCGGCTGTGAGGTAATGCGGATCTCCCGCTCATCATCCAGAATAAATTCACAGACGTGATGCGCCTCGTACCAGTTCATCCCGGCACTGATCAGCGGATACATCTGCTCCTTGCCGCGGATCCGCATCTCCATCTGCAGGTTCACCTGTATCATATCCCTGCCGCCAAACAGAATTCCACGCTCCGCGATCAGGCCCGCGCGCTCCATCGCCGCATAGCAGGCTCCCTTGGAATAAAGGTTCTGCCCCTGATAGGCATGCCGCTTGAAGCAAAGGTACTGGATCGAGCGCTCCGCCCAGCTTTTGCCAAAATAATCCCCGACCAGATAGCTGACCGTCACCGTCCGGCGTTCAAACAGCTTCTTGAGCAGTTCAAAAAACAGACGGTCCCGTTCTTTGTTCCAGTCCGCTTCCTCCATCTCACCCCGGATGTCCGCGCCTACCGGCTGCCGCGCTACCTCTGTGGCACGTGCGATCGCCGGCCGTGTCGTCCGGTCAATGTGAAGAATATAGCCGACGATCGCCTCATCCACATATTCGATGAGTGCGACGTCATGATTCCACAGCTCTTTTTTCTGATTCACTGTATAGTAATAAAAGGAGGAAAGATAGTCCTGCAGATAGATCCGCTTCCGATCCAGCCCGTTGCGCTCCAACGCCTGCACAATCAAATTGCTCCACCGCTCGGTCAGCGTCCGTACCGTGACCATCACCTGCAACTGCGCGTTGGCCGTAAGCACTTTCAGCCGCCCGATGCATGCGGCAAAGTATTCCGCCAGCAGCTCCGCCGCCGAAATCTGCTCTGCCCCGGTCTCGATTTCATCCTCCGTCTGCAACTTCCGGTACAGATCCGTCACCTGTGTGGCAGCCGTCTCCCCGGTGCCATCCCACAGCTCCCATTTGCCGCCCGCATCCTTTCGCATCGCCATTGGCAGCAGATACTGCTCCGCATCCGGCTCAAAGCTCAGGGTGAGCGGCTCCTTTACCGACGGATGAAAGTACGTCAGCTGCGCGTATTCCTCATTCAGCTCAATTCCAAGAATGAGCTCATTTGATGCCTGTATCATAATATCACCGCCTTCGTATCCTGTCTTATTCCTGTTCCCTCAGATTCCCTGCCCGGTCTGTTTCGATCAGATCAGCGGAAACAGCTCTTTTGCCAGATAGGACAGCAACAGATAATTATCCAGCTCCGTATCTGCCGTCTCCAGATCCTGCTCTTTGAGCGCTTTTGCGATCCGGTTCACCTGATCGTACCACGGTGCCCCGGTCTGCTCCTCCCTGCGAAGGCTCAGTACCCGCTCATCCGTCTTTTTCCGCTCCGTTCCGGTCTCCTCCTCGATACGGCATTCTACCTCATCGCCGTAAAAGAGCGTAAACTCCCGCACAAAAATGCCCTCAAAACAGTTTTTCATCGTCTCTTTGCGGTATTCCTCTTCCGACCCGTTCGGCCGGTACCAGATCGTCACCGTACTGTCCGGATTGCCGACATACTCGGCAAACACCCGCCCTTCCATCTGATAAGGTGCCAGAAGCTCCCGGTCAAATTTATTCCAGAAGGCAAAACGCATCCCCTTGCGGTTGAACTCCTCCAGAAGCTGCGATGCATACGCCCGCCGCTGCCCGGTCAGTTCCACCTGCGTGGAATAATACTGCAACAACGCAAGACGACATACTTCCTCCTGCTCTTCTTGCAGCTTCTGTTCCATCACATAGGCATAATCCCGCTCGAGATAGCGGAATACGACATCTGCCACCGGAATCCCGCGCACAAAGTATTCATAGGACTTCAGGTTCAGATATGCGCGGCAGAGCTTCCGCCTTCCCATCTTTTTCGCATAGGACTCAAAGACCGGCTCCGATCCTTCCGTATGGCTGCCGGTAAACAGAACCATCATCAGGATTTTTTCTTCGATCATCAGCGTGTCGAGTTCAAAGCCGCGTGCCGCCTCCCATACCTGCAGCATGTGCTCAATCGGTCCTTCATAATACAGGAGGAGATACCGGAGCAGCTTATCATTGTATTTTTCTTTTTCAAAACAGTAAGCCGAGAGCGACAGCAGCATCGGATTCTCCGCAAATTCCAGATCAAGAATCATCCGGCTGCAAATGCGCACCAGCTGCAAGAGCGGAATCCCCTCCGCCCCGTACATATCCAGAAGAGAAAACGCGTCCTTGCACAGTCCCTCTTCCGCGAGCAGCGTAATCAGAGCGGCCTTGTCTGCTTTCACATAGTCCAGATATGCGATCCGATCCAGAAACTCCGGAAGGGAATCGTCTCTTACATGCTCCGAATAATAGTGCAATACCGCTGCACGCAGCTGCAGCCGAAATGCATCGGTGAACAGCTCCAGCTCGCAACCCTTCGTCAGATACGGCATGGAGTTCCGGTTCACAAGGTGCTCTTTCATACAGCTACAGCAGGCAAAGAGCACAATGCCCACCGCATCCGGCACGAGCTGCATACACCACTCGAGCATCGGATCACTGTCAAACAGCTTCTTCTGTGCGAGCAGTCCCTCTGCGGTAAACCGCTCTCCGGCGCGGTTCTCGAGCACGAGCACACTGTCCGGATCGTATAAGGTGATCCGTGCCTTTCCTCCGGAAAGCACCGCCGACTGCTCCTGTACAAACCGCGGGGAATGCACCGTCACACTGCAGATCTCAGGAGATGTGCACGTCACTTCGTAGGAAAACAGCAGCCGGATCAGCTGCTCACCCATCTGGCGCGTGAGCATGCTCTTGCGCAGGAAGGTGCGGTACAGCACTGCAAGGTCGTCCGTAAAACGCCCCATCTCGAGCTGGTCGGAGGCAAACTTCTCCATCGCAGCCCGATACGTGCGGAACGTCTGTGGATCTTCCTCCTTCTTCTCTGTAATCTCCCGGTAAATTGCCGCGCGTTTCCGGTAATCCAGTGTCGTATCATAGGCAAAATACATCCGGATGATCTGCGGCATCGCAGACAGAGCCGGATGCTCCATGGACTCCATATATGCCTCATACAGCCCGGTAATGCGAAGACCCGCGTTCACGCCTTTTTCATACCAGGTAAATGCATCCTGATCCCGCCGTTCCCCGCGCAGTAACAGCTGGCAGATGCCCTGCAGCACCTCGACCTCCGGGGTGTGCCGGTATCCTTCCTCCAGTACCTCCAGCAACAGCGGTGAATATTTTCCATAATGCGCCACGAGATTCGCCGTCTGCTGCAAAAGCGCCTGGGACATCACTCCATTCCGGGTCGCAAACCGCAAAAGCTGCAGCTCAAAGCTTCCAATGTGCCGCATCATAAACGGATTGTCGCACAAAATCTGGTATGCCTCCAGATACATAATCCGGCTGCGGCACCCATAGCGGAACTGATCTGCGACCGCCTCGTATTTGGCCGCATCGTCGTTCAGCAGCGACTCCTGCAGATAGAGCAGAATCCACTGCAGCTTCCAGTTCGTCTGATCCCGGTAAAACAGTCCCCGGATCTCTTCTTCTACCTGATCTACATACGAATTTTCCTGGTAAAAAAAGGTCGTCAGGTACTGATAGAATCCATACTGCTCCGGCGTGCGCAGCCGCTCTTTGTGCTCCGTCACGCTCTCGAGCAGATGGATCGCCTTCTGCTTCTTTCCATCTGCAAAATAAAGCTGGATCAGAAACAGATCCGCAAACGGGTCATCCCCTCCGGAACTCTTATACGTGCTGATCGCCTGTGTGGAACGCTCCACCCAGTCAGATAAGGAGATCTTTTTCAGCCGGAAGCTGACATAGAGCTGCTCCAGCTTTTTCTGCATCAGATGGCAGATATGGCGCTGACGGCGCAAAGCGGACTGTGTATGCTTTTCCGCCGTCACCTCAATACACAGCTTCTGGTACGGTGTGGACAGTGTGACTTTTCCATAGTTTTTTTCGGCATGCATGTGATCGTAATCGACGATGAGGTTCAGCTCACAGGTACTTCCCGCAAAGGAATCCGTCGTCATCGTATGGCGCTCCGGGCGGAGAAATTCTGCATCTGACTCTGCCGTGATCTTCTGGAATCCCCACTGGCTTCTCGTAATCTGCAGCTTTTCCCCGATGGTCTCCCGCATATCATCCAGTACGATGCTCTCACGGTCGACCGAGATCTTGACCGGCTCTTTATAGCCCGCCCCGGTCAGAAACTCTTCCATCGTCTGATAGCTGAAATCCGGCACGGCCAGCGCATCGTAAAGCGCAAGAAGCTCCGGTGCCTGCGCACGCAGCATCTCGCGATAGCTCCGGCTGATAAAGATGCGGTATGCCCCTGCAAAATCCTGCTCTGCCAGTGCGGTCAGATCCTGTGGATGCGCAAACGGGAGCGCCCCGGTCTCATCCTGCTGCTTTTTCTGGCCAATCAGTGTATACGGAACCGTATACTCTCCCCGGTCCGAGCACACCGTAAACGCACCATGCTCTTCCTCCTCTTCCGGAAACCCGTTTCCGTCCACCTGATAGTGGATCTCATTTTTGATCCCCTGAAATTCATTCGGCTCGCAGATCATCCGCGGATTAGACGAATAAAGAAAGCCCCTGACCTTTTTCCCGTCCGGGCTTTCTATCCACAAAGTCCCGCGCATCACTTCGCCCGGCTCGACCTTCACGGTCACTTCCTCCGGCAATATCACAAGCGGCGGTGCGCTATATTCAAATTTTCCATTGAGCAACTGCTCGATTTTTCTTTTCAATATAATCACCTGTACTGTATCGTTTCTTCTTTTTTCCGTGCATGATTCGGTAACTGCCTCTTTCATGCACCGCCTGTTCAGTTCAGAAATTTCTTCAGCTCATCCATAAACGTATTTAAGTCTTTGAACTCCCGGTATACGGAAGCAAAGCGCACATAGGCAACGGCATCCAGATCCTTTAGCCGGTCCATCACGATCTCCCCGATGACCTTGCTCTCGATCTCTTTCTCCTCGCGCCGGAAGATCTCCATCTCCACCTCGTCGATCATCTCCCGGATCTTCTGAATCGGGGTTGGGCGCTTATAGCAGGCACGCATCACGCCATCTTCTACTTTTCTTCTGTCATATCGCTCCCGCGTCTGATCCTTCTTGATCACAATCAGCGGAATCGTCTCCACTTTCTCATAAGTCGTAAAACGCTTTCCACAGGCGTCACACAGGCGCCGCCGGCGGATCGAGCTGTTGTCATCTGCCGGTCTGGAATCTACTACACGCGTATCATCCTGATTACAAAACGGACATTTCATGCCATTTCCTCCTTACCCCCTGGGGCATGCCAAACAAGAACGTCCCCGGTCCTGCAAACACACTCCGGCTCCCCGAAATCTCACCCCTGAGTATAACGGAAAGAGAAAATACTGTCAAGCCATTGCACGGCGAAGCCGTGCCTACCATCGCGCGGTGCTAACCGCGCCAGTTCCGGTAGTCACTGAACTATCTCCTACCACATCGCGCGGCGCACACTTCCCCATTCCTTACATACCATTATAATAGGTATAAAAAAAGCGCCGACCGCAAGCCTTCACATTCCACTTCTGCTTACAGTCGATGCTTTATTTAAGAAAGGAGCATGCCCCTTGGGTGAAAAATTCGGTTCTCCACACGGCTGTGGCTGTGATAAGCCTAAGCCTGTCCGCCTGTGTGCGCTGCGACAGAAGGAAGTCATCAATATCTGCACCTGCCGCTCCCTTGGCTGTATCACGGATCTGGAGATCGACTGCCGTACCGGCTGCGTGCTCGCCATCATCGTCCCAGGGCCGGGACGCCTGTGCTGGTTTCTCGGCCGCGATTTCGAGTACGTGATCCCGTGGCGGTGCATCGTCCAGATCGGAAGCGATATCATCCTCGTCGATGTCAAGGAAGAGGACTGCCGGAAAAAATGCGGATGATTTCATCAGCCGGTCAGATAGCTTCTCATGCTCTTTAGCGCATTTTTTTCCAGCCGGCTCACCTGTGCCTGCGAGATCCCGATCTCTGAGGCCACCTCCATCTGCGTTTTTCCCTCATAAAAGCGCAGGTGAATGATATGCTTCTCCCGCTCATCGAGCCGCTGCATCGCCTCATTTAACGAGATGCTCTCCACCCAGTTCTCTTCCCGGTTCTTCTTGTCACTGATCTGATCCATCACATACAGGGCATCTCCGCCCTCCGTATAGACCGGATCGTACAGACTGACCGGACTCTGGATCGCATCCAGGGCATAGACCACATCCTCCTTCGGGATCCCGATCTCCCCCGCGATCTCCTCGATCGTCGGTTCCTTCAGATATTTTTTCGTATAGCTCTCTCTGGCATAGATCGCCTTGTATGCAGTATCCCGCAGGGAGCGGCTGACCCGGATCGAATTGTTATCCCGCAGATAGCGTCGGATCTCTCCGATGATCATCGGTACCGCATACGTCGAAAATTTTACCTGAAGGCTTGTATCGAAATTGTCGATGGCTTTCATCAGACCGATACAGCCGATCTGAAACAAATCGTCCACATTTTCACTGCTGCTTCCAAAACGTTTGATCACGCTGAGCACGAGCCGCAGATTGCCTTTGATGTACAGCTCCCTTGCATTCTCATCCCCTTTCCGGATCCGTTCGAACAGAAATTCCTTTTCGTCTTCCGTCAGCACCGGAAGCCTTGACGTGTTCACCCCGCATATCTCTACCTTATTAAGCGCCATGTGATCATCCTCCTGAAACTGTTCCTCTCTCTAAGATGATTCACATTTCGCGCCCTGACTATGCGCCGCTTCCCGAAATAAAAAAACTTTTCCGCCTTGACAATGCTATGTTTCGAGCCGCACGATCTCCCTGCGCAGCCGCTTGATGATGCGCTTTTCCAGTCTGGAAATATAAGATTGGGAAATGCCAAGCAGATCTGCGACTTCTTTTTGCGTCTTTTCCTCCCCGTCCCGCGTATTGATCCCGAACCGAAGCTGTACGATCGTCTGCTCGCGTTTGGAGAGCTTCTCGATCGCGCGCTGCAGTGCATTGTACTCCGCCTCTGTCTCCATATCCCGGTAAATGACATCCTCATCCGTTCCCAGAATGTCCGAGAGCAACAGTTCATTCCCATCCCAGTCGACATTTAAAGGCTCATCGATCGAGACCTCCAGCTTTGTCTTGCTGTTGCGCCGCAGATACATCAGAATCTCATTTTCAATGCAGCGGGATGCGTAGGTCGCCAGCTTGATCTTCTTGTCCGGATTGAACGTATTGATTGCCTTGATCAGTCCGATCGTACCGATCGAGATCAGATCCTCCACACCGACCCCGGTATTATCAAATTTTTTCGCTATGTATACCACGAGCCGCAGATTGTGCTCGATCAGACGGCTGCGCGCCTTCGCATCGTTTTCCTGTCCGAGCATCGCGACAAGCTGCTGCTCCTGCTCCGGCTCTAAAGGCGGCGGCAAAACGTCCGTCCCTCCAATATAGTGCACCTCATTTGTGCGGCGCAGCAGGACATCCCCGAAGCCTGCCGCCATCTTCAGCTGAAAACGCTGGGGCATCGCAATCTTTACTATCATACTGATCACTCCTATCTTTCCGGCCAATCCTTTTTATCTGCCACCGGCATGTGCGGGATGTAAAATGATCCCATACGTTGCCTTTAAGCTCAGTGTCCCCGCACTGACTGCGAGCACCGGACGCTCTGTCACAACGGTCTTCCCCCCATATACCGTCTCCATCCGGTCCGCGATCACTGCTTTCATCCATCCGCTTTTTCCGATCGAGTGGTACGGAATCAGGCACATCCCCCGTTCCTGTTCCCATCCGCCTTTCAGCAGTTTTTCTGCCTGTCCGGGCGAGAGGATACTCACCGCCCTTCCGGTAAGCGGCTCTGTCAGCTGGTTCCCGGTGTCCACAAGTCCCGTCATCTGTACCGTCGTCTCACCGACTGTGACGGATACGTGTGCCTGACTGCCCGCCCTTCCATTTTGCTCGCTGTGTCGTCGAAAGCCCTGATACAGGATGCCAGCGGCTACAGCTGTTCCGGCAAGTACTGGAAACCCGTACCATTCATTCAGTGCCTCCAGCACCCCACCGAAGCAAAAGGTGACAAATATAAGGGCAAAGAACTGCGCTCCCCACCACCGAAACGGGCGCCGCTGCATCCCTGCCGCACAGATGAGTGCAGACAGCATACACAGCGGCCACAAATCCGGCCATCCGATACAGACACAGACCGTCATCAGAAATGCCCCGGCCACACCGCCCAGTACGATGCGGTGCAGTCGGAAAGCCTGATGGGTCACCAGTGCCGACAGACTAAGAAGTATGCAATCCGTCAGGACGTGTTCCAGAAAAAACTGGTCCGCATAAAATTCGTAATACACGAAACACCCCCTGCGGTGCAACTTGCGATAAGTATACTCCGCAGGGGGTGTAATTTTTGTCAAAACCGGGACCGGAATTGGCTGTTTTCATTTACAGGATTCGACACAGATGAAAGTCGGTCAGATGGCCAGATGCGCTTTGCGCAGTGCCGGGCGAAGCGCCAGATAAACCGCGGATGCCACGATCACAGAAAGGACTGCGTTGATCGAGGTCGCCGTGATATTCCATGCCAGCGTCACATCTGCGGCTGCCTTTCCAAGGATGACACGCTTGTAAAAATAGCCGAACAGCGGATCAAAGATCACATTGAACCCCAGACCGCAAACCGAAGCCAACACGGTCCAACGCGCCACATAGCCCTTGTCCGTCGCCTGATCGATCTTGCCAATCCGATGCGCTACCAGACCAGTGATCAGTCCGATACAGAACTTCAGAATAAAGGTCTTCGGCGCATATACGATGTAGACCGGATCCAGCAGGTCACCGATCGTCATTCCGATCGCACCGCCAATGCCGCCCCAGACACCACCGAGCACGAGCGCGCCCAGCACGCATACCGCATTTCCAAGGTGGATCGACGTCGCGTCTCCGCCCGGAAGGGTGATCTTGATCTGCAGGAACGTAAATACGACATACGAAAGTGCCGCAAACATTCCGGTCATTACGATTTTCTGCATTCTCTGTTTTTCCATAATTCTCACTCCTCTTTTTATTCAGTACCTCCGTGCAGGCACCGTAATCCTCTTCGCTGCCCGCTCCCGGCCGGATCTTTCACAGCCCGGCTTTTCTGTACCAGAAGCAGTATAGCGCTGTGTGGCATGAAAAAGAAGTGCCATTTCTTTAAAATTTAATCAGGCCAGTTTGCTTATTGCTCTTCCTGATTTGGTCAAAAATACAAAAACGCACATGTTCTGAAGTCACGCTCCAGAACATGTGCGTCATTTCGATATCTAGCTTGAGATAAAAATTTTCTAGCTTCTCTTTAAGAAATCCGGAATCTGGATGTCTCGCTCCTGTACCTTGCTCGTCGGTGTGCGCATCGTACCGGTCGTCGTCGATGCCGGACGGGTCGGCTGTGCCGGTGTAGATGTCACAGGCGGTACGCGGTGGAACGTCGAAGATCCTGCCGGCTTTTCCTTGCGAACAAAGCTGAAGTCCTGAGAAGACGACATGCTGCTTCTTCTGGACGGCTTCTCCGGCTTCGCATTGACATCTTCCAGACCGGTCGCGATCACCGTGATGCTCGCCTCATCTGCATACGTATCATCGTACATCGCACCAAAGATGATGTTGGCATTGTCACCTGCCATCTCCTGTACATAGCTTGCCGCATCGTTGGCATCCATAAGGGAGATATCTCCGGAAATATTGATGATGACGTGGGAAGCACCCTCGATCGTCGTCTCGAGCAGCGGGCTGGCAACGGCCTGCTTGACTGCCTCGAGTGCCTTGTCGTCGCCCTTGGCCTGTCCGATACCGATGTGTGCGATACCCTTGTCCTTCATGACCGTCTGTACGTCTGCAAAGTCCAGATTGATCAGTGCCGGGAGATTGATCAGGTCTGTGATACCCTGAACCGCCTGCTGCAGCACCTCATCTGCCTTCTTCAGTGCCTCCGGCATCGTCGTCCGGCGGTCTACGATCTCGAGCAGCTTGTCATTCGGGATGACGATCAGTGTGTCGACATTCTCCTTCAGACGCTCGATACCTGCGAGTGCATTATTCATACGGGTACGTGCCTCGAAGCGGAACGGCTTCGTCACAACGCCGACCGTCAGGATGCCCATCTCCTTTGCGATCCCTGCTACGACCGGAGCTGCACCGGTACCGGTACCTCCGCCCATACCACAGGTAACAAATACCATATCTGCACCCTGAATCGCCTGACGGATATCCTCCGTACTCTCCTCTGCTGCCTGCTGTCCTACCTCCGGCTTCGCACCTGCGCCAAGTCCTTTGGTGACTTTCTCTCCAATCTGAATCGTTGTCGGCGCCTTGCACATCAGCAGCGCCTGCTTATCTGTGTTGATCGCAATAAACTCAACACCTGCAATTGTATCCTCAACCATGCGGTTCACTGCATTATTCCCGGCTCCGCCGACTCCGATTACTATAATCTTTGCAGCAGATTCCGTTTCGTTTGACATAATCTCTAACACCGTGTTTCCTCCTTTTTGTAACGAAGCATTTTCTCACCATTCTGTGGCATCCGCTTCGCCTGCTCTACTCTAATACTTCCCGTCCACGGGGAAAAATCTGCCTTTCTGTGAAACAGCGCTTCCTATTCCAACGGCACGAAATCCGCACCGGCAGGCAGCATACCCGATGGGAGTCAATCTACGGTATCGCATACTATCCCCACCGTACTATCTCTTATAATATAGTCATTCGCAAAATTAATCAAGTAAATTTTTTAAAAATTCTGAGCAGCAGCAAACTGTTAAGGCAGACCGGAGCAAATTTATTCCCGCGAGCAACGAGCCAAGTAGCCATGCTTGCATGGTATCCCTGCAGCTTTGCTGACGGGGCATATTTGGCGACTGCCGCGAGGGTCAAATACCCCGTTGCTTGCAGCGGGGTCTTTGATTTGCGCAGGACTGCGAGCTTACTGCACCAGCTCCCCGGTATCCGGGTCAAACCGGTTCATATACGCATCCACGACATACCCGTCGGAGTCCACGCTGCAGCCGGACACCGGATTTCCGTTTGCATCGACGACCGTGCCGTTCTCCACACGAACGTTGTACACAAGCGTTCCCGAAGAATCAAATACCATGCTGATCGTCGCAGACGATTGCTCCGCCTGATCCTGGCTGTCATTCGCGTCATCACCTGCCGAACCATCTGCCGTACCGCTGCCGTCCGCGTTATCGCCGCCTGCCGCATCCCCGGCTGTCGACGGATCGGAAGCTGTCCCGGTATCTCCGGCTGCGAATGCATCGGCCCCGCCGGTATCGCCTGCCGCGTCGGTCTCAGTTTCCGTCTCGGTCTCCGGCTCATCGGAAGGGCGGAACGTCGCAGTATCATTTTTCCCGGTAAAGCTCTCCAAATGCAAAGTCCCGCTCGCATTGTCCATCTTCTTTAATATCGCACGGAGGTTCGCGATCTTCTCCTCCATATACTCATCCTGTCCGAGCATCGCCTCGACCTTCCCGATATACACGGTGATATCTCCGCTCTCATCGAACCGGATCTCCTTTGCCTCCAGCTCCTGATACTTCAAAAGCTGGGTAACGCTTAAGATCGTCCGAAGCTGCGCGCTGCTTGTGACGGGAAGCTTCTGATAGAGCACTGGCGTATCCACATCCGCACCGGTCACGACCGGAACCCCGTCATAGACCTCATCCGTAATGGCAAGTACCAGCCCGTTCTCATCAAAATAGGCGTTGCTCCCCTTATTTACATAGGCCACCGGCTCCCGCTCCGATACATCTACCTGCACCTCAAATGGAGATTTCATCTGTACCTTGATAGAATCCAGAAATGGCAGTGTATCCGGAATCGCCCCATTCCGGTACTTCCACTGAAGATACAGCGTATTTTTCGCCAGAAACCCGTCCAGCAGACCGTCTGAAATCTCTTCTGCTGTGTGACGGCTGTTGCCATATACATTCACCGTCCGCACCCGGAAAAGCAGCGTAAATCCTGCCAGCACTACAAGCAGCAGTACCAGCCCGCCCAGCCGGATCGCCCTCTTTTTTCTTTTGTTTCTTCTCATACCTGGTCCGTTCCTTTTTTATCTCTTACTTTGTCTCAGAGTAAAGCGGACATTCGCAATCCGCTTCGCTACTTGCTCATGAACGCAGTCGCTTATCTGCGTTCATGTCGATAGATCCTCGCCCCCAAAAGGCGCAGATCCGCTCCGATATCTTCATAGCCACGCGAAATATATTCCAGCCCGGAGATCTCACTGATCCCATCCGCAAAGAGAGCCGCCACAACCAGTGCCGCACCTCCGCGCAGATCCGGTGCCCGAAGCGTGGCGGCATGCAGCCGCTCTTTTCCTTCTATGGTAGCCAGATTCCCCTGCACGGAAATCTCCGCGCCCATTTTCTGCAGTTCCCAGGCCGTACGGAAGCGGCTCTCAAACACCGTCTCCCATATCCTGCTCTGCCCACTGGCCCGTGCACAGACCGCCATCAGCGGCGACTGCAGATCCGTCGGAAATCCCGGATAAGGAGCCGTCCGGATCTTCGGTATCGCCCCCGGACGATGCTTCATCTGAAAGTACATACCGCCCAGATGATCCAGCCAGCATGCTCCGCCCATCTGCAAGAGTACTCTGGCAAGCGTGTCATCCACTGCATAATTTTGCAAATGCAGTTCCCCTCCCGCAGCTGCTGCCGCAAACAGATAGGTCCCTGCCACAATCCGGTCCGATGCGATCTGAAACCGCACCGGATGCAGACGCCGTCCGCCTTCGATCACGATGGCATCGCCCACCCTTTGCAGCTTTCCACCGCGCAGATTCAGAAACCGGATCAGTTCGTCGATCTCCGGCTCCTGTGCCGCATGTTCAATCCGCGTCTCTCCCGGAAGAAGCACGGCAGCTAATATACTGTTCTCCGTCGCACCCACACTTGGCAGGCCAAGACGGATCGTCCCGCAATGCAGCCCGCTCCCTTCTGCCGTGATCGCCTCTTCCTCACAGGAAAAGACAGCCCCCAGCCGCTCTAAAGCTGCCAGATGCAGGTCGATCGGACGCTTTCCGATCGCACATCCGCCCGGCTTGGGCAGCACCGCTTTTTTCATTTTACCAAGAAGTGCGCCCAAAAACAAGACAGAAGAACGGATTCTTGCCGCTTCCCCGCCGATAATTTCGTATCCGGCAGCCATTTCGGCATCGATCCGCACGGTTTTTCCGCTTCGCTCCACCTGACAGCCCAGTTCCCGCAGGATATGCACGGTATCTTCCACATCCTTAATCTTTGGACAGTTTTCGATCTCACACGGTCCTTCCCCAAGCAGGCAGGCCGCCAGAATCGGCAGCACTGCATTCTTGGATCCCTGAATGCGGATTTCTCCTTGAAGCGGCGTCCCGCCTGTCACGATCAGTTTCTCCACGAATTCCGGCCTTCCCGCCAAACGGCACACGCCGCAGCATAACAGGTCTCTTACTTTTATTTTATGCATCTGCCGCTCTGACGTGCATTCGTTTACCGCAATCCATCCTGAAAACCGTTACAGCTGTGAATATCGGCTCACCGACAGTGCAAGCCCCATCTCCGCGAGCAGAAAGAGCATCGACGTCCCGCCATAGCTCACAAACGGAAGTGTGATCCCCGTATTTGGGATCGTATTCGTCACGACCGCAATATTCAAGATGACCTGAATCGCAATATGTCCCATGATGCCCGCCACGATCAGCGCCCCAAAAAGATCCGCCGTGTGAGTGGCGATCGCCATAAAACGCCAGAGCAGCACCGCAAATAACAGCATCAGAAACCATGCGCCAAAAAGGCCCATCTCCTCGCAGATCACAGAAAAAATCATGTCATTCTGTGCCTCCGGGACAAATCCAAGCTTCTGAATACTGTTTCCGATCCCCCGCCCGAACAATCCCCCGGATCCGATCGCATACAGCCCCTGCATCGTCTGATATCCTTTCTCATACTGCTCCGGATGCTGCCAGATCGCCACACGCTCCAGCCGGTACGCTTCCAGGCTCAGAAAAATGCCGAGAAAGCCGGAGCCAGCAAGCAGCATCCAGAGAAACGGCAGATATCTTGGATTGGAAATAAACAGCAGAATCCCTGCAATTCCGAGGATAATCACTGCGGTGCTTAAATTATTTGTCCCGACCAGTCCCACGATCGGCAGCACAAGTGCAAATACTGCGGCACTGCGCCACCAGCCGCGTTTTCCCTGCATACGGCTCACCGCAGAGGCAAGCAGCAAAATGACTGCCGGCTTTGCGTACTCCGCCGGCTGAAAGGACAGCGGCCCGATCGACAGCCAGCGCCTTGAACCATTGTAGGCATCCCCGAACAAAAGCACCGCCCCACTTAAAACCAGAGAAATGAGATACGCCGGGACGGCGAACCGCTCCAGCGTATGATAATCGAGTCTTGCGATGCCATACATCAGGCCAAAGCCGAGCAGCATCGCAAAAAGCTGTTTTTTAAAATAGTACGCATCATCCCCGAACCGAACCCGGCCATTGTACGCGCTCATGCTGTAGAGAACCAGCAGGCCGAAACCTGCCAGAAACAGGACGGTCAGAAGCAATAATCCGTCTGCTTTTCCGGCTTTTTTCTGCAAACGCTCACTCCCGTCACAGATTGTTTACCAGTTCTTTGAACATCTTTCCCCGCACCTCATAGTTCGGGAACATGCCCCAGCTCGCGCACGCCGGTGAGAGCAGCACGGCATCTCCCTTTACCGCGTGGTCCGCACAGAACTGCACCGCCTCAGCAAGGCTGTCTGCAAATACGATGTCCATAAAGCCAAGTGCCTTTGCCTCTGCTGCGATCTTCTCTCTCGTCTGTCCGATCAGCACCAGATACTTTACCTTTCCGTCGAATGCCTGAATCCACTCAGAATAAGAAGATCCTTTGTCGTAGCCTCCACCGATCAGCAAAGTCGGGCGGTTCATCGCCTGAATGCCTTTGATCGCCGCATCCGGATTTGTCCCCTTGGAATCGTTGTAGTAGACAACGCCATTTTTCTCGGTGACAAATTCGATCCGGTGCTCCACTGCCTGAAACGCACAGACTACCTTGCGGATCACCTCAAGCGGCACCCCGTAAGCGAGTGCCATCGCCGCTGCCGCCATCACATTTTCATGGTTGTGACGTCCCGGCAGGTTCAGTTCTGTCGTCCGGCAGATCTTCTGCACCCCGTGCTCATCGCGGTAGCAGATCTCTCCGTCATCCAGATACATTCCCTTTTCCAGTTTATGCAGGCTGCTGAAATAAATGACCTTCGTATGTAAGGTCTTTCCAAATTCCCGCAGAATCTCATCCTCATAGTTCAGTACACACGTATCTTCCGCTGTCTGATTTTTTGTGATCAGCTCTTTGACCCGGATGTACTCTTCCATCGTATGATGGCGGTTCAGATGATCCGGCGTGATATTCAGGATCGTGCTGACCTTCGGTGCAAACTTTTCGATCGTCTCGAGCTGAAAGCTGCTGATCTCCGCCACTGTCACAGCATCATCTGTCATCTTCGGTGCCGCCTCGGTATATGGATTGCCGATGTTGCCGACGATGTAGACCTCCGGGCGCCATGCCTGCATGATCGCGCCGAGCAGGCTCGTCGTCGTCGTCTTTCCATTTGTGCCGGTGACAGCGAGGACATCGCCCTTTCCACATTCATACGCGAGCTCCACTTCACCCCAGATGCGGATGCCTTTCTCCTTCATTGCGAGCACGACCGGCAGATCGCACGGCACACCCGGACTCATAACTACCAGATCCAGCTGCTCCATCTCTGCTTCCGGAAGATCGCCGAGCACGATGCGGACCCTGCTTCCCGCCGGAAACTCTGACAGAAGCGCCTCCTTATCTTTTTCTGTATTTCCATCATAGAGAATTACTTCTGCGCCCTTTGCGAGCAGCAGATGCGCCGCTCCGATCCCGCTGATACCGGTCCCGAATACGAGCACACATTTCTTTGCCAGTTCCATTGTTCTTCCTCTTTTCTGTTCTTACATTCGATTGGATAATCGTATACTAATTCAGTCCGACCAAGCCAAGTACACACAGAAGTGCAGTGATTACCGTAAATACCGTCACGACCCGCGTCTCGGACCAGCCGCAGAGCTCAAAATGATGATGGATCGGTGCCATCTTGAAGAAACGCTTTCCACCTGTCTTCTTAAAATAAGTGACCTGAATCATGACGGAGAAGATCTCCACCCAGTAGATCAGTCCGATGATCAGGATAAACATCGGCAGCCGCATCGCATAGGCTGCACCGGCGACAAATCCGCCGAGTGCCAGTGAGCCGGTATCGCCCATGAACACCTTCGCCGGGTAAACGTTAAACAGCAAAAATCCGATCAGCGCGCCCGTCACCGCCGCCGTCAACGACTCGATCCCGGCTCCCAGCGTCACCGATGCCGCCGTAAAGAAGACCGCTACCATCGTCGTCACGCCGGTTGCAAGCCCGTCCAGTCCATCGGTAAAATTGACCCCGTTGACCGTACCGATGATCGCCGGGAACGCGATGATCGCCGATGCGATCCGTACCCAGTCTCCGCTTAAGACTTTCCCGCCGGAAAATGGAATCAGGATCTCCAGACTCGACGGATCCTGAATCCACAAGTATACGACAAACACCGCCGTCACAATGATCTGCCCGAGCATCTTCTGCTTCGGATACAGGCCGTCTGAGCGACGCAGCACGACCTTCAGGTAATCATCGAGAAAACCGATGATACCAAACCCAAGGATCAGAAACAGTACCGGAATCATCTTCGGAAAACGTCCGATGAAAAACAGCGACGTCACCACAACACTGATCAGGATGATCAGCCCGCCCATCGTCGGCGTCCCGGCCTTCTTCAGATGGGACTGTACCCCTTCCTTCCGCTCGGTCTGGCCGACCTTCAGCCGCTGTAAAAACGGAATGATGAACGGGCTGAGCGCCACACTGATGGCAAATGCCAGAAACAGCGGATACAGAATATTCTTATCAATCATTTCTCACACCTCTTTTTCTCTTACGCCGGTCATCGGCGCATATTGTTCTTCTGATATTTTTCAGATACCTCTCCCCATTTTATACCGTTTTTCCCTTCTTGTACAGAATTTTTTCCGGACAGGCTATTTTTCCGTCTCTGCAAGAGGAATCGCCTTCTCGATCCCAAGGTAAGGCAGGATATTTTCAAAGATGCCCTTCACGACCGGAGCCGCAATGAGTCCTCCATAGTACAGCCCCTGCGGGTTGTTGATGACGCACAGTGCGATGACCTGCGGATCGTCCGCCGGTGCGAATCCGATAAAAGAAGAAATGTATTTGTTGGCACTGCGTGGCAGCGTCTCAGACGTAGCTGTCTTGCCGCCGATCCGGTACCCCTCAATGTACGCATTTTTTCCGGATCCGCCATCTACGACCTGTTCGAGTACATACCTTAAAGTCTCCGATGTCTGCTCTGAGAGAATCCGCTCCCCTTCCGGATAGGAAAAGATCTGCGTGAGCGCCCCGGAAGTATCGCGCGCCTGCAGTCCGAAGTGCGGCACCACCCGCGTCCCCCCATTGATCAGCGAGCTGACCGTCGCAATCAGCTGCACCGGTGTGATCTGAAATGACTGTCCAAACGAGATCGTCGCCAGCTCCACCTGTCCGACATTTTCTTTTTTGTGCATGATGGTCGCCGCCTCCCCCGGAAGGTCGATCCCGGTCTTTTTCGAGAGACCAAACTGATGAAAATAAGAAAAATAGCGATCCACACCGAGCCGCAGCCCCACATCGATAAAGACCGGATTGCATGAATTCTGGGCTGCCTGCAAAAAAGTTTCCGCCCCGTGTCCGGCGACCTTGTGGCAGCGGATCCGCCGATCTTCCACGATGCGGTAGCCGGGACAGGAAAACGTATCATTTAAGGTCACGACGCCAGCCTCCAGTCCCGCCGATGCCGTGATAATCTTAAACGTCGAACCAGGCTCATACGTGTCATTGATGCACCCATTGCGCCACATCTGATTTAAGGCGTCCTGTTTTTCCGCAATGCCGGTATATTCCGGCAGCAGGGTAAACGGCTCGTTCAGATCAAACTCCGGCATATTTGTCATCGCATAAATTTCGCCATTTTTCGGGTTCATAATGAGAATCGAAACGCTGTCGGCCTGCTTTTCCTCCATGACCTGCCGCGCTGCCTGCTCTGCATACTGCTGAATATTGTAGTCCAGGCTGATGACGAGATCTTTCCCGGCGATCGGATCCCGCCGGCTCTCTCCCGCACCTGTAAGTTCGATGCCGCGCGCATCCGTCAGCGCCAGAATCTGCCCCGGAATTCCTTCCAGAATCGATTCGTATTCCACCTCCAGCCCGATGATCCCCTGATTGTCCCCTCCGGTAAATCCAAGTACCTTCGAGGCCATATCACCATATGGGTAATACCGGCGGTAATCCTCGTCCACTTTCACGCCGGAGAGCCCGTAGCTGCGGATCCGATCCCCCACTTCTTTTTCCACATTTTTCTGAATCCACTCCATGGAGCTGACCTTCTCGACCTTTTTTTGCACCGTCGCCTCGTCGAGTCCAAGCTCTTTTGTCAACACCTCGATGACCCGCTCCGGCTCTGTGATCTGGCTGTGGATGACCGAAATCGTACAGACCGTACGGTTGTCCGCCAGCACTTCGCCATTCCGATCCAGGATCCGCCCGCGCGCCGCCTTGATCGGACGTTCCCGCTCATGCAGATCTTCTGCGAGCTTCGCGTAGTACCCGGAATCCGCCAGCATCAGCTTTCCCAGCCGCACGCCCAAAAGCACCAGTGCCAGCAGCGATGCGGCAAAAACAAGCACCATTTTTCTTCGGTGAAATGATCGCGTCTTCAGTCGCCATCCCCCGCTTTCTTCCTGTTTTTTCTCCCGGAGTGATCGCCCCGGTCAGAGCATGAATCGTTTTTCCGACATACTCTGATACGGTTCAATATATGCCGCAAAGTATGGAGGGATGCGCAAATAATTTATTTATAAAAACAAAAAGAGCAATATTTAAATTTTATATGTTTCTCTTTCAGATGGATAAAGGTAACTAATCACATCTGCCACAGAAATCTCATAAAAACTCCAATATCGCTCTTTTCTTTCATTCAATTTTATTATATAAATGAGTAAATGTCCAAAAATGTACAACACCTATCACGGATTCCATTGCCTATTTTTTATTTACTCATTTATCATTCTATCATTACAAGAACCACTTCTCAAATTTTGTAATTAGAATTATAACGCAAATTCGCGCATTTTATCTAAATCAATCTTCTACAGATACGGCGTCCCAAGGCACTTTGGGACCTCTCCCATCGAAGCGAGCAACTCCAGCCCGATCTGGCGCGCTGCGATGACTGACGACCGCACCGCACTCGCGTCGCCGGAAATGCCGAGGATGACCTCGTTCGTGTGGCTCGTCCCGACGCTCGGTGTCATGTAGCAGGCAATCTTCACCGCGGATGTCTTCATCGCCGTATCCGCTATCACGAGCCCGATCGCCGCCGGTGCTGCAGTCATAAAGCCGAATGCCTCATCGGGCGCTGCGTGGAATGCCTTCTGCAAGGCCGATCCCGCACTCGCGGAGTAGGCAAATTCCAGATGGCCCGCCGCACTCGCATAGACCTCACCCGCATATTTTGGTGTCAGCTCCAGCGCAATCTCGATCGCACGGCGCACATCTGCCACGTCGCTTCCGCCGATCACGATGTAGTTGCCATGTCCGGCTCCGCCCTTTGTATCTCGTGGGAACTCAATCGAGAGCACCTCCGTATTCGTCGCCTTCACCGCATCATCCATCGCCGTCACCTGTCCGGCCGCACCGATACGGGAGCTGAACACGCCAATGCTGTGAAACTGCGTGCCGACATTCATTTTCTCCAATAACGTATCATCAATCCCGGAAATCACAAGGCCGATCGTATCCAGTATCGTCGTCCCGACAAATTCTGTCCGGGTGCAGGTTGTGCTGATGCTGTTTAAGTCTATCATAGATTGTCTCCTTTCAAAAGAAGCAGCCACTTAACCAGAATTTCCTTCATTCGGTTAAATGACTGCTCCATCTTACTGCGCTGTATTACCGTCCTGCGCCGCGTCATCCCCGAGCGCCGTGCCATCCCACACCGCTCCATTATCTTCTCCTGCCGCACTCTGATCCGGCGGTGTCGCGATGTTTGGATTGTCAACCTTCGGGTCCGGATCGTTCGTCGTCGCCGTATCGGTGATCGTAAACACATCATTTCCATATGCATCGATGACATGATTCTCATCATTGATCGTGATACCATCGAGCACATTGCCGTCACCGTCGACGACCTGCCCATCCTGTACGCGCGCATCCGTATGGTAAGTTCCATAAGAATCGATCGCATCAAAGGTCACAACGCTGTCCTCTGTCGTCACTTCCTCGCGGTCAAGTCCGAGATATGCCAGCAGTTCATCTGTGATCTCCTCAGTCTGGTAAATCCCCATATACGGGAGCATCTCCATCGCGATCTTGCGGAAGATCTCCTGCGCATACGTACTGTGCGCCTGATCTGCTACGTTCGGCTCATCGACAACAACGTAGAGCACGACCTGCGGATCGTTGATCGGAACTGCTCCGATAAAGGATACCAGATACTTCCCGGCTGCACGGGTTCCGGTCGTGTAATCGATCTTCTCTGCCGTACCGGTCTTACCACCGACCCGGTATCCCGGTACCTGCGCCATTCGTCCGGTACCTTCCGATACCGTCGTCTCCAGATACTGTCGGAGCAGAGATGACACATGGTTCGAGATCGGCTGTTTTAAAAGCATACCGTCTGAACTCTTGATGATCTTGCCATTCTCATCAAGCACTTTCTCCACGACATGCGGCTGGTAATAATAGCCGCCGTTCACGACCGCACAGAACGATGCGATCTGCTGGATCATCGTACAGGTGAAGCCCTGTCCGAATGTACAGGTCGCCAGCTCTACCTCATTCATGCCTTTCTGATCGTATACGATACCGGCAATCTCCTCCGGGAGATCGATACCGGTCTTGCTGCCGAAATTAAAGAGCGACTGGTATTTGATGAAATTCGCGATTCCCATCTTCGCACCGATCGCCATCAGTGCATCATTGCAGGAATTCTTCAGCACATCCTCCAGCGTCTCCGCCCCGTGCGCGCCCGGATAGACATCGCATCGGATAAATGTATCTGTGACCTGTTCTCCACCGTCACAGTAAAACGAATCATCTTCGCTGATCGCACCGGTCTCAAGCGCTGATGCGATCGTAATTGGCTTAAACGTAGAACCCGGCTCGATACCGTCTGTGATACAGTAGTTATCCCAGAGCATGTCCTTCATCGCCTTGGACTTCTCTTCGTCCGTCATCGCTTTGATCTCGGACTCGGTATACCACGCAGAGAGATCCTGCGGATTGTTCAGATCGTAGCTGTGGTTCGTCGCCATCGCCAGCACCGATCCGTCGTTCGGGTCCATCGCGATAACACCGATGTCCTTCGCACCATGCTTCGCGGTGCCATTGTCCTCGTCTGTGCCATATTCCTCGTCAAATTCCTGAATATATTTTTCGACGATCTCCTGAATATTCACATCCAGCGTCGTCTGCAAGGTATAACCATTCTCCGGCGCGATCGTTTTCTTCTGATACTCCTGATCCTCGTTCAGATAGCCAAACACCCGGCCCGACGTACCGCTCAAAAGGCTGTCATAGTACAATTCCAGCCCCGTGATACCATCTCCAATACTATTGGAAAAACCGACCACATTGCTTGCCACCGCATTCAACGGATATTTACGGATGAACTGTTCCTCGAACCAGACACCGGTCACAAGGCTGCGCTTCCGGAGCTCCTCTTTGGACAGTCCTTCCTTTGTATCCGCATCCGGAGAAATGTAATCCTCATAGGCGTCTTTTTCCTCCTGCGGGATTTCTGTCTTTAATACCTGATATTGGCTGTCCTTCGTCTTTTCATTCTCGATCAGATCCCGGATGGTCGCCGAATCCAGATCAAACTGTTCTGAGAGCACTTCGATCGTCGCATTGACCGCGTCATCCTTCTTCGTGACTTCCTTTGTATTATTGATCTCCTTGCAGTCGATGACCAGCCGGTACACCTTCTCACTGTAGGCCAGCAGCTGCCCGTTCCGGTCCTGGATCTCGCCTCTGCGGCTGTAAAGCGTACGGCTGTCATAGTTCTCCTGCGACAACACCTGCTTCTCATACTCTTTGCCATCTTTTAAATTGATATAAACGATGCGCATTAATAAAAAAACAAGCAATACTAAAATGAATGCAAATATAGCCAGAAGCTTTATTTGCATTTTTTTTGTAAATTTCCTCTTCAGTTTTCGTTTCTTACCTGATGCTTCCAATGATTCACCTTACCTACTCTTCCGGTACGTCTGCATACTGTCGCACATAGTCGCTGTCATCCAAACTGTAGGTCTGCACCTGATTCTTTGTCGCATAGCCCATGCCGAGCTCATTGACCGCCACGTCCTTGACATGCTCCATATCCACGCCCGCCATAATGCGGTTGTAATCGGAATCATTCTGCAGGATCGCAGCATCCAGGGATGTCTCAAGCGCCGTGACCTGCTTCTGCAGGCGGGTCCCCTGCGCCTTCAGCTGAAGGTAATTGACACACATCCAGACCGTCGCGACTGCCGCTGCCGTGAGAAATACCACATAGCGGACATTCATCTGCGACGCACGTTCCCGGTTGCTCCTTGTAGAAGCGCTGATGGACGGATTCTTCTTTTTCTGTATCTGCTGCTGTGGTACAGCTTCCAGCCTGCGTACCGCTGTCCCTTCCACGTACGCATGCATACTCTCTTTTGCTTTTCTGCTGCCGGATCCTGACCGGCTGCTCTTTCTGGTATCCGCCATTTTACGTTCTCCCAAATCTACTGTATTTCACGCTCGAACACGCGAAGCTTCGAGCTCTTTGACCTTGTATTTTCTTCTAATTCTTCCTCCGACGGTACGATCGGCTTTCTCGTGATGACTCTGCCTTTCGGCTTCTTGCCGCAGATACACACCGGAAATTCTTTGGGACAGGTGCATGGATTCTCGCTCTCCCGGAACTTGTTCTTCACAATCCGGTCTTCCAGTGAATGGAACGTGATCACGCAGATCCGTCCTTTATCATTGAGCAGATCAATCATATCGCCCAGCGAATGATCCAGCACATACAGTTCCCTGTTTACCTCTATCCGTATTGCCTGGAAGGTCCTTTTGGCCGGGTGTCCTCCTGTCGCTCTCGCCTTCGCGGGTATCGCCGCTTTTATAACATGAATTAACTCCCCAGTCGTTTCCAGTTGTTTTTCTTTTCTGGCACTTACAATGTGTTTGGCGATGTTCTTTGCGAACCGTTCTTCTCCGTAATCACGGATGACGTGATACAGCTCCATTTCGCTGTATTCGTTCACAACCTCCTTCGCCGATAAGGTCTGCCGCTGATCCATACGCATGTCCAGCGGTGCATCCTCTCTGTAAGTAAACCCACGTTCCGCCTCATCAAGCTGATAGGACGAGACCCCCAGATCCAAAATGACTCCATCTACAGATGTAATACCAAGTTTGCCGAGCTCCTTTTTCATATCGCAGTAATTGCTGCGCACGATGGTCACCCGGTCTTTGAACTCTTCCAAACGCTTCGTAGCCGCTGCAATCGCCGCTGCATCCTGATCGATCCCGATCAGCCTGCCCCGGTCTGAGAGCCGCCGGCAGATCTCGTACGAATGTCCGCCGCCGCCTAATGTACCGTCTACATAAATTCCATCCGGTCGGATGTGCAAAGCTTCAATGCTTTCCTCCAAAAGTACAGATTTGTGTCTGAATTCCATACAAGCCTCCCCAGGTTATATGCTTAAACCTAAATCCGTCATTTGTTCGGCGATATCATCCATATCATCATAAGCATTGTTCTCTGCCCATTTCTCCTTTGACCAGATTTCGATTCGATTAATGTTTCCTGACAGGACAACGTCCTTATCCAGCTGTGCAAACTCCCTCAATGGCTGTGGCAGAAGAATTCTCCCCTGCTTGTCCAGTTCACACAAATTCGCTCCTGCCACAAAAAATCGAACGAATTTTCTGGCGTTTTTCTGAGTCAGTGGCAGAGCACGCAGCTTTTCCTCGAAGAGCTCCCACTCGTTTTTGGGAAACACAAAGAGGCATCCATCTAATCCCTTTGTCACAATAAATTCATCGCCTAACTGTTCTCTGAATTTTGACGGGATAATCAGCCTGCCTTTGGTGTCCACTGTATGGTTATATTCACCCATGAACATCATCGACTACCTTCTTTCGGAATTATGGGATGGGGAAAATGCTGTCATGTCACACCACTCT
>JAQXGF010000121.1 GCA_029006155.1 Lachnospiraceae bacterium
GTTCTTGATCGCACTGTACAGGGCATAATCCGGAAGCCATGCCGCATGCTTCTCGATGAATGCTTCAAACGCTGCCGTCTCTTCCTGCTGTCCCGCCCAGCGCTCTGCGACCTGCAGGGCATATGGGCTGTTGTGATACGCATTTCTTAAAATACGGAACCGCTCACTGTAAATTTTATCATATGCAACATGTTCCGGATCTGTTCCAAAATCAGCCGCAGCCAGTTCTCCCGCCTCCAGATAACCAGCCTCGACCAGGCGATCCAGATCGATGAAGTACGGGTTCCCTGCAAATGTAGAGAACGACTGATACGGCGAATCCCCGTATCCCGTCTGCCCCAGTGGCAACAGCTGCCAGTATGTCTGGCCTGCTTCTGCCAGAAAATCTACAAATTCATATGCCTCTTTTGAAAAAGCCCCGATCCCGTAAGGGGACGGAAGGCTTGAGACCGGCATTAAAATTCCGCTCTTCCTTTTCATCTGCTTTTCCTCCCTCTGATGTCTGCCAAAGCTACCGCCCCGGCCTGCCCGCTGTCTTATGTATTAATTCTAATCTTTCTTAATCTGCCGGACAGACTCCTTCTCCAGCAGCTTTCCCTCAAATATCTGATTGCGTCTGTCACAGCGACCGTCGATCTGATCGTACAGCTGATCGATGATCGCGTCCGCCATCTCATCCACCGGCTGCGCCATCGTCGTGAGCTTTGGCTGCAGATAATCGCCGAGCTCGATCCCATCGAACCCGACCACGGAGACATCCTCCGGAATCCGAAGCCCTGCCTCGTGCACCGCCCGGTAAACGCCTGCCGCCATCGTATCTGCCGATGCAAACACCGCCGTAAACGGCTGCCCGGACTCGATCAGTTTCTTCGTCGTGACGTATCCATTCTCCATCGAATAATGCTCCATGTCATCGGATACGCGGCAGATCAGTTCCTCTCTCTCCGGAATCTGATAGTCTGCAAGTGCCTTCTCATAGCCCTGCATCCGCAGCCTGCCGACCGAGGAGTCCCGCTCCTCCGCCGAGATGATCGCGATATCCCGGTGGCCTTTCTGGATCAGGTATTCCACCGCTTTATAACTTTCCTTCTCATCATCCAGTGTCACATGGGAATAATGGCTCAGATCCTCATCTTCAAAGATCGAACCGACCGTGCCAAGCACAAACGGGACACTGATCTTCTGCAATTCCCCTTCTGGATGATAATAATTCAGGCCGAGAAAAATGATTCCCTTCAGCCTTTTTTCCTTAATCAGCTCCAGTGCGATCGCGACCTCGTCCTCCTCATAGCCCACATGCTGCAACAGCATTGTAAACTTAAAACGCTTCAGCTTCTCATCAAAGGTCTTAAGCATTGCACTGAACAGCGGGTTCGTGACGCCCTTTACGAGAATTGCCACCGTATTGGATTCCGTGCGTTTCAGATTCCGCGCACTGTTATTCGGAATATATCCATATTCTTCGATTACTTCCTGTATCTGCTTCTTTGTGGCAGGATTGATGTCCGGGTGATTGTTGATCGCACGGGATACCGTGCTGACCCCCACGCCACACAGTCTGGCTATATCCTTAATTGTGATTTCCGACATCACTGCCTCCCTTCCGGATACGCACGGCCGTTCCCGGTGTATCACTGTTGTCTTCTTTCGTAATCTTTACCGTATGATTTTCTCAGCCACAAATACACACCGCCTCACGAATCGGTGCATCTGTCACGATCCGCAGATCCCCGGCACGCAATGCCGTATTCGTATCGGCACCTGCCGCATCGTCCGCCGTCAGCCGGATCGTCCACGTCCGGACCTTCCCGGCTGCATCATAGTCATACAGCGTCTGCTCCATTTCGCCGGTATAGAAAATATCCGCCTTCAGGTCGTGGAAATATCCATCCGCCGTATCTCCTTCGCCCATCTGCAGCACACACGTATTTTCCCGCTGGAATACCGGAAGCTCGTCGATCCCCGGCTCCACCGTGATGAACCGTCCGCCCTCGAACACTTCTCCGGTAAAGTAGTCCACCCATTTTCCCTGCGGCAGATAGATGTCATATCGATCCCGGTCGAACGGAGGCGCGATCAAAAGCGCACTGCCAAGCATGTAGCTCAGCTCCTGATACCGTGCGATCGGATCGTTCGGAAATTCCAGAAAGAGCGGGCGCAGCATCGGAAGTCCCTTCAAATGGCACTCCACAGCCGTGCTGGTAAGATATGGAAGCAGTCCGTTTCGTATTCTATCAAACTTGCGCACAATTTCCAATACTTTTTCACCAAAATGCCACGGTTCGCGCGGCGTTTTCCCATGTGCACGCGACAGCGGCATGAAAAAGCCAAGCTCCAGGGAGCGCAGATACTCTTCTTTGGTCGGCGGGCACTCATTGCCATCCGCACCGGTATTGTAGAAGCCTCCCATATCAAAGCCCCAGAATGCCACGCCGGACATCGCAAGGCTCAGACCGCCTTTTACGATCGCTGCGTGATTGTTCCGTGCGCTGGAGGAATCCCCGGCCCACGCTGCCGGGATCCGGTGTGATCCTGCATAGCCGCTCCGCCCCCAGAGCATCGGAAGCTCTCCGGTCTTCTGTTTGCACTCCTCCATCCAGCGGTACAGCGTCTCTGCATAGAGGTAGGTCAGGCGGTTGTGTCCTTCCACGCCGTCTTTTCCGTCATAGTAGATGGCCTCTTCCGGAACGGCCTCTGAGAAATCCGTCTTGATGACATTGACGCCCATCCGGAGCACCCGCATCACGCGCGGCTTATACCACGCGAGAAATTCCGGATTCGAGAAATCAAAGCAGGCGGAACGGTAATCGGCATCCGCCATCGAATAGAACAGCGCCGGAGCTCCGTCTTTGTTTTTAACAAAATATCCTTTTTCTGCCAGCTCTGCGAACAACGGCGAAGTCTCTGCCAGATACGGGAAGATCCAGAGGCTTAAGCGCACTCCATGTGCATGCAGCCAGCGGATCATGCCCTCCGGATCCGGGAAACGCTCCTCATCCCACACCCATGCGCCGGTGTACTCCTGCTTCTGCCATCCATCGATGTGGATGACACGGATCGGAAGCTGCTCCTTCTCGCAGCGCAGCACGACCTCCTCGATCTCCTGACGGCTCTGATACGAGCATCGTGACATCCAGAATCCAAACGCCCACTTCGGGATCAGCGGAATCGCACCGGTGAGCTGCACATACTGAGAAAGCAGCGCTTTGTAGTCTCCTCTGCCGCCTCCGATAAAAATATAATCCAGACAGCCGTCTTCCGCCTCCATCTGATAGCTGACC
>JAQXGF010000122.1 GCA_029006155.1 Lachnospiraceae bacterium
ACAAAAAACAGGTGCTACGTTTGTTGATTATCTGAATGAAATAAGAATCCGGCATGCCTGTGATTATCTGGTGAGAAGTGACCTGAAAATTTTTGAAATTGCGAACAAAGTAGGTATCCCAAATCCGGATTATTTTAGTAAATGTTTCCGCAAGAAAATGGGCATTTCTGTAAAAGAATATCGGAAAGGTAAAAATAGTGCGGAAAACAGTAAATAAAATCAGTGTTTTATTTATGTAATATTGCTATACTATCAGCACAAGAACACAGACAAGGACGGCAATTAAAACAAAAGGAGGAATAGAAATGAAAAGAAAAATAGCAATGTGTCTGTGCCTGGGTATGGTAATGGGGCTAATGACGGGAGCAACCGCTCAGGCAGATGACGAGGTGAAACTTACATTCTGGAAATCCCCGCATTCCGATCGTGAGGATGAAATATGGGCATCTATGATTGAAGAATTCAATAAGGAATATCCGAATATCTCTGTTGAATTCCTGAATGTGGCGTGGGATTCCGTAGTTGAGAAGGAAACCGCAGCATTTGCAGCCGGCAGTGGACCGGACATCAGCTTCCAGACAGAGCAGTTTCCGCTGTATGCGAAGAATGGATATCTTACGTCATTAGAGGATTATATCAGCGATGATAAGCGCGCAGGCTACCCGGAATCGGCACTGGAGTATTGTTCTTATGATGGACAGTTGATGGGAATCCCGTTTGTAGCATTGGATTCCGTTATGTTTTACAACAAAGATCTTTTTGAGGAGGCAGGCATCACAGAAGTTCCGACTACGTGGGATGAGCTGGTAGATGTTGCAAAGAAGCTGACGCTGGATAAAGATGGTGATGGGGAAACGGACCAGTGGGGGATGATGTTTGAAATGGATGACTACTGGCAGCCGCTTACTTACATTATTCAGGCCGGGGCAGATCAGTGGAATGAGAACCGCACGAATATCGGCTTCAATAATGAACAGGGCGTCGAGGGACTGTCCTTCTTCAACAAGCTGTACAATGAAGAACAGGTAGTGCTTCCACTTGAAAAGTATACAAGTAAAGATGAAGAGCGTGCATATTTCTATAACAATCAGGTAGCGATGTTCCCACAGCAGATTCATTATTCCAATCTGATTAAGGAAGCATCCGATGTCAATCTTGGGGCGTTCAAACTTCCGGCAGGCCCGGCAGAGGATCCGGAACATGCAAACTGGAACTTTGCAAATATTGGAATGCTTTCTATTTCCAGTCAGACAGAGCATCCGGATGAAGCATGGAAATTTGTAGAGTTCATTACAAGACCTGAGATTGAGAAGACATATCTTTCAGAAGTAGGTTTCTTCTCTCCGCAGATGGCAACCAATGACTTGATGTATGAAGGCGATGAAATTATGGCTGTTGGTGCGGAGGGAATTAAAACCTTACAGGTAAGCCCTTCATCCGATTATGCAAATGCAATGCTTCAGAATCTGAAAACGATGTATGAAAGCGTGGCAAGACAGGCTGCAACTCCTGAAGAGGCAATCCAGACAATGGATGCAACTATGAGGGCAATCAGTGGCGAATAACGCATAGAAAAGTGGGGCTTTTACAGCCCCCTTTTCTTTTTACAGGAGAGATATTTATGAATAAGAAAAAGATAAAGGAATATGCAATATCTTATAGCTTTTTGCTGCCATTTGCAATTTTCTTTGTAACGTTTACGTTAATACCGATTGGTTATGTCGTTTATCTGAGCTTTCACGACGGAAATTTCTTACAGACACATTTTGACTGGGTAGGGCTGAAAAATTTTAAGGATGTATTTGCATCTCCGGATTTTCAGGGAGCGTTTAAAAATACGTTCATTTATATGCTGATCGAAGTGCCGGTGAGCCAGATCCTCGCGATTCTGTTTGCACTTCTGATTAAGAAGAAAACAAGGTTTACACATTTTTGTGAGATCGTATATTTTCTGCCCATGCTGATTTCCATGGTAGTGGCAAGTGTCCTGATCTCGTATATCTTATCGAACAATGGGCCTTTGAGCATGCTTTTTAAAGCGGTTGGACTTAAGCCGATTAGCTGGCTGAATGGACAGTTCAGTGCGAAAATAGCGGTTATGATTCTGGAACTGTGGAAGGGCGGGACTTTTTTCATTTTCGTTTATTCTTCTGCGATGCGTTCCCTTCCTCTGGATTGTATGGAATCAGCGCGTATCGATGGAGCAAATGCTCTTCAGGAAACGGTTTATGTTGTATTGCCGTTGATTCGAAATGCCATTATTTTGTGTGTAACCATGAATACCATCTGGCAGTTCCAGATATTTGAATCGGTGTATATGCTTACAAATGGAGGCCCGCTTGGAGCTACGCAGACGGTGATCTATGAAATTTATCAGTACAGCTTTAAATATTACCGTGTTGGGTTCGGAGCTGCTGCTTCTTTAATCTTTTTGTTCGTCATTCTTATCATATACGGAATCGAGAACCTTCTTCTCCGCGAAAGAGAAGGGAAAAGGAGGAGAAAATGAACCGATATAAATTTAAAAAGTATACGTTTTCTTTTCTGAAAGCGGCCTTATTGCTTTTGCTTGCATTTATTATTTTGTTTCCATTCTGGCAGTTGATTGTTTCTTCTCTGCTGGAGACAAATGCGATTATCAGTTATCCACCCAAATTCTGGCCGACCGGTGGATCCTTGGATAATTATCTGTATGTGCTGACCATGCAGAATGGTGTGTATATGCGCTGGATGCTGAACAGCATTGTGGTTTCCGGTGTAAATACCATTCTGGTATTACTGGCCGCATCTATGGCGGGCTATGCATTTGCAAAAAGAACATTTCCGGGTTCAAAGTTTCTGTTTACGCTGGTTGTTGCGACACAGATTATTCCGAGTGTTACCACTTTAATTCCACTCTTTCTGATTGTATCAAAACTTGGATGGGTAAACTCGTATAAATCTTTGATTTTTCCTGGTGTGGCGAATGCATTTGGTGTGTATATGATGACGCAGTTTATGAAGGATATACCGGATGCCCTGATTGAGGCGGCAACGATTGATGGCTGCAGTCAATATGGAGTATTCTTTAAAATTGTTATGCCGATTACGGTTCCGCAGTTGAGCTTGCTGGCAATTTTCAATTTTACCAGTCAGTGGGGCAGCCTTACATGGCCGCTGATTACCGTCAATGAAACGACGATGAAAACGCTTCCGCTTGGCATTGCCTCTATGAAGGATCTGACTGGAACATTGACCGGAAATATTATGGCGGCATCTATGATCAGTTTTATTCCGCTGCTGGTTGCATTTATTATTGCAAGTGATAAATTTATAGAAGGAATGACACTTGGCGCGGTGAAAGGATGAGAAGAATGAGAAGGATATTGTGTTATGGAGATTCGAATACGTGGGGACATCATCCGATGCCGGATGGGACCGTGACCAGATATGAAGATGAAGTGCGGTGGACAGGGGTCTTGCAGGAATGCCTGAGAGGAGAATTTCGGGTCATCGAAGAGGGACTTTGCGGTCGGACGGTGATGTTTGATGATCCGGTGGCACCGGACCGAAATGGCCGGACATTTCTGAACTGCTGTCTGCAGAGCCATCAGCCGCTGGATCTGGTGATACTGATGCTGGGAACCAATGATATCCGGCACATTTTTACTCCATCGGTCATGGAAATTGGTCTTGGGATGCAGACTCTTGTAAAGATGGCACAGAATCCGGAGCTATTTGGAGCAGGACACGTGCCGAAGGTACTTGTGATTACGCCAGCACCGGTGCGGGAGGAAATTCGCACATCAGATTTTTATGGAATGTATGATGAAGAGTCTGTGAGAAAGAGCAGGCTTCTTGACCAGGAATATCATCGAGCTCTGAAAGGGATGAAAGGAGTCTACTTTTTGAATGCAGGGGAAATTGCAGAGGTATCAAAAAGAGACTGCATTCATTTTACGGAAGAAGGGCATGCGGCGCTCGGAAAAGCAGTCGCAGAAAAAGTCCGGGAGCTATTTCAATAACGTTTCATTGGCAGCAAGGTCTGTTTGCAGGAAGAATATGGGAAAAATACGACAAAAAATCATAATTGGATGTTTGATAGGGATGGTCGGATTCACAGGAGTAGTGCCTCTTTATGCATCGGAATGCGTATCCGGGGAACCACTGGAATTATCGATCTGGTATCCATGGACGGATAAATACGATGCTTATCAGAAAGCATTTCTTGATACGATAGAGGAATACAATCAGACGCATACGGATGTCCAGCTGTCTGCAAAAGGAATGGAGATGGAATTTTACCGGAAAAAAATTGAAAAAGATATTGCTTCGAATGATGTACCGGACATCTATTTTTGCTATAGTGATGATTATATGAGAAATATAGCTGCGTCAGGAAGAATTCTGAATATGGATCCGTATTTAAAATCGAATATACAGGAAAAACGAGAGGAATTTCATGACAGTATGCTATATGACGGAGCACGTTATGCATTGGGCTTTGCTGAGAGTGTTGGTGTTTTTCTCGTAAATACGAACTTGTTGCGGCAGTATCAATGTGAGATACCGACGGACTGGAACGATGCTTTTCAGATAGGTCAGATCTTTACCGATCAGGGGAAAGTTCCATTTGCCTGTTCCGGTGATTCAGATATCGGATTTCGTATGTATCTGGAGAAGTTTTGTATGGACGAGGCCGGGGCCGAAAAGTCCTTATCCATGATAAAGGGGAGTGAAAAACCAGATCCTGATTTCGAAAAAGGTGTGGAACGTTTTTTAGATTTTATGAATATGGAAGGCTTTGGTGGAGGACTTCGTAATACAAATAAGGTAGAAGAGGACTTTTATATGAGCCGCATTCCCATATATTATGCGAAGAGCAGTGTAATTGGCAATCTGAAATTACACAGTAATCCCTTGGCAAATAAGATAAAGCTGGTGAACTTTCCGGAAAACAATGGATTGCTCGGCGGTGCGTCAGAGTGTTTCGTCATAAACAAAAATGTCAGCGACCCGCAGAAGGCAGTGGATGCGTTAGCGGAACTCATGATAAGTTTCTCAGATAAACTGGAAGAAAAGGGATGGGCAATTTCTATTTATAAAGACGGCAGGACGAAATCGGATTCTGATTCCAATTTATGGTCCGAGCTGTTTGACATAACCAGTCAGGCAGATCACTACATGCAATATTGGGAGTTTGCTACGAGTGGTGAACGCCAGGAACTGTTTGCTCTGGCTTCACAGCAACTGGCTTTTGGACAGATCACTGCCGGGGAGTTTATGCGGATGATAGGACAATAAAATACAGAAGCGAAAAAAGGACTGAGCACTGGTGGCGATCAAAGTCAGCCACCGTATCTCAGCCTTTTTATATTCATCTTTCTTTCATTTTATGCCAGCTCATTCTTTTTCAACGTCGCCGTCATCTGATCCTGCACATATTTTCCAATGAACTTCTGCTCCTCGCGGGAGAGTTCCTTGGGATAAATGGGTGCACAGTACTCGATCGTGACGTGAGTTGAGACGATGCGTGGAAGATGGTCTTCGAAGATCGCCGAGGAGTGGCTGATGCAGACCGGAATGATCGGGCAACCGGTTTTCGTAGCGATCTTGAAGGAACCTTCGTGGAACGGAAGCAGCTCCGTTTCAGAGGCATTTTTATTCCGGGTGCCTTCCGGGAAGATCATGATAGAAATGCCGTTTTTGATATAGTCGATGGCAGTCAGGATGGTCTTGAGCCCGGCTTTGATATCGGTGCGGTCCAGAAACAGACAGTAGAGAAATTTCATCCACCGGGAGAGCAGCGGCACCTTCAGAAGTTCCTTTTTCGCGACATAGCCGGTGAGACCCGGACAGCGCGCATAGGTGAGCACGATGTCGAAGAAGCTGCGGTGGTTGCCGATGTAGAGCACCGCCTGATCCTTTGGAACGTGTTCCTCGCCGATGACGGTGAGCTTTACGCCGGAGAGAAAGGCGACGATCTTAAAGGCACCCTGTACGATGCGCAAGGAGCTGATGTCGCGCGCCCGCGGGTTGAATTTTCCGATGATCCATTCGATCAGAAAGACCGGAATCGAGAGGATCAGAAACAAAATAACGAAGATGGCAACGATCAGAAATCGGATCATAAGTTCCTCCTAGCAAACGAATAGTTGCAATGAAATAACCATTACAGAGTGTAGTCTTCCGGAGACAGTGCGCAGCGGCCAAAAAGTTTGGTCGTCTTAAGCAGCCAGTGCTTGCGATCTTCGGTCAGGTCTTCCTTTACATAGCGGAATGCCCAGTTTGCAGCAGCGACACCCGGTGTGTTCATACGCGCTTCACTGCCGAGCAGCAGCAGGTCCTGGATCGGGAAGATGGCGTATCTGGCAATGGAACCCATGCAGAAACGGATAAAATCAAGGCTGACCATATTTCCGTCGGTATTGCCGTAGCGGCGGATGCGGTCGCGGATGACTTCCGGCTGAGTCGCATACCATCCCATCGTCGTGTCGTTGTCATGCGTACCGGTATAACAGATGCAGTTCGGGGTGGTATAAAAATGTGGGACATAATTGACGTCATTCAGGTCACCGAAGCCGAACTGAAGTACCTTCATACCCGGGAAGCCAAGGCTGTCGCGCAGATGCTCGACTTCCGGCGTGATGATTCCGAGGTCCTCTGCGAAGATCGGCAGGTTTTCGCCAAGTGCTTTCTCAATCGCGTGGAAGAGATCCTCACACGGGCCTTTGACCCATTTTCCGTTAATTGCAGTTTCTTCCTTTGCAGGGACAGACCAGTATGCCTCAAAACCACGGAAATGGTCGATCCGCAGATAATCGGTCAGAGTGAGCTGACGGCGGATGCGGTCAATCCACCATTTGTAGCCGGTCGCCTTGTGGTAGTCCCAGTCATAGAGCGGATTCCCCCAGAGCTGTCCGGTCGCACTGAAATAGTCTGGCGGAACGCCTGCCACGCTGGTAGGATAGCCTTTCGTGTCGAGCTGGAACAGCTTCTTATTGGCCCATACATCTGCGCTGTCAAGTGCGACAAAAATCGGAATGTCGCCGATGATCTCGATGTCTTTTTCGTGCGCATAATCCCGCAGCGCAATCCACTGCTTCTGGAAAATGAACTGCACGAAGCTGTAGTAGTGGATTTCCTTTGCAAGCTTTTCCTGATAGAGCTTCTTCGTCTTCTCGGTCGGATTCAGGATCTCCTTTTCCCAGTCGAGCCAGCAGCGTCCTTCGTGATGATCTTTGCATGCCATAAAGAGGGTGTAATCTTCGAGCCAGTAGCGTTCCTCCTCGCAGAACAGATCAAACTCTTCGAGCAGCGTTTTGTCCGGCGTATGGGAAAATGCCGTCCATGCCTTTTTCAGAAGCTTTGTCTTACATTCGATGGCCGGGCCATAATCAACCTTGCGCGGGTCCCACTGCGGCATTTCACAGGAGGCGATGTCCTCTTTGGTCAGCAGATCCATCTTAACGAGCAGATCCGGGCTGATGATCAGTGGCTGTCCGGCAAAGGCAGAAAATCCCTGATACGGGGAATCGCCAAATCCGGTCGGCCCGAGCGGAAGCACCTGCCAGAGATGCTGGCCGGAGGCCGCGAGAAAGTCGATGAAATCATAGGCGCCAGGTCCGAGGTCGCCGATCCCATACGGGGACGGGAAGGACGTCGGATGCACCAGAATTCCGGAGAGCCGTACCGGATCTTCTTTTTTTACCAGTTCCGGCTCGGTCTGAGCAAGCTTTGTATTCATAATTGTAAGTCTCCTTCATACTTCATTTTTTTCAGCACAGATCCCATTATAAACAATTTGTAAAAAGAACACAACAAAAAAATGAAATATCTGGTAAAAATCAGACATATTTCACAGCAAAGCACCATACCTATAGTAGAAAGCAGAAATTCAGAAGGAAATGATGAGGGCAGAGGCAAACCAAAAGGGATGGAAGATGCGGATCGTGTGTTGGATTCTGGCAGCTCTGGTATTCCTGCTGACGGGATGCGGCGGAAAGCGGGAGGCTGACGATGGCACGGAGGTGGAGTTTACGGTAGAAGAAGAGCGCACGATTCCGGAACCGCTGCTGCAGGCGATCAAGGAGAATCAGGAGCGGGAAATCCGGATGACATTTGAGGATGGAGCGGATCTTTACCTGATCCGGGGTTACGGGACGCAGAAGACCGGCGGTTATAGTATCGCGGTGGAAAAATGTGTAGAAAATGAGGAGAAGCTGCGCTTTGTGACGCGGCTGATCGGGCCGAAGGATGCGCAGCAGCTCCCACCAGATCCGTCCTATCCGTACATTGTCGTGCGGGTGGCGGCGACGGACAAAGAGGTGGAGATTCAGTGAACGATGCCAAAAGGGAGGGCGGTCTATGGAGCTTTTGATGAAAAACATTCATATGTGTAGACGTGCAAAGCAGGTCGAGACACAGGTGGTGCTCGAAGAAGATCTGAATGTGCCGGATGCAAAACCGGATGTGGGGATGATTATTCAGAGCCGGGAGCATGTCGTAGTGGAACATACGCGGGCGGAGGCTGGCAAGCTGTTGGTGGACGGGTATATGGAGGTTGGTATCCTTTATCTGGATGATACGGCAGAACATCGGCTGCACCGGCTGGAGACACGGCTGCCATTTGATGAGACGATCACGATGGAAGGGCTCGAGCCGGGCGAGGATGTGCGGCTGCACCATGAGACAGAGGATCTGAATGTCTCGCTGATTAATTCCAGGAAACTGGCGATCCGCGCCATCGTGATATACGATGCGTCCGTGGATGAGATTTATGATATCCGTGCAGCGGCCGGCGTGCAGACGGATCTTCCGGTATGTCAGAAAAAGAAGAAGCTGGAGCTGATAACATTAGCAGTTCAGAAAAAGGATATCCTACGTCTGAAAGAGGAAATCCCGCTGCCATCGAATAAGCCGAATATCCGGGAACTTTTATGGGAAAATGTGCAGCTGCGCAGCACGCGGATCCAGCTGCAGGATGGAAAACTTTCGGTACAGGGAAAGCTGTTTTTCTTTGTGCTGTATCGGGCGGAAGATGATGCCGCATCGACTCAGTGGCTGGAACAGGTAGTCCCGTTTGAAGGGGAAGTGGCATGCGGCAACTGTACGGAGGAGATGATTCCGGATATCGAGGTCACACTGGCACAGGAAAAGCTGCAGGCAAAAGAGGACACAGATGGGGAGCTCCGCATTTTTTATATGGAAGGAACGCTGGAGCTTCAGATCCGGCTCTATGGAAATGAGGAGACGGAAATTCTGGAGGATTTGTATTCACCGGCCCGGAATCTGGTGATCAAAACAGAGAGTCAGGTCTGTGAGCAGTTTGTGATGAAAAATGCGTCCCGGTGCAAAGCGTCCGGGAAGATTCGGGTACAGGGCGCAAAGCCGCAGGTATTGCAGGTCGCGCATGTGACAGGAAGCATCAAGATCGATCAGGTAAAGGCGGAGGAAGGCGGGATCCGGATCGAGGGAGCGGTACCGGTGTCGGTGCTCTATATCTCTTCGGACGATGCAACGCCGTTTGCAGTGATCGACGGGACCGTACCGTTCAGTCATTTTGCGGAGGTGCCGGGGCTGGATGAAACATGCCGCTTTACCGTATTACCGTCGATGGAACAGCTCTCCGCGACGATGGCTGACAGCGAGGAGGTCGAGATCCGGCTGACGGCCGGGCTGGATATTTTTGTCGTGCGGCCAGTGGAGCAGACGTGCATTCTGGAAGCAGAGGAGCAGGACTATTCACCGGAAGTGCTCGCAGCAGTACCGGGCATCACCGGGTACATTGTGCAGGAGCATGACAGCCTGTGGGACATTGCAAAGGAATATTTTCTCACGCCGCAGCAGATCGTGGAGATGAATGGCCTGCCGCGGGAAGAAGTAAAAAAGGGAGACCGGCTGATTCTGATGAAACAGGTTGTGATAAACTGACAGAAGCCGGAAGACGAAGTTGCACATTTTTCATAAAAAACAAATACTTGCCCCACAACGATTGACAGATACCGTATCGCTTGTTAAAATATGGTCAAATTGTATACAAAGTGCATAGGAGTGCAATGGAAATATGAAAGAACTGACGTTAAAAGCGATGGCCAAGGTAAATCTTGGCCTGGATGTACTGAGAAAACGCGAAGACGGGTATCATGATCTGCGTATGGTGATGCAGAGTGTGTATCTGTATGATAAAATCCGGATGACAGTCAAAGTGGAGCCGGGGATTACGCTGCGGACGAATTTGCGGTATCTGCCGACCGGAGGTGACAATCTGGTCTGCCGGGCGGCACAGCTTCTGATCGATGAGTTTGGAATCGAGGAAGGAGTCTCGATGGATCTGCAGAAGCACATCCCGGTGGCAGCGGGCCTGGCAGGTGGCAGTTCAGATGCGGCAGCGGTGCTCGTCGGCATGAACCGGCTGTTCCGCCTGGGGCTGTCTTTGGAGGAGCTGCAAAAGCGCGGCGTAAAGCTGGGTGCGGATATTCCGTACTGCCTGCAGCGCGGGACAGCGCTGGCAGAAGGGATCGGGGAGCAGCTGACGGTACTTCCGAAGGCGCCGAACTGCTTTGTGCTGCTGGCAAAGCCGAAGATCCATGTGTCGACGAAGTTTGTTTACGGCAATCTGAGAGCCAACGAACTGGCTTCCCATCCGGATATTGACGGGCAGATTCAGGCGATCCGGGACGGAGACTTTTACAAAATGGCAGAGCGGATGGGAAATGTGCTGGAGACCGTGACGATCCCGGCCTTTCCGGTCATTCAGGAGATCAAGGATACGATGCTGCATTATGGCGCGGTGAATGCGATGATGAGCGGCAGCGGGCCAACGGTGTTCGGACTGTTTGATGACCGGGAGAAGGCGAAGGCAGCCTACAGCCGTCTGCGGGGCGGCAGCATTGCAAAGGAAGTATTTCTGACCCGGTTTTTCCATAATCGCACGGAGGCATAACGGGAAGGGCAAAAAGAGCGTGGAGCGTAAATATTCGCCTGAACAGGAGGCTTCAGGCGTTAGGACAGTACAAAAAAGGACAGATGCGCCGCAATTGCGGCGATGAGATACAAATGCGGAGGTATCATATAAATGGAACAATTTCAATTGCAGATGAATGAGTATCTGCCATTGCGGGATGTCGTGTTTCAGACATTGCGGCAGGCAATTTTAAGAGGGGAGCTCAAGCCTGGAGAGCGGCTGATGGAGATCCATCTGGCACAGAAGCTTGGCGTCAGCCGGACGCCGGTGCGCGAGGCGATCCGGAAGCTGGAGCTCGAAGGACTCGTGCTGATGATTCCGAGAAAGGGTGCCGTCGTCGCGGAGATTACGGTGACGGATCTGGAAGATGTGCTGGAGGTACGGATGGCACTCGAGGAGCTGGCAGTGAAGCTCGCATGCAGGAAGATTACAGAGGAGCAGCTCGATGCGATCCGGCAGAAGGAAGAGACGTTTCGCAAGTCGCTGTACGGAGATGATGTAGCGGCCTGCGCACAGGCAGATATGGAGTTTCACGATGCGATCTATGCGGCGACTGGAAACAACCGTCTCGTGCAGATCCTGAACAATCTGCGGGAACAGATGTACCGGTACCGGATGGAGTATTTAAAGGATCGGCAGTCGCACAGCGTGTTGGTGCGCGAACATGAGGAGATTCTGAACGCCCTTGGCGCGCGGGATGCAGAAAAGGCACTGGATATGACGATCAAGCACATTGAGCGGCAGCGGGATCACATCATGAACCTGATTACAAAAAAAGAATAGAACGGCAGATCGCTGTACATACTAAGGGATATTCCGGGGATGGGATATCCCTTTTTGCTTCACAGTTCAGCATAGCAGCGGGTCTGTGGCCTGTATGCGGAACTCCGGTTTAGAAAACGTAGAATTGTCAGGAGGGGCAGAACATGGAACAGCATAGCAGTCAGATCCGGGCGCAGGTCGTTGCAGCAGGAAAACTTCTGCGGGAGGTGCTGTGCCGCCTGCTTCCGGTGTTGGGGGTGCTCTATTGCTTTTCCCATGCGGCAGTGGCTCTGTACCTTTGTGCGAAGCTGAGCAGTGGCTATTTGCATTTTGCGGTGCGCGTGCCAGATTCCGTTTTTATCTTTCTGTATGTTCTCGTGGCATTGTGGGTGTCGTTTTTGAGTGCCGGACGGCTTCTGGTTCTGTGGAAGGGGCTGAAACGGCCAGGATGGATCGTGGCGGCGATCGGTACGGTGGTGGTGCTGCTCGTGCTCCCGGTGGTGGCTGCCGTTGCCATTTTGACGGTGACTGCCGGACTTGCGCTGGAATATCTGCGCACCGTCAGTGTGCGTGCGAGTGCGCATCTGATCCGAAGCTGCGGATGGCAGGAGGAGACAGGGGACAATCGTCGGTATCTGCTCTGGGCGGTGATGTGTGCGCTGATCTGCTTTTCTGCTTGTGGGTTTGCAGATCTGAGTGCGGCGCTTGGGTATTATCTGGCGTGGAATATTCAAATGCTGTGGCCGTGGATGATGGCGGGGATTTGTGTGAGAAAGGGGTTGTGAAAGGCGGATGTTCTGTGTTATACTAACGAATTGACACGAAAAATGCAGCTATGCGGCATTTGCCGCTTGGAAAAAGGTGGAAAGCATGGAAAAAATTCTGGACTTAATCAGTAAAAAGGTCATGGACGCATTTGAAACATGCGGCTATGAGGCTTCTTATGGAAAGGTCGGCGTTTCGAACCGGCCGGATTTATGTGAATATCAGTGCAACGGTGCGATGGCCGGGGCGAAAAAGTATAAAAAGGCTCCGATCATGATTGCCAATGATGTCGTTGCAGCTTTGAAGGATGATCCGATGTTTGCGGAGATCACAGCAGTGAATCCGGGATTCATCAACATCCGCATTGCAGGAGCATTTGTAGCAGAGTATCTGAACCGCATGCAGGCAGATGAGAATCTGTCTGTCGAAAAAGCAGCAGAGCCGAAGACGATCATGATCGACTACGGCGGAGCGAATGTGGCGAAGCCGCTGCACGTCGGACATCTGCGCTCTGCGATTATCGGTGAGAGTATCAAGCGGATCGGACGTTTTGTCGGACACAAGGTGATCGGCGATGTGCATCTGGGTGACTGGGGACTGCAGATGGGCCTCATCATCACGGAGGTAAAGGAGCGCCAGCCGGAGCTCGTATATTTTGATGAGTCGTATGAGGGAGAGTATCCGGAGGAAGCGCCGTTTACGATCTCTGAGCTGGAGGAGATCTATCCGACGGCGAGCGGGAAGTCCAAGGTGGACGAAGCATTCCGTGAGGCAGCGCTGGAGGCGACGGCAAAGCTGCAGAGCGGCGTGCGCGGTTACCGTGCACTGTGGCAGCAGATTCTGAACGTCTCCATTGCCGATCTGAAGAAGAACTATGGCAATCTGAACGTAGAGTTTGATCTCTGGAAAAAGGAGAGCGATGCACAGCCGTACATTCCGGAGATGGTAGAAGAGATGAAGGAAAAGGGCTATGCCTACATGGATCAGGGTGCGCTGATCGTCGATGTGGCAGAAGAGAGCGATACGAAGGAGGTGCCGCCGTGCATCATCCTGAAGTCCGACGGTGCTGCTCTTTATACGACTACCGATCTGGCAACGATCATCGAGCGCCGGAAGCTGTTTGACCCGGATGAGATCATTTATGTCGTGGACAAGCGTCAGGAGATGCATTTTATCCAGGTATTCCGCTGTGCGAGAAAGACCGGTCTGGTCAAAGAGGATACCGGACTGAAGTTCCTCGGCTTCGGCACGATGAACGGTAAGGACGGCAAGCCGTTTAAGACACGTGAGGGCGGCGTGATGCGCCTGGAACATCTGATCGCAGATATCAACGAAGAGATGTTCCGCAAGATCACGGAGAACCACGAGGTCGATGAGGCAGAGGCACGCGAGACCGCAAAGCTGGTAGGGCTTTCTGCGATCAAGTACGGCGATCTTTCCAATCAGGCATCCAAGGACTACGTCTTTGATCTGGATAAATTTACCTCGTTTGAGGGCAACACCGGTCCGTACATTCTCTACACAATCGTCCGCATTAAATCGATCCTGAACAAGTATCGTGCGGGTGGCAATGCAGTAGAAAAGGGCCATATTCTGGCGCCGGCAGGCGAGAGTGAGAAGGCGCTGATGCTGGCGTTGACCGGATTCAACAGTATGATCCAGCAGGCATTTGAGGAGTCTGCTCCTCATAAGATCTGCTCCTTCATCTATGATCTGGCAAATGATTTCAATCATTTTTATCATGAGACAAAAATTCTTTCCGAGGAAAATGCAGACCGTAAGAGAAGCTATATTGAGCTGCTGGATCTGACCCGTGAGGTGCTGGAGACGAGCATCGATCTGCTTGGCTTCTCCGCTCCGGAGAGAATGTAAGATCCGGGAATTTCTTCTGTTGTATCGGGGTACCAAAAGCGCAGGGGGCTTTACAGTATCGGGATACGAAGAAAGAAGGATCAAAATGAAATACATAAAACAGTTTTCCATTATCATTACTGTTTCGTTTCTGGGAGAGGTGCTGCATGCTGTTTTGCCGCTCCCGATTCCGGCCAGCATTTATGGCCTGCTTCTGATGCTTGCAGGACTGTGCTGGCATATCATACCGATGGATGCGGTAAAAGAGACCGGCAAATTTCTCGTGGAAGTCATGCCGCTGATGTTTATTCCGGCGGCGGTCGGTTTGACAGAGTCCTGGGATCGGATCAGCCCGATTTTCTGGCAGCTGATCGTGGTGACTGCGGTATCGACGGTGCTTGTAATGGCGGCCTCCGGACGTGTGACACAGTTTGTCATCCGGCATGAGAAGTCATCAGGGAAAAAAGACTGACCGGGGAGGATGAGACAGATGAAGGAAATGTTGTGTAATTCCGTATTTTTTGGAGTAATGGTGAGCATACTGGCTTATGAGGTCGGTATGTTCCTGAAGAAGAAATTAAAACTGGCAATTTTTAACCCGCTGCTCGTATCGATCGTGATCGTTATTGTATTTCTTGCAGTATTTCACATCGATTATGAGAGTTATGAGACGGGTGCGCATCTTCTGAGCTACCTGCTGACACCTGCGACAGTGTGTCTGGCGATTCCGCTGTATGAGCAGTTGGAGCTGCTGCGCCACAATCTGCGTGCGATACTGGCAGGGCTCATTTCCGGGGTTCTCACGAGCCTGATTTCCGTGCTGGCGATGGCCGTACTGTTCCATCTGGATCACGATGTCTATGTCACCCTGCTTCCGAAGTCGATCACGACGGCGATCGGGATGGGCGTATCCGAGGAGCTCGGTGGCATCGTGACGATTACGGTCGCAGTCATCATCGTGACCGGTATTCTCGGAAATGTGATCGGGGAGCATGTGTTCCGGCTCTGTAAGATCGAGGAGCCGATCGC
>JAQXGF010000123.1 GCA_029006155.1 Lachnospiraceae bacterium
TTCGGGTCATAGGTCTTTGCCAATTCTTTGCTCATAAAATCCTCCTGTGTGTCATAGTGTTGCCCGCCGTGCACGACCTCGATTCCGCTTCGCTTCATCTCGGTCGCGGGCTTCGCCCTATCGGTCTTTACAGGAAACGTCTACAGGAAGCCAGCTTCCCTTCGACGTTTTCTGCAAATCCCGGCACGGCTCATTGCCTACGCGAAAAAGCCCTTCACACTTGCGTGCAAAGGGCGAATGTCTCGCGGTACCACCTTTTCTTACGGGGGCCTTCGATGCTCGTCGATCTACAGCTCCGTATCTCTTCTTCTGTAACGGGAAGTCCCGTGACCGCTTACCCATCTTCTGACTTCAGCGATCCGGTTCAAAAGCTACCTTCCGCTCCTGCTCTCCCAAATGACCTCTCAGCCGGTGGATCATTCTCGCTGTCGGCGCCATGGAACGTACTCCTCTTTCTCATCACCTTTTCTTACATACCTGTTATCTTAGCGGAGGTACCTCTTTTTGTCAAGCTAAAATAAGGAAAAAAATCATCTCGGCCAGCGCGCTTCCTTCTTCAGAAGCGGTGCAAATGCCTGATGCGGTTCGGTCTGATACCAGTAGGCTACGCTCGCCACATCGTCCTGACGTTCAAAGTTCCCCTTATGACAGCTTCCGATCTGCTGGATCGTCACACGCAGATCCTCCTCGAACAGGATCGGATCGAGAATGTGCCAGCGGTAAAAGCCCCGCTGTGGAAGCGTATCATCATTGTGATAGGCACTGTAGACTGCCTCATCGTGTCTGGAATAATACGGATATCCGAGAAACGGTGTATTGTAGGTCTGCTCCACGGTCTTTCCGTCGACCTGTTTTGCAAAGCTCCACGAACCTCCAAAGTAGTCCTCCATGCCCGTTCCGCAGATCGTCGGGTATTCCTCATCCCCGTCGATGTAAAACTTCATCTCGCCTTCGCCGTACCAGTAACGCTCCAGCGAGGTATGTGCGATGTACGTACCGACGTAATGTCCGCGTCCCTTCACGCCGTCCAGAATCGTATAATCCTTCTGCAGCTGTGTCAACCGTTCCCTGCGCCACTGTGCGTGGAAGTATAACGTATCCTCCGGCTGTTCCTCCAGCTCCATATAGTCGATCTGATAAAAGAAGCACTCCAGCTCCGTCTCGTGCTGATTCTCCAGGGTAATCCTTGCCCGTTTTCCAAATGGCATCTGAAAATAACAGTTAAAGCCGCGCGCCGGGATCACACAGATCGGCATGGAATTGACGATGCAGTCTCTGGCAAAGCCACAGCAGAAGAAGTCCCCGAGCGGGCTCTCCACCGACGGCGTCTCCTCGTCATCCCAGTACATGCGCAGCACCAGATCCCGCAGGACAAAATAGTCCTTTTCCGTATGGTCCGGAACTGTGATCCAGATGTGGTTAATCACGCCCGGCCCCTGGATGTCTGCCAGTGTCGTCACACTGCCCGACGCGAGATTGCGCAGGCACGGAGAGCCTTTCCGGGATGGTCCCAGGACACTTGGTGCCATTCCTCCTTTTCCCTTCTCCCCGGTCGGATTCTCTGCATTGATCGAACGGCTTCTGCCGCGTTTTGCAGTCGTCAAGTCTGAAAGTCCGCCAAATCCACTCATGTTCTTTTTCCTCCTGTTCACAATCCATACCAAAAATCGTTTCGTACTTAAGCAAACGATACTATCTCGAATCCTGCGTTTCACCAATTTATATACAGGAAATGCAGGCTGTGAAATTTCTCCCACAGTCTGCACCTCATATAAATTTTTTTGCTGTTGTTTACAGTTTCTTCAGATAATAATATCCAAACGCCGGAATATTGACGCCGCATGCCTTCATCTTCTGTCCGGAAATCAGATCGACATACAGTCCATCGTTTTCATTGATCCATGCGGTCTTGTCATACTCACTGAAATTGAACAGCCCGTAGATCTTTTCCCCGTCGTAGAATCTGCCGATGCAGAGCACGCCCTTCTCCCACGTCTCAACGGTCCAGGTATCCGCATAGGAGACAAATGCCTTCTCTTCCTTGCGGATCTGCTCCAGCTTCTGCAGGCCAAGGAACATCTTTCCTTCTACGGTCGACGGATCGTTCCGTTTTGCCGCCAGATCCCAGTGCATCACACCACGGTGGATGTAGCGGGAATCTGCTGCCTTGTTCGGATCATCCTTATAGGTGTAATCATTGACCTGTGCGATCTCATCTCCGCTGTAGAGTACCGGAATACCGGACTGCATGAACATGTACGCGTGCAGCATCAGATCCTTGCGGATCGCCAGATCCATCGCGACCGGATCCTGCTCAAAGCCGGCTTTTTCGATTCCGCACATAGAGGCAGTCGTTCCGCAGAACCGCGCATCTCCAGTCACCGGATCCGCATTGTACAGTTCTCCACGGCTCGTGCTGTTGCCCGCATAGCCCTGGAAATAATCATTCAGGTACTGCTTATGAGAGCGCTCCATCATGCCCTCCTGCTCCAACGTACCGTAATCCAGTCCCCAGCCGATATCGTCATGGCAGCGCAGGTAATTCAGAAATACATACTCTTTTGGCAGGCCATCCACAATATCCAGCTGCTTCTTTAAAAGGCTCACATCGCGGGTCGCCACGGTATGCCAGGTCGTCGCCATCGTCGTCACATTGTAGAGCATATGGCATTCCGGCTTCTCAACTGTGCCGAAATACGGAACGACCTTCTCCGGCTCCATGACTACCTCACCGAGCAGCAGAATGCCCGGGCAGACGATCTCACCGATCATACGCATCATGCGCACAATCGTGTGCACCTGCTGAAGATTCCGGCAGGTCGTACCGAGTTCCTTCCATATATATGGCACTGCATCAATCCGGACGATATCGATTCCCTTATTTGCAAGGAAGAGGAAATTGTACATCATCTCATTGAACACACGCGGATTGCGGTAATTCAGATCCCACTGATACGGATAGAAGGAGGTCATGACAAAATGTCCGGCATCCGG
>JAQXGF010000124.1 GCA_029006155.1 Lachnospiraceae bacterium
CTGTAACGAACATGGATGATCTGGCAGCTCTTCTTGAGAAGCTCGTTGAGAACGGCATGGAGTCTCCGGTTGCTCTGAACATGGAGGACTGGAGCCTTGCAGGACATTACCTCACTCAGGTATATGAGGAGCAGGACGGCACGATGGAGACGACTTCCAAGTTCATCGACGACCTGAAGGCTGGCAATGTAGATCTGGCTTCCAACCAGAGATTCGCAGCTCTGATGGATACTTTCGATCTTCTGGCTCAGTACAATGAGAACAAAGACGATCCGCTCGCAGCAGACTACGCTACGAACTGCGCAGACCTGGCAGAGGGCGAGGTAGCCTTCTACTTCAATGGTAACTGGGCATGGGCAGAGATTTCTTCCTATATTGAAGATGGCACAGAGATCGGTATCATGCCGGTAGTACAGAACGAGACTTCTGAGAACGAAGCAGTAAACAGCTCCATCTGCGGCAGCGCAACGAAGCATGTCATGATCGACAAAGAGTGCAACGACGAGCAGCAGCAGGAAGCAGCAAAGGATTTCCTGAGCTGGCTTGCAGAGTCTGAGGAAGGTCAGGATGTCCTGATCGAGCAGTGCTCCCTGATCCCGGCATTCACCAACATCGACAAAGACGTTACCAATATGCTGGCACAGAGCGTTCAGAACTACGTGAAGGAAGGCAAAGTCATCAACGTACCGTATTCCTATCCGGGAGATCACTGGCAGACCGTTGGTGCTTACATGCAGAAGTACTTCGCAGGTGAGACCGACCGCACTACCTTTGCACAGGAGATTCAGGATTACTGGACTGGACTTGCAAAATAATTCCGAACCGATTCAATGGAAATACAGAGCTTGAACGGCTGATGATAGCTGCTGTCGGCGGTGGCGTCGGCGGCAGCTATTCTTCGATTAAGAGAGGGAATTATGAATAAGAAAAATGAGTCTTTAAAAAATACGGGACTGTTTCTGGCCTTTGCAGGGCCGGCAGTCTTTGCCTTCATGGCAGTCGTCATTATCCCGTTTTTATACGGATTTTATCTGACCTTTACGAGCTGGGACGGACTTTCCAAGTCCAAGCCGTTTGTAGGACTTTCCAACTATGCCGAGGTATTTAAAGATACCGCTTTCTGGCAGGCACTCGGACTGACGTTGATCTATGTGGTTGTGTCCGTGATCCTGGTCAATGTCGTAGCGTTCCTTCTGGCACTGCTCGTTACCGGAAAGCTCCGCGGCAAAAAGTTCTTCCGTGCAGGATTTTTCGTTCCGAACCTGATCGGCGGAATCGTACTTGGTTATATCTGGCAGTTCATTTTCAAGACCATTCTGGTCTATATCGGTAAGAACGCAGGCATCGGATTTTTATCCAAGTCCTGGCTGTCCTCCCCGGTATCTGCATTTATCGCACTGATCATCGTAACGGTATGGCAGCTGTCCGGTTACATGATGCTGATCTACATCGCAGGACTGACGAGTGTGTCCGCAGACCTGCGCGAGGCTGCCAAGATCGATGGATGTACGGAGAGCCAGGTGACAAGAAGCATTGTCATCCCGCTGATGCGTTCCTCCTTCACGATCTGTCTGTTCCTGACCATTACCCGTTGCTTCATGGTATACGATCTGAACCTTGCCCTGACAGAAGGCGGACCGTTCGGTTCTACCGTTATGGCAGCGATGTACGTATACAACAAGGCATTTGTGACGAAGTCTTATGGACCGGGCCAGACCGAGGCGGTCATCCTGTTCCTGTTTACAGCAATTATTGCAGTTTCTCAGGCTGTTATCAATAAGCGGAAGGAGGTAGAAGCATAATGGATGAGGGAAGAAGTGTAGAATCCAGTAAAGTAAGACCGATTATCCGTACTGCGGTTGCGGTGATCCTGTTTCTGTTTTATATGTTTCCGTTTTTCATGATCGTGCTGAACTCCTTTAAGGATAAGCGTGATATCACAAAGCTTCCGCTGAGCTTCGGCGGTAAAAAGGGCTTTACGGTCAGCAACTACATCACGGCATTCCAGAGATTGGATTTCCTGAATGTATTTAAGAACTCCTTCATGGTAACAGGTATCAGTGTCGTTCTGATCATTCTGTTCTCTTCCATGTGCGCTTACATCTTTGTAAGAAAAGACTGGAAGATCAATAAACTCCTGTTCCTGCTGATGATGTTCTCGATGGTCATTCCGTTCCAGGTAGTCATGATCCCGCTGATCTCCATTTACGGTGGTATGTTCCGTATGCTGAATCACAGATATACGCTGATTTTCATGCATCTGGGCTTCTCCGTCTCGATGGCGGTGTTCATGTATCACGGATTTATCAAAGGAAGTATTCCGCTGGCACTGGAAGAAGCGGCACACATCGATGGCGCAGGCCCGTTCCGGACGTATTTCTCCATCGTATTTCCGCTTCTGAAGCCGACGACAGCGACGCTGGTCATTCTGTATGCACTGTCTTTGTGGAATGACTACCTTCTGCCGAGCCTGATCCTGACGGACAAGAAGTTATATACCCTTCCGGTAGCGATGGCACTGTTCCAGGGTGCTTACTCGAACCAGATGGACCTGCTTCTCGCCGGACTGGTGATGTCGATCATTCCGATTATTATCTTATATATCGCGCTGCAGAAGTATATTATTGCAGGTGTTGTTGCAGGAGCAGTAAAATCCTGATGAATGTATAGCTAAGAAAAAGGGCAATGCAGCACTTTCAACGAAGATTGCGTTGCCCTTTTCTGCATACAGAGAATCTTGTTTATCTGACAGAGATAATCAGAAGATGCAAAGAGGAGAAAAAGCGCATGAATCAGCGGATTTTAATTGAGAAAAATTATCTCCGGATACCGATTAGAAAAAATGCAGTGGAAGAAAATGTATGGCTTTACCAGGAACAGATAGCGGTGCTGCAGTTTCAGGCGGGCCTTTTTGTGGATAATGGATCCGGAGCACCGGATTTTTATGCGGAGCTTCCGGTAGAACGATGGAAGGGTTCGGTATTGACGCTTGTGCATGAGGAAGATCGGCCGGTTCCGTTTCTGCAGTCGGATGAACTCCTGCCAAATACAGAGCCGTTTCAGCCATGGATTCATTTTGCACCGAAAAGCGGATGGATGAATGACGTCTGCGGAGCGTGCTGGTATCAGGGAAGCTATCACCTGTATTTTCAGCACAATCCATTCGGAGTTCAGTGGAACAATATGAGCTGGGGACATGCGGTGAGCCGTGATCTGCTGCACTGGCAGCAGCTGGAGGAGGCGCTGCTCCCGGAGGCAGACGGCCCGGCCTTTACCGGGAGTGCCGTTTTGCATGGAGGGGAACTTCCGGAAGTGCCGGAGGATGCACTGGTAGTCTATTACACCTGTGCCGGAAACCGCAGCGTATGGAGCCGCGGGAAAAAGATGTGCCAGAAAATCGCATGGAGCGAGGATGGGACACAGTTTCAGACACTGGGTGAGACGCTCCCGAATCAGATCTTTGAAAACCGGGATCCGAAAGTATATAAATTTGGACAGAGCCACTGGTTTATGGTATTATTCCTTGATGGGCATGAATTCGGAATTTTTGTCTCGGATAATATGAAGGACTGGAAGCAGACGCAGAGTCTGGTGATTCCGGAGGCATGGGAATGTCCGGATCTTGTCCGGCTGAGGGTGCAGAGCACCGGAGAAGAAAAATGGCTGTTTTGGACACCGGACGGTTTCTATCTGGTAGGAGAATTTGACGGCATGCAGTTCACTGCGACACAGCCGGGAAGAAGATTTTACGGAAGCGAGCAGGTCTATGCGGCACAGACGGTCGCCAATCTGGACGGGCGTGTCGTCCAGATCCCGTTTTTGCGCGGACATACACAGCCGTACTACAATCACCGCGGCCTGATGGGAGTTCCGAGAGAAATGCAGCTTCGAAAGGAAGACGGGGAATATGTCTTATCCGAACCGCTGTGCCGGGAACTGCAGCAGCAGAAGATTCCGTTATGGCGGCGGACGGTTCAGAAGGAGCCGATGGAGTTTCGCTGGGAAGAGGACGGGGCGATGCTGCTGCAACTGACCTTTTCAGAGGAGCACTCATTTACGCTGTGGGTTTGTGGCGAACGGATCGAATGGGATGCCGAAAAGAAAAAACTGGCATTTACCTTTATGAACCGTCTTGACATCCGGGAAATCCGGAACATGACGATTCTGGCAGACCGTGGTGCGCTGGAAATCACAGTTAATGAAGATACAGCCTGCTATTATGTCCCGGGAAATGGAGAACTTGTCAGGAGCCTTGTGCTTTCCGGAGAAATGGAAGCAGAGCTGTTCCTGATCCGGTAAGCGCCTTGACGAGATCGATTGCGGCATGACCGCTTTATAAAGAAAAGAGGAGTAAAATGTCATATAAAGCTTTGATTACAAGAGCAGATGATTTTGGTTCCAGCCATTCGGCGAACCAGGCGATTTATGAAGTATCGAAAAAGGGAATTGTAAAAAATGTATCCGTGATGGCATGCGCACCATATCTGGAGGAAGCAGCGGAAATGCTTGCATCCAGCAAAGATGTCACGTTCGGGATGCATAGTGTGATCAATGCAGAATGGGACCAGGTTGTGTGGGGACCGGTCGCACCGAAGGAGCAGGTGAAAAGCCTGATTGACTACCGCGGTGTCTTTTATCAGGATGTATTGGAACTGGCGGCGGCAAAGCCGGATCTGGATGAGATTATTACCGAATATAAATATCAGCTGGATCGTCTGCGCAAGGTCGGATTCGAGATCTCCTACATTGATTCCCATATGATGCCGGAGGGCGACATCCCGGGTCTTGCGGAGAAATTTGACCGCTGGGTAGAGGAAGAGGGGCTCATCAACCACCGCTATTATAACCGGATGCTTCCGGATAGCGGAAAGTTTTCCCATGACCGGGCGCTGTTTGAAAAAGCGATCCGGGAGATGGAGGGCCAGTACAAGCTGGTGCTGCATCCGGCAAAGACTTCGGATGAGATGAAGATGACCGGAAATCACAATTACTCCGGAGAATTCATTGCATGGGAGCGCGAGGATGACTATGAGTTTTACAATGATCCGGCAGTTCTGGCATTTTTACAGGAACAGGGCGTGAAGCTCTTAAGCTACAAGGATGCAGAACCGGCAAAGGAGCCGTACAATTTCAGCCTGTGGGCGAAATAACAGAAGGGAGCAGGTATGCAGGTTACAATTACAGAAAACTATCTCTGGTTTCCGATTGATATGTCCGGAGAACTGGTATGGGTGTCCGTATATGACGGAGATCAGAAAATACAGGAAATGAAAATTGCTCCTGGAAAAGAGCAGGTTGACTTTTATGGGGCATGGAAGGTGGAGGAGTATCTCGGCAGGGAACTTCGGATTGTCTGTGAAAAAGGTGAAGCGTATCTGGAAGGCGTTATGCTTCGACAGGAAGCGAACCGTCCGCAGAATGATTATCCGTACCGTCCGCGTCTGCACTATACACCAGCGTATGGCTGGGTGAATGATCCGAACGGGCTGGTGTATGTGGATGGTGTTTACCATATGTTCCACCAGTACAATCCGTACTCGACGGAATGGCAGAACATGACATGGGGACATGCGACAAGCACGGATCTCATGCACTGGGAAGAGCAGGATGTGGCAATCACACCGGATGAGTACGGCACGATGTATTCCGGATGTGCACTGGTTGATGAGAAAAATACGGCTGGCTACGGAAAAGATGCGGTTCTCTTTTTCTATACGGCAGCAGGCGGGATGAACGAGTGGTCAAAAGAAGCCGGAAACCGTTTTACGCAGAAACTGATGTGGTCAGAAGACGGGGCAAAAACATTCCATAAGCGCAGGGAAGAGCTGGTTCCGTGGATCGTCGGAGAGAACCGTGATCCGAAGGTATTCTGGCATGCGGAATCAAATGCGTATGTGATGATTATGTATCTGGAAGAAAATGATTTTCTGATTCTTCGTTCCACAGATTTACTGCACTGGGAGCAGACACAGAAGATGACGGTTCCGGGAATGTGGGAATGCCCGCTTCTGATTGAGGTTCCGGTAGAGGGAACCGAAGAGAAAAAATGGGTATTCTGGTCTGCGGATGGGTACTATCAGATCGGACGCTTTGACGGCTATACGTTCCAGACAGAGACCGGACGAAAAATGGCTTATTTCAGCAGGCGGGCCTATGCGGCACAGAATTTTGCAAATGTGGAAGACCGCATGCTGCTCGTCCCATGGGTGCGGCTGGATAATGCAAATGGCTGGTACCGCAGTGCAATGGGAATTCCGCAGGAAATCTGCCTGAAGGAAGGTACAGATGGGCTGCAGCTGGCATTTCAGATGGCGAAGGAGCTGGAGCGCCTGCGCGGCGGATGGGAAGCCCTGCCGTTAAAGACACCGGTTTCTATTGCAGAGGAAGCAAGAGAACTTGCACTTTTCTGGCCGGCAGGGACGACCGGGACAGAGCTTCTGAAGATCGGGGAGACAACGATCCGGGTCGATTTTACACACGGAGAGCTCTGGGTCGACACGGACCGGAAGCATGAGCTGGATGGAGAACTGCGTGGTGTGTTCGATCCGGCAAAGCCGTTTGATCTGACAGTTGTGATCGACCAGGAGATACTGGATATTCTGGCAGACGGCGGACGGCTCTGTGGCACGATCGAGACGGAGGAAAATGTACTCGGAAAAGCACTGGTTCTTCAGGGAGAGGCAGCACCGGAACATGCAAACTGGTGCATATTGAAATAAAACAGTAGTCTGATATCAGAAAAATATATCTGCGTATTCTTTCAAAGTATGTTATACTTGAAAAATTGTGGGCAGATGAGTTACCCGACATCAGAAGGAAAGTAAGCGAGGACAACAGGTATGGCGACAATCAAAGACGTGGCAATGGATGCGGGAGTGTCGGTTGGAACGGTGTCAAATGTAATCAACGGTGGAAATGTAAGCGAAGAGCGGAAGCAGCGGGTGGAGCAGTCGATCCAGAAGCTTGGCTATCAGGTGAATGGGATTGCCCGGAAAATGCGCACGCAGCGCACCGACTATGTTGTCGTCATTTTGCCGGATGTGACGAACCCGTTTTACAGCATGCTGCTGCAGGGACTGGAGCGGGCACTTTCTGCCTATGGCAAACAGCCGCTGCTGTGCATCTCAGACGGTGAGAAAGAGAAAGAGATCAAATATATCGAGATGGCCAAAGCCAACAAGGTCGACGGCATCATCGGTGTCACGTTCAGTGACGTGGAGGAATATCTGGATGATACGCTTGCTTTTGTATCAATTGAGCGGCGGTTCCAGAAAAATGTCCCGTGTGTCTCGGGGGACAATTACCGCGGCGGCCGTATGGCGGCAGAAGAGCTGACCGCGCGCGGTGCGACGAACCTGCTGCTTGTGCAGACGATCATGTCGGTGGACAATGAGGTGCGCAAGCGCCGGTTCGGGTTCGAGGATTACTGTGAGGAAAACGGGATCTCCTATGCGAGTATCACGTTTTCAGAGAAGCAGGTACCGTCGGTGTACTCCTCCTTCTCCGCACGCAGCCTGATCGGAAGTGTGCTGCAGGCACATATGAATAATCAGATGACGGAAAACGGAAGGCCAAACGGAATCTTTGCCGGGACAGACCATCTGGCGGTCGTCATCCGGGAAGAGCTGGAGCGTATGGGACTTCGGGTACCGGAGGATGTACAGCTGATCGGCTATGACGGGCTGCGCTGGATGAATACCGGACAGCCGTTCGTATCGAGTATTTATCAGGATACCGGGCTGATCGCAAAGACGAGCGTGGACTGTCTGATGCGGCTTCTGAATGGAGAGGTCGTGGAAGATATCATTGATCTGCCGATCGTTTTCCAGGATGGCGGGACGACACTTCCGCTGCCAAAGATCGGAGCGAAGGATGGGGCTTTCGACGAAGAGGGACAGGCAGAAATAAAGCAGGGCGACATCTGAGAATCGGAAAGATATAAATATAGAAAAATTAAAACGACACCGCCGGATCGGGACAGGATGTTTCAATTCGGGAGGGAGAGGATAGAACATGAAAAGAACGAGAAAGAAGACAACCAGGCCGACTACAGCGAACGCACAGCAGCCGAGCGTAGCAATTGCGATGACCGCGGAGGATAAGGTGGCGGCAGAGAAGAAAGCAGCCGAAGAGAAAGCGGCAGCGGAGAAGAAGGCGGCTGAAGAGAAAGCAGCGGCTGAGAAGGAGGCGGCAGCGGAGAAGAAAGCAGCCGAAGAAAAAGCAGCTGCGATTGCGGCAGCCGAGAAGGAGGCTGTAAAACGCGAGGCGGAGGCAGCGAAAAAGGCACGCGAGGATGCGATCGAGGCGACGTACCAGAAGCGGTTTGACCGGCACTTCGATGAGCTGCGCTGGCTGTATATGGAACTTTACGGCAACAGTTCCATGTTTGCAGAGCTGTGCGACAATATGAAGCGTTATTATATGGAGCGAAATACCGACCTGCGTGCGTCCGATGCGAGCAGAGAGAAGCGTCCGGACTGGTACAAGCAGAATGACATGATGGGCATGATGTTCTACATCGACAATTTTGCAGGAAATATGAAGGGCGTGCAGGAGAAGCTTGACTATGTAGAGCAGTGTGGTGTCAACTATATCCACCTGATGCCGTTTCTGGATACCCCGGAGGGACGTTCGGACGGTGGATATGCAGTGTCAGACTTCCGCAAGGTACAGGAAAAGCTCGGTACGATGGAAGATCTGGAACACCTGACTGCAGCCTGCCATGAGAAAGACATCAATGTCTGCATGGATTTCGTCATGAATCACACCTCGGAGGATCACGAGTGGGCGAAGCGTGCACGTCAGGGAGACGGCGAGTACATGAGCCGTTACTTCTTCTTTGATAACTGGGACATTCCGGCAAAATATGAACAGGCCGTTCCGCAGGTATTCCCGACGACCGCGCCGGGCAACTTTACCTGGCTCCCGGATGCCGGACATTTTGTCATGACCTCCTTCTATCCGTATCAGTGGGATCTGAATTACCGCAATCCGCGTGTGTTCAATGAGATGATGTACAATTTCCTCTTCCTTGCAAATAAGGGAATCGATATCGTCCGGATTGAT
>JAQXGF010000125.1 GCA_029006155.1 Lachnospiraceae bacterium
ATTAGGCATAAGCATGAAATGGCAGTAGGCAGAATGAGAAAACTGCCGGCTAAATGCCGCTAAAGCGCCGACAAAACACCTGTATTTATTCTGGTTTACGGGTCACAAAATCTTCACAAAAAAATTAGCACTCACCTATTGACAGTGCTAACAACTAATGTTATAGTACGCATAGAACAAGATAATCCTTTCGATCAGGGAGCCTGCTTGCCGGTCAGTATATGGTGATCTGGTATGGCTTCGGCGTCGGAAGTTTCTATAGATCTGTCAGGATTTGGTTCCACAGCGCATTGTTGTGGGACGTCAGATAGAGATGGGAGGTACGTTTATGAACATTAGCAAATTTACGCAGAAATCCATCGAAGCAGTGAATAATCTGGAAAAGGTTGCTTATCAGTTTGGACATCAGGAGATCGAGGAAGAGCATCTGCTCTACTCCCTGCTTCATCAGGAAGACAGCCTGATCGCAAAGCTGATTGAGAAGATGGAGATCCAGAAGGAGTATTTTGAGGACCGTCTGGATCAGGCATTGAATGGAAAAGTAAAGGTAAGCGGCGGCAGTCCGTACATCGGACAGTATCTGAACAAGGCGCTCGTCAGCGCGGAGGATGTGGCAAAGCAGATGGGAGACAAGTATGTTTCCGTCGAGCATTTGTTCCTGTCGCTTCTGAATAATCAGAGTCCGTCCATGAAGCAGTTCTTCAAGGAATTTGGCATCACGAAGGAGCGCTTCTTGCAGGCACTCTCCACCGTCCGCGGCAATCAGCGCGTGACGACGGACAATCCGGAAGCTACCTATGATACATTAAATAAATATGGACAGGATCTGGTCGAGAAGGCACGCAGCCAGAAGCTGGATCCGGTCATCGGACGGGACGCGGAGATCCGGAATGTGATCCGTATCCTTTCCAGAAAGACAAAAAATAACCCGGTTCTGATCGGTGAGCCTGGCGTCGGCAAGACGGCGGCCGTCGAAGGACTGGCACAGCGAATCGTCCGCGGGGATGTCCCGGAAGGACTGAAAAATAAAAAGATTTTCGCACTGGATATGGGCGCGCTTGTCGCAGGTGCCAAGTACCGTGGCGAGTTCGAGGAGCGTCTGAAAGCCGTTCTAGAAGAGGTACGTAAGAGCGATGGCGAGATCATTCTCTTCATCGATGAGCTGCATCTGATCGTAGGCGCGGGCAAGACCGACGGCGCGATGGATGCCGGCAATATGCTGAAGCCTATGCTGGCAAGAGGTGAGCTGCACTGCATCGGCGCGACGACCCTTGACGAGTACCGGAAGTACATCGAGAAAGACCCGGCGCTGGAGCGTCGTTTCCAGCCAGTCATGGTCGATGAGCCGAGTGTGGAAGATACGATTTCGATCCTGCGTGGCTTAAAGGAGCGCTACGAAGTGTTCCACGGCGTCAAGATCACAGACAGTGCACTGGTCGCAGCGGCGACTTTGTCGCACCGTTATATCTCCGACCGGTTCCTGCCGGATAAGGCGATCGATCTGGTCGACGAGGCGTGTGCACTGATCAAGACCGAGCTGGATTCCCTTCCGACCGAGCTCGATGAGCTGCAGCGGAAGATCACCCAGATGAAGATCGAGGAGGCCGCCCTGAAAAAGGAGACCGACCGACCGAGCAAAGAGCGTCTGGAAGTGCTCCAGCACGATCTGGCCGAGCTGCAGGATCAGTTCAACAGCCAGAAGGCACAGTGGGACAATGAGAAAAAGTCCGTCGAGAAGCTTTCGAATCTGCGGGAACAGATCGAATCCCTGAATAAAGAGATCGAGCTGGCACAGCGCAACTACGATTTCAATAAGGCGGCCGAGCTGCAGTACGGCGAGCTGCCGAAGCTGCAGAAGCAGCTGGAGATCGAGGAGGAGCAGGTGCACAAGCAGGATATGTCCCTGGTACACGAGAGTGTGACCGAAGAAGAGATCGAGCGGATCATCTCCCGCTGGACCGGCATTCCGGTCGCAAAGCTCACGCAGGGCGAGCGCGCGAAGATCCTGGCACTTGGCGATGAGCTGCATAAGCGGGTCGTTGGTCAGGATGACGGTGTCGAAAAGGTAACGGAGGCAATCCTCCGGTCCAAAGCCGGTATCAAGGATCCGACAAAGCCGATTGGCTCGTTCCTGTTCTTAGGACCGACCGGTGTCGGCAAGACTGAGCTGGCAAAGGCACTCGCAGAGAACCTCTTCGATGACGAGCAGAACATGGTTCGTATCGATATGAGTGAATATATGGAGAAACATTCGGTATCCAGACTGATCGGAGCACCTCCAGGATATGTCGGTTACGAGGAAGGCGGTCAGCTGACCGAGGCCGTCCGCAGAAAACCGTACTCCGTCGTGCTGTTCGATGAGGTCGAGAAGGCACATCCGGATGTATTCAATGTGCTGCTGCAGGTACTGGATGATGGCCGTATCACCGATTCTCAGGGCCGCACGGTAGACTTCAAGAACACGATCCTGATCATGACCTCGAATATCGGTTCCGCGTATCTGCTGGATGGTATCGAGGAAGACGGCAGCATCCGAAAGGATGCGCAGGATAAGGTCATGGAGCAGCTGAGAGCTTCGTTCCGTCCGGAATTCCTGAACCGTCTGGATGAGATCATCATGTTCAAGCCGCTGACGAAGGAGAACATCGGCAGCATCGTCGATCTGATGATGAAGGATCTGAATAAACGTCTGGCAGATCAGGAGATCACCCTGACGCTCGATCCGTCCGCAAAGGAATACATCATCGACGGTGGTTATGACCCGGTCTACGGCGCACGTCCGCTGAAGCGTTACCTTCAGAAGAACGTCGAGACCCTTGCAGCCAGACTGATCCTCTCCGGCAAGGTCGGCATGGAGGATGCGATCGTCTTTACCGTCAGAGACGGCGAGCTGGTCGCAGACGTGAAACCAAAGGCAGAAGTGATCGAAGCAAAATAAAATAAAAATGATTGACAGGAAAGGCATCTCTTCGGAGGTGCTTTTCTTTTTCTGGCTGACAGGTACAGATATCCCCTGCTTGAACGCAGATAAGCATTTTCCCGTTTCAAGTGCGCGAAGCGACTGCGAATGTCCGCTTTACTTGCAAAAGCAAAAAGGTGATTTCCACAATCTTGACAAAAACAGTAAACAACAGTAAAATTGACTCAAAACAGTAAATAATAGTAAAAAACAGTAAAACAGGAGGCTGGTATGCAAAATCCATTTACACTTACATTTGGAAGAAGTCCTCTGGAATCTGTAGAACGTCCAGTACAGATTAATGAGATACTGGAAGCATTTACAGCGGATACAGTCAATCAGCAGATGTTTATCATTACCGGAGTGAGAGGCTCTGGGAAAACGGTAATGATGACGCAAATATCGAATAAATTGAGGGCGGATGCTAATTGGGTGGTGATAGAGCTCAATCCCGCAACGGATTTGCTGTCCTCCATGCTGTCAAAATTGAACAGCAACCAGGTATGTACAGAGTTGATAAAGTCGGCAAAGATTGATTTATCCTTTTTCGGGTTTGGAGTAGCGATTGAAGGGACGGTGCCGATTACAGACGCAGAGACGGCAATTATTAAAATACTGGAAAGGCTGAAAAAGAACGGAAGGAGACTGCTCGTTACGATAGATGAAATGACCAATAGCGAATCTATGAAAATTTTTGCAGGAGCTTTTCAGATATTTGTAAGACAGGAATTGCCTGTATTTTTACTGGGGACAGGATTGTATGAAAACATAGAAGAACTTCAGAATGAGAAGAGTCTTACCTTTTTGTATAGAGCACCCAAAATCCAGCTCAAACCATTAAATAACGGAGCAATTATTAATAAGTATAAAACTATTTTTCACATATCACAGGAATCGGCTTCGCAGATGGCCGAACTGACAAAAGGATACCCGTTTGCATTTCAGGTCTTAGGGTATCTGACCTGGAACCATGATGGGGATTATCATGCTGTTTTAGATGAGTATGAACAGTATCTGAGTGAATTTGTATATGACAAAATATGGTCTGAGCTATCTGCAAAAGACCGCATGGTTGCAAAAGCAATTGCTGATGAAAAGAACGGGAAGATAAAGGATATCCGGGGACGGTTGGGAATGGAAACCAATGAGTTTAATCCTTACCGCAAACGCCTGATAAAAAAAGGAATTGTGTCTGGAGAAATGCGAGGGTATGTGTATTTCACGTTGCCGCTTTTTGCTGAGTATGTGATTGAAAATTATTAAAGGAGGCTTTTCTTTTGCAGAAAAATAAAAAAAATTAAAATTCCGGTGAGAGAAATTTCCATTTCATGTCTTTTTATAAGTAGATAAGACCAGGCAGCGCTGACGTCACTTGGTGGTGCTGTCGATGAGCACACAGGTCGTAAAACGACGGCTGGGAATCGTAGATGTACACAGCTTGTCATACAAAAAGGGAGGAACAGGGGGATTTTATGAAGAGATGTGAATTAGCAGGAAAAGGGAAACAGGTATTTGCAGTGATATTGTCGGCAGCGGTGATGATGACCTCGATCGCGCCGGGGGCGGTGTATGCAGAGGAAGTGATTATCGAAGAAGAACCGGGAGCAGGTGGAGAACAGGTATCCGATGGCGGAGCAGAGCCAGGAATGATTGAAGCTTATGGCGCAGAGGATGGGATGGGAGCAACTGCGGGATATGATGATGTAAATGGAGCAGGTTCCGGCGTACCAGATTCAATGGTGCCTTCCGGGGAAACTGGAAGCACGAGTGGTACGGCCATCAAAGAAGGAGCCGGAGACAGTGACGGCTCTGTAGACGAAGGCGACGAAAACGGCCAGAATTCAGACAGCGCAAATGCAGATGGCCTTGTCATGCAGAGCATAGATGGCTTCGTCATGGCCATCGAAGAAGTCGAAGAGCCAAACGGACTGGCGACCTCCATCCTGCAGTCCCGCATCGACGCCCTGCCGACCCCGGAGGAATTTTTTGCGATGACAGAGGAGATGGCAGAAGAGAGCACACTCACCCAGCAGCAGATGGACATTTACACCGAGGCACAGGCGATCGCAGACGAGTACGAGGCCCTGTCTGTGGAAGAGCAGGCGCAGGTGGATATCAGCAGGCTGGAAACGCTGATGGATGCGGTGAATGAGATGGTGGCGGTGACGGCGGAAGAGGATCATGTGATCGATTTCACGAAGCAGGGCTGCTATGAGATCACGAAAGCGGGCACTTATATGGTGAAGGGCGTCAGGGAAGAAGAGGATGACAATGCCGGGACGGACTATGCAATAAAAATTACCGGGGACATTTCAGGAGAGATTGTTTTAAATATAGAAGGGGACATTTCTCTTAGCAGAAATACAGCGTTAATTTATATTGAATCAGGGAAGAAGTGCCATGTGACGATTAATGGTGGAACCAAAGGTAAAAATAATTATAAAATTAGCAATACTGAAGAATATGCAAATTTACAAATTATGCCATGGTTTAATAAAGCAACAAGAGAATATGAAAGTGCAGAAGTGACGCTTGCAGGAGGAAACTATATACTCCGAGAGAAATCTGGAGGAATTAATATTAATAATTATGGCATTTTAAGCATGAACGATGTAAATATTGAGGGAGGATATTTAGGAATTGGCAATAGTGGTTTTAACGATTTCGCAGGAAATCTGACAATAAACAATACGACGATAAAGAAAGCGAAAAGCAAGGGAATAAGTAATGGTACAAATATAACTATTAATAGTGTGACGATTGAAGATTGTGGTAGCAATGAATTTTTTGACGGTGGCATTGACAATGGCTATAGTGGTGAAATCACAATTCATTCCGCATTGATTCGGAATAACAGAGGATCCCATGGAGCTGGTATATATAATGCGGGTACATTAAGGCTGGAACAGGATTCAAACTATGGAGATGCCATTACGATCACTCAAAATGTGGCGACGAAGGGATGCGGTGGTATTATGAACGCTGAAAAGCCTGATGATCCTAGTGATAGCGAGAATAATCCCTACACAGGCAGGATTTTCATGAAAGGAAAGATTGAAATTTTCGGAAACCGTGCGGAAGTCGCACCGGATCTGGCAGTGGCTTCTGAGCCGATTGTAATAGAAGGAAGTCTGGAAGGAAGTAATGTGAATGTTACGAAGATAATCGGGACTACGTTCTCTGAAGTAGTAGAGACTCAGGGCTGTCTGACAGCAGGCTACCAGAAAAGTGGAAGTACTGCGTTGGATACTTATTTTCATCTGAAGACAAAGCAACCAAATTTTGCACAGGCGTGGTATCCGGATGGCAGTTCCGAGCAGAAAGAGATAGGTGTGCTAAGCCATAAGTATTCCTGGGCTTATGCTAATGATAAGATTACGGACACAGGGGTGCAGACGTATTTGTACTGTACTGAGACGAGCAGTGCGTGCGCATATTACAGGGCAGCAGATGATTTGAGAGAAACCGATTTGACGCTGACGCTTACCCTTGAGGGCGATAAAAATAACAATAATAAAATCGTTTACTCAGGACAGTCATATGCCGGGACAGTGGTGACAGATAATATTTCTGCCGTTACAGGAGGCGGTAAGCCAGAAATTTATTATACTGGCACGGATTATGCGGGCAATCAATACGCATCAACAACTGCACCGACGGATGCCGGGGAATACAAAGTGGCAGTTACGATCAACAAAGGTAAAGAAGGATTAGAAAAGACGATAGAGAAAACTTTTACAATTGAGCCGAAAGAACTTAATGTCACGTGGAGCAATACAGCACTGACCTACAATGCGACGGCGCAGAAGCCAACGGCCGCCGCAACCGGTCTGCTCGGAAACGATACGTGCGAAGTGACCATAACCGGTGAGCAGAAAGATGCCGGAACCTATACTGCAACGGCAACGGGCCTAAGCAATCCAAACTACAAGCTACCGGCAAACGCGACCACCGCATTTACGATTGCGCCAAAGGAACTTATGGTCACATGGGGCGATACCTCTTTCACCTATAACGGAGCTGCACAGAAGCCGACTGCGACGCTTGGAGGTGTCGTGGATGGAGACGTTTGTAACGTAACCGTAACTGGTGAGCAGACATCGGCAGGTACGGGCTATGAAGCGACTGCCTCCATCGACAATGCAAACTACAAAATCAAGTCTGGCAACGAGATGACGACCTTCGAGATAAAGCGTGCATCTGCAATTGCGTCCGATACGAAAATCACGAATGCAGATAAACTTTCGAAGGAGTACGATGGAACTGGGATTGCGGCAGTTGAGTCATCTTCCAGGAACAGCAGCACGCCACACATCGAATACAAAAAGAAAGCCGAGCCGGACAGCACCTATACAGCGACCTCCCCGAAAGATGCCGGAGATTACGTGGTGAGAGTCACCTATCTGCAGGACACAAACTATGAGGAATCTTCTGCGACCGCAGAATTTACGATTGCGCCGAAATCTCTGACAGATGCTATGGTCGGCTTTGATTTCACAGAGAAAACTTATGCTGGCACAAAATTTATGCCGACCGTGACTGTATCAGACCAGGACGAAAATCAGCAAGAACGGATTACGGTGGCCGATTATGAAATCTCCGGTCAGAGGAGTGCATCGGATGCCGGAACTTATACCATCACAGTAAACGGAAAAGGGAATTATACCGGGACGATCCAAAAAGAATGGAAAATTAATCTGAAAGAGCTTACGGTAACGTGGAGCGATACAGTGCTTACTTATACTGGAGCTGAGCAAAAGCCGACTGCGACGCTTGGCGGTGTCGTGGATGGAGACGTTTGCAACGTAACGGTTTCCGGTGAGCAGAAAGATGCCGGAACCTACACCGCGATTGCGGCAAGCCTGAGCAATTCAAATTACAGGATCCCGGCAAGCGCGACCATAGAATTTACCATCACTCCGAAGGCAGTCACCGTCACCGCAAATGACGCGAAGAAGGACTCCGGCAAGGCGGATCCACAGCTGACTTATCGTGCGGACGGCCTCGCAGCATCCGATACCCTGAATGGCATCAGCATTCGCCGACAGGCAGGCGAAGCGGTCGGAACCTACGCGATCACCGTCTCACAATCGGCGGGGGCGAACCCGAACTATGCGATCACGTTTAGGGGCGCGACTTTCACGATCGAACCGGCCGATCAGTCTTCCTTAAGCGGAAAAGCGATCTATAACCTGAAGCTCCCGATGTTTCTCGCAAAAGGCAGCGGCAGCAACAAAAAGATCACGCTCTCCTGGCTGAAATACAAGGGAGCGGACGGCTATGAGGTCTACTGGAGCTACTGCGACGGCACGCAGGGATTTAAAAAGCTTGGAACCTTTAAAAAGAGCACCCTTTCCGCGACGCATAAAAAGCTGAACAACAAGAAGGAATATAAGTACTACGTCGCCGCCTACAAGATGGTAAACGGCAAAAAGATCTACATTGCCCGTTCCAATGCGCTGCACGTCGCGATGAAAAACGCGAAGAAGACAAACGCCAAATCGATCACGGTGAATAAGGAAAAAGTTACCATCCGGGAAGGCAAGACCTTCAAGCTCAAGTGCAAAGTGAAGACGGCGAGTGGCCGGAAAAAGCAGCTGCTGCACACCGATAAATTCCGCTATCACACAAGCGACAGCAGCATCGCGACCGTGTCCAAGTCCGGCAAGATCAAGGCCCACAAAAAAGGAACCTGTACCATTTACATTTTCGCCAACAATGGCGTGTATAAATCCGTAAAAGTAACAGTGAAAAAGTGACAGTCAACACCGATACTATTAAAATTTCTGTCGTTGCTAAGCGAGGGGAAAAGAGTTATACTTAAATCGAGAAATTGTACTCAATGGAGGTATCCCTATGAGTGAAAGACAACTAGACATCGCCGATATGCAATGCTGGGTTTTCCGTATGGCTCAATCCAAATGGAATATATCCTCTGGCGATTGTGCTGCGCTATTTAAAAAATACGATATTCTTAGTTTTATCTCAGAATGTTATGACATTCTTCACCTGAACGGCTATGCTTGTGTACTGCATGATGTGGAAACCTTATTAAAGAACCGGGGTGTAATCGTATGATAGAATTACAAGATGGTATGCTCCTATATCATGGCAGCTATATCGACATCCCGAAAATTGATTTGAGCCGCTGCTTTTCTGGACTTGATTTTGGTCGCGGATTTTATCTTACATCGTCTTATGAACAGGCTTATAATTATGTACAGCTTTCTGTTAAAAAGGCAATGCGCATTGGCAGCGTTTCTGAGAATTTCAACCCGGAAGATGGACAGATATCTGTCTACAGGTTTCATTATGATCCAAATATACTAGCATATTGCTTTCAGAGTGCAACAATTGAATGGCTTCATTTTGTGGCGGCTAATCGAAAGAAAGATTTGTTTCCACGGCTCTTGGAAAAGTACAGCACAGTTGACGTCATTGGAGGGAAAATCGCGGATGACCAAACTGCCCGAACTTTACAGCAATATATCGGTGGAGTTGACTTTGGTATTCCGGGAACGCCAGAAGCAGATAAAATTACAATTGCGAAGTTACTTCCAAACCGTCTGCAGGATCAGTTCTGTTTTCGCACACAGGATGCCGTTAATCATTTGGAATTTATAAGGAGTGAACGCTATGGAGACATCAGATTATAACTTCACAGATTCCCAAAAGGAAAGTTGCGCGGTCAGCATTATGCGTGACACAATCGGAGCACTCTCTTTGCGCGACGGTATTTCGTATGAAGAAGCCCTGCTTCGCTTCACAAGTTCAAAGGTGTATGCAGCACTTTTTGATTATGATACCGGTATTTGGAGAGAAAGCCCAGATTATATCTTGGATCTTTACGATTACTGCAATTCCAAAAGGACTGCGTAGTAGCAGAACGAAATAGGATAAATATCAGGAAAGGCATCTCTTCGGAGGTGCTTTTCTTTTGGCAATTTTGATAGAGAAAAAAGGCGACAGAGACGAAATGGGGGATTGGGATTTGCTTCCATCTGGAATTGTGCTAAAATTAAAAAGTACCTGCAAAACACGTGCGAAAAAGAAAAAACGAAAAAAGGAGGAGCTTATGAACCAGAATCTCCCGCAGGATCCGATCATCCTGCTCAGTTATGTGAATACCCAGCTGCGCGACCATTATGCGACGCTCGCAGAATTCTGTGCGGCGATGGACGCAGATCAGGCGGAGCTCGAAAAAAAGCTCCGGGACGTCGATTACGAGTACGACCCGGAGCAGAATGCGTTTGTATGAGTAACTATAACGTCTGAATTTTCTTTCGGTAGATGCGCCCAAAGAGCAGTACGGAGAGGAGGATCGATGCCACCTCTGCGATCGGGAAGGACCACCATACCGCATGCAGTCCGAATGCTTCAGCGAGGATCCAGGCCGACGGCAGCAGTACGAGCAGCTGTCTCGCTACGGATACGATCAGGCTGTAGATGCCGTTGCCGAGTGCCTGAAAGACGGAGCTGAAGACGATGCAGAAGCCTGCGAACAGGTAGCTCCAGCTGATGATGCGCAGTGCGTTCGAGCCGATCGTGATCATATCTTCAGAAGCGTTGAAGAGCAACAGCAGCTTGTCTGGAATGAGCTGGAATACGATGAGTCCGAGCATCATCATCACAAATGCAAATGTGCAGCTTAAACGGATCGTATGTGTAATGCGGTCCTTTTTGTGCGCACCGTAGTTGAATGCGATGATCGGCACCATGCCGTTGTTCAGTCCAAAGACCGGCATGAAGAAGAAGCTCTGCAGCTTGAAATACACGCCGAATACCGCGGCTGCGGTGGACGAGAACACGAGCAGGATCTTATTCATTCCAAATGTCATGACGGATCCGATCGACATCATCAGGATGGACGGGACACCGACCGCGTAGATCGCCTTTACGGTCTGTCCTTCGAGCCGCATGCGTGTCGGATGAATGTGGATCTCGTGGTTGCGCGTCACATTGAAGAAAATGCCGAGCAGCATTGCGACGACTTGCCCGAATACGGTCGCGACTGCGGCACCGGTCACGCCCATCTTCGGGAAACCAAAGTAGCCGAAGATCAGGATCGGGTCAAAGATGATGTTCAGGATCGCGCCGAGTCCCTGCGTCAGCATCGTATAGAACGTCATGCCGGTCGCCTGCAGCAGCCGTTCCATCGTGATCTGCAGGAAAATGCCGATCGAGAGTCCGCAGATGATCGTCATATACTGGACACCGTATTCGATGATCTGCGCGTCGTCGGTCTGCATCGTGAAAAAGACGCGGGAGCCGAATAGCCCGAACAGACAGAATACCGCGAAGCCGATCAGGGCGAGCAGAATACTGTTGTTCGCCGCTTTGTCTGCCTGGTCAAAATTTTTCTCACCGAGGCTTCTGGAGAGCAGTGCGTTGACGCCGACGCCGGTACCGGAAGCGACGGCGATCATCAGGTTCTGGATCGGGAATGCGAGCGAGACTGCAGTGAGCGCATTCTCATTGATCTGTGAGACAAAAATACTGTCCACGACGTTGTACAGTGCCTGCACGATCATGGAGATGATCATCGGCAGCGACATCGTAAGGAGCAGCTTCGGGATAGGCATGACGCCCATCTTGTTTTCCTTTCTTGGTTCGCCGGAA
>JAQXGF010000126.1 GCA_029006155.1 Lachnospiraceae bacterium
GTCGTACTGGTAGAAAAAGGAGCGGCGGAGCGCAGTGGCTCGGGCGGAACGGGCTTTGACCACTGGGAGTCGGCCTGTACGAATCCGTGCTGTCAGGTGACGCCGGAGGAGATCGCGAGTGCCTATGTCAATGAGCAGGACTGGTACAGCAACGGGATCGCGCACTACATTGAGTGCCGCGAGGGTTATGACCGTCTGCTCGATCTGGAATCGTTTGGCGGAAAGGTGCGCGATACGGACGATGAATTTGCCGGGGCAGAGTTCCGGGATGAGAAGACGAAGCTCATGTTCGCCTATGATTATAAGAACCGCTACACGATCCGTGTCTGGGGATCGACGTTCAAGCCGGCGCTTGTGAAGGAGTTAAAACGGCTCGGCGTACAGCTGTATGACCGGACGGAGGCGACCGCGCTGCTCATGGCAGAGGAGAAGCAGGCGGACGGCACGAGGAAAAAGCGCGGAATCGGTGCGATGGGCATGAATGTCCACACCGGGAAATTTTACATTTTCCGCGCAAAATCGACGATCCTTACGATGTCCCGTCCGGCGCGTGTCTGGCTGTTCAATCCGGATACGACCGGCCTTTGCGAGTTCCGTCCGATGCAGAGCATCGGCAGCGGCCATGCGATGGGATGGAGAGCCGGGATCGAGTTTACAATGATGGAAAAATCCGTGCGTGCAGAGTTTTCCGCCGCAGGCCGGAGCTTCCCGCCGTACGGTGCAGGGAATAACCACAACACCTGGTATGCGGCGACGATGGTGGACGCGCGCGGCGTGGAGATCCCGTATGTCGACCGTGACGGAAATGAATTGAAGACGGTATCGGAGCGCTACTATCCGGCTCCGGGCCAGAAGTTTTTCTTAAAGGGTGGTGTCATCGACGAGCCGAAGTATGAGTACCGCGGACCGGAGACACTGAACTTTGAAGAGCTGATGAAGCGTGGCTATCAGCTGCCGTTCTACGCGGACTTAAGCCGGATGCCGGATGCGGAGCGCCGGGTCATCTGGGGCATGATGGTCGGCGAGGAGGCAAAGACGAAGATCCCGATCTACCAGAACTATACGGAACGCGGCTTTGACCCGGAGAAGCATATGCTGCAGAGCTATGGCACGGGCTGGCAGTCCGCAAACTTTCTTGAGCAGGAGCGCCAGTTCTTCGGCGCACCGGGCGGCGTGATGCACGACTGGGATATGAAGACGAACATCGACGGCATCTATGCGGCAGGCGACCAGGTCTATGCGTCCGACTGTGCTGGCTTTGCCTGCGCGACCGGATATTATGCAGGCCGGAAGGCAGCGGCGTATGCAGATACGGTGGAGCCCGGAGAAGTGGATCGTGCCGATGTGGAAGCAGAGAAAGCGCGGCTGTACGCACCGCTGTATGTATCGCAGGAGGATGGCATGTCGTGGAAGGAACTGAATATGGCGATCTCCAAGGCGATGCAGAACTACTGCGGCGGTGTGAAATGCGATGCACTGCTTCTGGAGGGACTCGATCTGCTGCAGAGTTTTGAACAGGAGATCGTACCGAAGCTCACTGCATCGAATCCGCATGATCTGATGCGTATCCATGAGGTGCTGGACATCCTCACCGTATCACAGCTCGTATTGCATGCAAGCCTTGCGCGCAAGTCGAGTTCGGCGCCGCTGTTCTTCCGACGGAGTGACTATCCGGAGATGGATCCGCAGCAGGACCGCCACCACATCGTGATCCGCCAGGAAAACGGAACCGTTGTGACGAGAACTGTGCCGCTTGACTATTTTGGCGATCTGCAGACTGAGTATGAGAAGCGGAATATGGATTACATCGATACGCTTGCTGTGAAGAAATATCATCTGGGCGATGCGACAGAAGCCGGAGAGGAGGCAGACCATGAATAAGCCGGAATTTACGGTAGCGCCGGTACCGTGCAGCACGATGCCGCTGAAATACGACGAGACGCTCTGCATTGGCTGCAACCGCTGTGCAGCCGTCTGCCAGTGTGACATTCTGCTTCCGTCTGAGAAAAAGGGAGCGCATCCGATTGTGATGTATCCGGGTGAGTGTTACTACTGCGGTGCCTGTGTCATGGTATGTCCGAAGCCGGGCGCGATCCGGTTGAGCCATCCGCTGATGAACCGCGCGAAATTCGTGCCGGTGCGCAGGCCGGAGGAAGCGTAGAGCGCTTTGGACGGAACCAGGGCCATCTTCTGCCTGCTTCAGTAACGAAAAGCAATAGGAAAAGACAAAATAGAAAATACAGGTACAAGATAAAAATGAAAGAAAGCACATGTACGAAGGGATGTCTGGAAGTATAATGTGCTTTCTTTTTTTCTATGTTTGCGTATCATCTCTGCGGTTTTGCAGATAGGACTTTGCGTTAGTAGCCCTAAAATTTATAGAGAGGGAGTAAATGGTAGGATGCAATTCCAGAGAATTAGAGGATAAGTTTCCGGCGAAAAACGATAAAAAGTACAGTTAGATCGCATAAATGCGCAGTTGCTCCAGAGAAGTGTGCAGAAGCCTGCATAATTCAAAAGGAAAGGCAGGAAATGACATGGAGCATACCCTCATGCTGCTTCAGAGCGCACACGAAGGGGATAAGGCCGCGCGGGATCAGCTGGTCCGGGAAAATATGGGACTGGTATATGCATCGGTGCAGCGTTTTGCAGAAAGGCGCGGCTGTGAGAAGGAGGATCTGATCCAGATCGGGAGTATCGGGCTGATGAAGGCGATCGACCGCTTTGACCTTACTTACGAGGTCTGCTTTTCGACGTATGCCGTCCCGATGATTGTCGGAGAGATCCGACGCTTCCTGCGGGATGACGGGATGATCCGCGTCAGCCGCGCCTTAAAGGAGGATGCGGGAAAGGCATACCGGGCGAGGGAAGCGTTGGAGCGGGAAAATGGCTGTGAGCCGACTTTGGAAGAGGTGGCGACACGCGCGGGGCTTACGACGGATGAAGTCGTGCTGGCACTCGAAGCCGCGGCCGAGGTAGAGTCGCTGAACAAGCCACTCGGAGAAGGGGACGGCACACCGCTTGTACTTGGCGACCGTCTGATGGATCAGCGCGATGATACCGGGGCACTTTTAAACCGGATGCTCGCCGGGCAGCTGCTGCGTCTGCTCAAAGAGGAAGAGCGCCGCCTGATCGAACTGCGCTACTTTGATGACCTGACACAGGTGCAGACCGCCGGAGCACTCGGTATGACCCAGGTGCAGGTGTCGCGGGCGGAAAAACGGATTCTGAAGAAAATGCGCTCAGAAACCGTATAAATTTCTCATGTAGGATAGAAATTACTTGACAGATGGTGCTTTACGATGTTAAATAAATAACGTGATTGATAAAAAAATGACATTTAACCGGGCACAGGTCAATTCTGTGAAGAGCGGAGGGATCGCCGCCCAATTCAAGGAGGACAGCATGAGCGCTAAAATTACTATCATTGGAGCAGGAAGCGTAGGATCTACTATTGCATACACACTGGCGATGGAGAACAGCGGAGCTTCTGAAATCGTACTGATTGACATTAATAAGGAAAAGGTACTTGGCGAAGTTATGGATATCGCACAGGGAACTTTCTTCCGTGATCCGGTATCCATCGTGGCGGGCGATTATGAGGATGCAAAGGATTCGGATATCGTTATCATCACTTCCGGTATCGCACGCAGACCGGGCCAGACCAGAATCGAGCTGACCCAGACCAACGTAAATATTCTCAAAGACATTACTCCGAAGATTGTAGCTGTAGCGCCGAACGCAAAATATGTGATCGTAAGCAATCCGGTTGATATCATGACCTATGTGTTTACGAAGATTTCCGGTATTCCGGAGAGCCATATCATCGGTTCCGGTACGATTCTGGATACCGCAAGACTGCGTTACGGACTGTCCGAGCATTATAAAATTGCACAGAAGAATATCCATGCGTATGTATTTGGCGAGCATGGTGACAGCGCATTTATCCCGTGGTCTCTGACCGATATTTCCGGAGCGCCGATGGAGCGTTACGCAGAGCTCATGAAGGGAACCATGGACTTTGAGCCGCTCGACCGTGAAGCGATGACAGAGTATGTACACAAGGCAGGCGGCGAGGTCATCAAGAGAAAGGGCGCGACCTTCTATGCAGTATCCGCTTCCGTATGCCAGCTGTGCTCTTTGCTGCTCGCTTCCAGCGATTCCGTAGCGACGGTATCTACGATGATGCATGGCCAGTATGGGGTAGAGGATGTGTGCATCAGCACACTGACGCTGGTCGGACCGGAAGGCGTAAAGTGCAAGCTGCCGGTAGCTCTTACGGAGGAGGAGACCGAGAAGCTGCATAAGAGTGCAAATACTCTGAAGGATGTTATTTCTCAGATTAATCTGTAAGCTGTTTTAGCGTAGCAATACGCGGAATCTTTTAGCGAAAGCCGTTCGCTTCAGTCGGGATGTGGATCCCTCATTGACAGCGGACGGCTTTTCTTGTATTACAGAAGGTAGATGCGCGTGTGTTTGAGAAAAGTTCCGGTGAACAGGGAGGTGTGAGTGTGAGAGAAGTTTGTTTTCTGGTTGTTGCCTATTTATCGGGCAGTGTATTATATGCGCGGGTCTTTGGCCTGCTGCTTACGCATAAGGATATCACAGCAGGGACAAAGGACGGCAATCCGGGGACGGCGAATGCGTTTCAGCACGGCGGGCTTATGTGCGGGACGCTGACGCTGATCTGTGAACTGCTGAAAGGGTTCCTGCCGGTCTATCTGTATCTGCAGGAGCGGTCTCCTTCCGGGTGCCCGGCGGTCTTTGCGCTGATACTGGCGGCTCCGGTTCTGGGACATGCGTTTCCCATCTTTTACGGGTTTCACGGAGGGAAGGGGATCGCAGTGTCTTTCGGCTGCCTGCTCGGGCTGTATCGGGCGTACTGGCTGTGGGCGGCGTTGCTCCTGGCAGCCCCGTTCCTGTTTTTTTCTCTGATCCTGTGTGTGACACCACATTTTTACCGGACGGTCTGGACGTATATCAGCAGCAGCCTGCTCATGTTTTTGATTCCGGCAAAGACGGTATGGGTGGGAATGCTGATGATATCCGGAATCGTGCTGTTGCGGCTGCACCTGAGCACGGAGGTGCGGGAGGAGATGCAGGTGCGGATTCTGGGGATCCATGCGAGGTAGCGCGTGTTCGGGAAATTATTCCCGTAATCAATGCCATAAACAGACAAAGTTATAAAGAAATGAGGAAAGTGAACCATGCGTGTACTAATTTTATCCTGCAGTACCGGCGGCGGTCACAACGCCGCCGCACATGCGATCGAAGAGGAGATGAAACGGCGTGGGCATACCGTCACCGTTCTGGATCCGTATGAGCTGAAGGGACGGAATCTGGATCATAAGGTCGGCGATTTTTATATTCATCTGGTGCAGCGCGCACCATCCCTGTTCGGTGTGGCCTACCGGATGGGCGAGCTGTACCGACGCCTGCCGTGGCGCTCACCGGTCTACTGGGTAAATGGGCGGATGTGCAGCCGGATGAAGGAATATCTTAAGGCACACCCGGTGGATGTGATTATTATGACGCATCTGTTTCCGGGCGAGATCCTGACATATATGAAAAATCAGGGGATCCAGTTGCCGGAGACGGTGTTTGTCGCGACGGATTATACGTGTATTCCGTTCACCGAAGAGATCGACTGCGATTACTATGTGATCCCGTCTGCAGCGCTGGAGGCGGAGTATGAGGCGCGTGGCATTGACGGGAAACGGCTCGTGCCCTATGGAATTCCGGTTGCGCATGCCTTTGGAGAGAAGGCAGATCGGGCGAAGCTGCTGGATTCCCTTGGGCTGGCAGCCAACCGGCACTATCTGCTGCTCTCCGGCGGCAGTATGGGAGCCGGAAAAATTTTCCGCATGGTAGAGACACTGATGGATTATTTATCTGCGCATGCGGACACGTCCCTGATCGTCGTATGCGGGAGCAATGACCGGCTGTATGAACGCATTTTCCGGCGATACGGCAAAGCGCCGCAGCTGATTTTGCTGCATCATACGGAGCGGATGGCGGACTATATGAAGATCAGTGATGTGTTTTTGTCGAAGCCGGGCGGGCTCTCCTCGACGGAAGCGGCGGCTTCCGGTGTGCCGCTGATCCATATCTCGCCGATTCCGGGCTGTGAGACGCGGAATATGGATTTCTTTGCAGAAAAAGGGATGAGTATAGAGGCCGGAAATGACGAGGAGCGCCTGGTTCCGGCGCTGGAGAAACTGCGCAGCGCCAGGGCGGTATCGGAAATCCGCAGCAACCAGCGGGCACAGGTGAATCCGTTTGCGGCAAAGGAGATCTGTGAACTGGTGGAACGGACAGCGGGAGCCGGAAAACGCGGCGAAGCTATTCGAAAAGAGAATACATAACGCTCGAAAAGGAATGGCTGTATAACCCCCCAGGTGGGTTGTACAGTCTTTTTTTATTTGATAAACTGATGATAATGTAAATTCTGTGATGTCCCCTGCAGTATTGCTGCAGGGGATTTCCCTGAGCCAGACAAATCCTCTGTCTGTATCTGTTTTGACCTGAGTCAGGCGGTCAGGGGAATGATCCGGGACAAAGCGATAGAGGAGAAGAAGAATGGACACACGGCAGCTGAAATTTTTTGTCGCATGTGCGGAAGCTGGTTCGATCAGTGAGGCGGCACGGAAGCTGTATTCGACGCAGTCGACGGTCAGCAAGGCAATCAAAAGTATGGAAGAGACGATGGGAATCCGGTTGTTTGACCGGCTTCCACGGGGAATCACACTGACAGCACAAGGAGAGCAGGTATATCGGTATGCCTGTAAAATTGTCAGTGATATGGAAGCGCTGGAAGCATTTCCACGCAAAGGCATGACGCGGTGGATCCGGATTTCCCTGAATCCGAGTTCGTGGTTCTCAGACCAGTTTGTGCAGTTTTATAATGAAACAAATGAGAAAAACTACCACTACCAGATCTACACCGCAGGTGTGGAGACTGTGCTTGAGCGGGTGCGGGATTACCTGGACGATGCAGGCTTTGTCTATGTGTTTGAGCAGCAGAAGGAAGAATTTCTCCATATGCTGGCAAAGAGCAGACTGAC
>JAQXGF010000127.1 GCA_029006155.1 Lachnospiraceae bacterium
GTCCGGTGTGGCGATGCAGTCGTTTACGAAAAATCCGCTTGCCAGCCCTTACGTGCTCGGTATTTCATCCGGAGCGACTTTTGGAGCGACTCTGGCGATTGTGACCGGCGTGCTCTCATTCCTCGGTTCCTATGCGGTAGAGGGTGGTGCGTTTGCCGGATCTATGGCAGCAATTCTGATTGTCTACTATATGGCAAAAAGCGGGAAAGAAGTCGCACCGATTAAGCTTGTCCTGGTCGGAACTGCTGTGGCGGCGATGTTTACCGCATTTTCGAATTTTATCGTCTACAAAGCTCCGGATGATTCGAAAATTCGTGAGGTAACGTTCTGGACACTTGGAAGCGTAGCGAGTGCACAGTGGGAGGAACTGATCCCGGTGGCTGTGACCCTGGTTCCGGGCTTCCTTTGTATGTATGCAATGTCCAGCGCGATGAATGCACTTCTGATGGGCGAGAGCAGCGCCGTGACGCTCGGGGTAAATGTCAATCTGGTGCGGAAAATCACCGTGTTTTTGTCTGCGGCCCTGACGGGAATAGCCGTTGCGGTGACTGGAAGCATTGGGTTTGTCGGACTTGTCATCCCACATATTGTGCGGTCAATGATCGGAGCGGATCATAAAAAAGTGATTCCGGTATCGACGCTGATCGGAGCTATTTTTCTGATTTGGGTGGATGTCGGTGCGAGAATGTTTGATGCTCCGGGTGAGATTCCGATTGGCATTATTACCGCAATGATTGGGGCACCGATTTTCCTGTGGATGATTCGGGTGCGGAAATACGCGTTTGGAAAGAAGGAGTAGGGAAATGCTGAAGGTAGAAAACATAGAATACAAGACGAAGCAGACAGAGATTCTGCGTGGCGTATCCCTGCAGGTCCATCCGGGGGAATTTGTCGGAGTGATCGGTCCGAACGGCAGCGGAAAGTCGACATTGCTGAAAAATATATACCGTATGCTTACCCCGACTTCTGGTGAGATTTGGCTGGATGGAAAGAGCCTGATTAAGATGTCGAACCGGAAAATGGCAGAACGACTGGCCGTCGTGGCACAGGAGAGCGAAGCGAACTTTGACTTTACGGTCGGGGAAGTCGTACAGATGGGACGCTATCCGCGCAAAAAAATGATGGAGGCAGCCAATGATCAGGACCGGGAGATCGTGAAGCAGTCGCTTGGTATGGTCGGAATGGAGGAGTTTTTAGAGCGCAGCTTTCTGACGCTCTCCGGAGGTGAGAAGCAGCGCGTACTGATTGCAAGAGCGCTGGCACAGGAGACGGAACTGATCATTCTAGATGAGCCGACGAACCATCTGGATATCGGCAGCCAGATCAAGACGCTGTCCCTTTTAAAAAATTCCGGAAAGACGGTGCTGACAGCGTTGCATGACTTGAGCCTGGCGGCACGCTTTTGTGACCGGGTCTATGTGTTAAAGGATGGAAAAAATCTCTGTGACGGAGAGCCGGAGACGTTGATCAGTTCGGAGCTGGTAAAGGAGCTGTATCAGATCGAGGCAGAAGTGTTTACACGGAAAGATCGGATTTATATCGATTACAAATAAGAGTAGAAAAAGCGCATGAAAAAAGCAGCCGAAATGACGGAATCGGCTGCTTTTGTTTCATTGACTATGAATCTATGCTTATGCCAGGGTGTTGACTGCTTTGGACAGACGAGATACCTTTCTGGCTGCATTGTTCTTATGATAAACGCCTTTTTTAGCAGCTTTATCAATAATAGAAGTAGCAGATAATAATGCAGCTTCAGCAGCAGCCTTATCATTTGCAGCAACAGCAGCCTCAACTTTCTTGATCGCCGTCTTAACAGCAGACTTTACGGACTTATTGCGCTCGTTTCTGGTCTTTGCTACCAGGATTCTCTTCTTAGCGGATTTGATGTTAGCCAATTCGTACACCTCCAAACATTTTTAATTCTGAGTTTTGTTGTTCCCATTAAAATCGGACACGGACGTTTAATGTAAACATACTCATATATCTTAGTCCAAAGTTTTGGGTGTGTCAATACATATTTTTCAAAAAATGAGGAAAAATAGCGATAAAAACACGATGTATACGAAGGAGAATGGCTATGATGGGGAAATTTCAGGTACGGACGGATCTGGCGCTGGAGGCAAAGGAGAGCTGTGAGGCAGAAGACGGGCAGATCCGGGGCGTGCGTGTCACGGAGCAGGCGGATGAAAAACGGGAGATCTATACGACGACAGTCGTGATCGAGACGGAAAACGGGGCGCGGATGATGGGAAAACCGGTCGGCACTTATATTACACTGGAAGCGCCGAATATGTCATCGCCGGATGAGGGCTACCACGCGGAGATTTCAGAGGCACTTGCGGGCCATCTGCGCGGGCTTTTGAAGCAGATGGCCGGGGAGCAGGCGTCGGTGCTTGTCGTCGGACTTGGCAACCGGGAAGTGACACCGGATGCGTTAGGACCGGAGGTCGTGGGCAATCTGCAGGTGACGCGGCATATGATCCGGGTATATGGCCGGATTTCCACGGAGCTGCAGCATGCCTGTGAGGTCAGTGCGATCGTTCCGGGCGTGATGGCGCAGACCGGGATGGAGACACTGGAGATCATAAAAGGCGTCGTCGATGAGACGAATCCACAGCTCGTGATCGTGATTGACGCCTTGGCTGCCCGCAGTACAAAGCGGCTGAACCGGACGATTCAGATTACAGATACAGGCATCAATCCGGGTTCCGGAGTCGGCAACCACCGCAATGCGATCAACGCGGAGACGATCGGCGTGCCGGTGATCGCGATCGGCGTGCCGACGGTCGTGGATGCGGCAACGATCGTAAACGATACGATGGAGGAACTGGTGGAAGAACTCGACCGCTCAGAGGGGATGCAGCAGCTCGGCGGGGCGTTGGGAACGCTCGATCACGCGGAAAAGCAGGAACTGATCCGGGAGCTCATCTCCTCACAGCTCAACACGATGTTCGTGACGCCAAAGGATATTGATGAGACGGTGAAGTATCTGAGCTATATGATTTCAGAGAGTCTGAATCAGGTGCTCTTTGAGGAAGAGGAAGCATAAGTTTCAATTGGCAGGCATAAAATGATAAAGCGGACAGGCTTTGCAGGGCGCCAAAGGGCCTTGTGAAGCCTGATTTTATCGAGTCAAGCAAGGCTCCTGATTCAATTGCGCGGAACAATAAGCAGTGGGTGGGGCTATGGATTGCGAATATCTGCTTTGATGGAACAGGACAGATAGTTAGGGCATTGTGCAATGCCAGTGGAATGCGGAGCGCAAATAAATAGGAGAACAGGAGGTGGGAGTACGAGGAGACGGCGGAGGATGCAGAAGCTTCTATATCTGATTATGGTTTTGCTTGGAATATATATTCTGGGGAAGGGGAGCGCGTTTTTGTTGGAGCAGCCTGCGGTACAGGAAACCGTAGCAGAGCAGGAAGTGCTGCGCAGGCTGGAGGATACGGTGATGCGTACGCTGATGCCCGGCTATACGGCGGCGGTGGAGGGGTGGACGGTGAACTGGATGGCGTGGCTGCTGGAACCGACAGTGCCGGTGTACGGGTATCTGGCATCTTTGGCAGTGCAGGAGACAAATGAAACTGTCGAGTCTGGAATGGCGGATGCATCCGGGACAGAGTATTTGCAGGAGCCGAATGCGGCGGATGCACGTGAGGCAAAGCGCCTGCCGCAGGATACGAGGGGAACAGGCGATTTACAGGGGACAAAGCAGCAAGAAACAGATGAGGGCAGTATAATATCAGAGAAAATAAAAGGGGGAAAAGCTGATGAAACTGTGCTTCCACAGGAGACGACACCGGGGGAAGTGACGGGGGAAAGTCAGAACGGGAAAACAGATAGTGAACGAAATGATATAGAAGAAAGCGACCAGAATGCACAGCAACAAAGCGCAGGTCAGGATCCGGAAGGAAAAGAAGCCATCAGCACTGCGATCGCTCCGGATCTTCTGCAGCAGCTCTCGGACTATGATTATCTTCTGAACCAATATTTTACCGTGGATGCCGGGACGACGGCGGATGCGGAATTGCTGGATGCGTCAAAACTTCTGACGGAGGATCTGAGCATCCGGAAAAATCAGCAGGTGCCTCAGATTCTGATCTATCATACCCATTCGCAGGAAGAATTTGCCGATTCGATGCCGGGTGATGTGGAGACGTCAATCGTGGGGATGGGAGAGGTGCTGGCGGAGGCGCTGCGGGGGTATGGTTATCAGGTCATCCACGATACGGGTGTCTATGATCTCATCGACGGTGTGCTGGACCGGAGTGCGGCCTATGACTATGCGCGGGTCGCAGTGGAGGAGATCCTGCGGGAATATCCGACGATCGAGGTCGTGATCGATCTGCATCGGGATGGTGTGGAAGGACAGAAATTTGTGACGGAAATAGACGGGAAGCCGACATCCATGATTATGTTTTTTAATGGAATTTCCCGCAACAGCCAGGATGAACCGCTGACCTATCTGGCGAATCCGTACACGCAGCAGAATCTCGCATTTTCGTTGCAACTGGAGCTCGCCGCCCGTGCCAGATATCCGGGCTATACGCGGAATATTTATCTGAAGGCTGAGCGGTTCAATCTGCACCTGCGCCCACGCTCGCTGCTCGTGGAGGCCGGGACGCAGCTGAACACGGTGGAGGAGGAGAAAAATGCGATGCAGCCGCTGGCGGAATTGCTGAATGGAGTGTTGTCTGGTAAATGATCTGGACAAACCCGGAAAAAATGTGTTAAACTGAATCAGATATGGACAGAAAAAGCGATGCGGCCTCCCGGATCGCTATCAATACTGCAAGGAGGAACTTAAGTGGCAGCAGATCAGAGTAAAATCAGGAATTTTTGCATTATTGCACACATCGACCATGGAAAATCCACGCTGGCAGACCGCATCATCGAGATGACCGGGCTTCTGACCAGCCGGGAGATGCAGGAGCAGGTGCTTGACAATATGGAACTGGAGCGGGAGCGCGGCATCACGATCAAATCGCAGGCGGTCCGCACCATTTATAAGGCAGACGATGGGGAGGAATATACGTTCAACCTGATCGACACACCGGGCCACGTGGATTTCAACTACGAGGTATCCCGCAGTTTGGCAGCCTGTGATGGTGCGATCCTCGTCGTCGACGCGGCGCAGGGCATCGAGGCGCAGACGCTGGCAAATGTCTATCTGGCGCTGGATCACGATCTGGACGTCATGCCGGTCATCAATAAAATCGACCTGCCGAGCGCAGAGCCGGATCGGGTCGTCCATGAGATCGAGGATGTCATCGGCATTGAGGCGGAGGATGCGCCGCGGATTTCGGCAAAGACCGGACTGAATGTCCACGAGGTGCTGGAGCAGGTCGTAAAGAAGATCCCGGCTCCGACGGGGGATCCGGATGCTCCGCTGAAGGCACTTATTTTTGATTCCGTGTACGACTCCTATAAGGGGGTCATCGTATTCATGCGGATCAAGGACGGAAGTGTCCGCAAGGGGACGCGGATCCGGATGATGGCGACCGGGGCAGAGGCAGATGTCGTGGAGGTCGGCTTTTTTGGCGCGGGTCAGTTCATCCCGTGCGACGAACTCTCTGCCGGTATGGTAGGCTATCTGACGGCGAGTCTGAAAAATGTGCGGGAGACACGGGTCGGTGATACCGTGACCGATGTGGCGCGTCCGTGTACCGAAGCGCTTCCGGGCTATAAAAAAGTAAATCCGATGGTCTACTGTGGACTGTACCCGGCGGATGGCGCGAAGTACCCGGATCTGCGGGATGCGCTCGAAAAGCTGCAGCTCAATGACGCGGCACTGCAGTTTGAGCCGGAAACATCGATTGCGCTCGGCTTTGGCTTCCGGTGTGGTTTCCTTGGTCTTTTGCATCTGGAGATCATTCAGGAGCGACTGGAGCGGGAGTACAATCTGGATCTCGTGACAACGGCTCCGGGTGTTGTCTACAAGGTCTATAAGACAAATGGTGAGATGATCGAGCTGACGAATCCGTCGAATTTGCCGGACCCGTCGGAGATTGAAGATATGGAGGAGCCGATCGTCGCGGCGGAAGTCATGGTGACGACCGAGTACATCGGTGCGATCATGGAGCTCTGCCAGGAGCGCCGTGGCATTTACGAAGGAATGGAGTACATCGAAGGTACCCGTGCACTGCTGAAGTATACCCTGCCGTTAAATGAGATCATTTATGATTTCTTTGACGCTTTAAAGTCCCGTTCGAGAGGCTACGCATCGTTTGACTATGAGATGAAGGGCTACATGCGCTCGAATCTGGTGAAGCTCGATATTCTTGTAAACAAAGAAGAGGTCGATGCACTTTCCTTTATCGTATTTGCAGATACCGCTTACGAGCGGGGACGCAAGATGTGCGAAAAGCTGAAGGAGGAGATTCCGAGACAGCTCTTCGAGATCCCGATCCAGGCGGCGATCGGCAGCAAGGTCATTGCACGTGAGACCGTGCGCGCGATGCGCAAGGACGTGCTTGCAAAGTGCTACGGCGGCGATATTTCCAGAAAGAAGAAGCTGCTCGAAAAGCAGAAGGAAGGCAAGAAGCGGATGCGTCAGGTCGGCAATGTCGAGATCCCGCAGAAGGCATTCATGAGCGTGCTCAAGCTGGATGACAAGTAAGGCAGAAAAGAGGAGTGACATGAATCATACAGAAGAAAAGCTCGGGACCGAACCGCTTGGCTCTTTGATGCTCTCAATGGGGATCCCGACGCTTGTGGCTCAGATGATCAATCTGCTTTACAACATCGTCGACCGGGTGTACATCGGGCAGGGCGTCGGAAGAGAGGCGCTGACCGGACTCGGTCTGGCACTTCCGGCGATCACGATCGTCTCGGCATTCAGCGCGCTCGCGGGAGCAGGCGGAGCACCGCTGGCAGCGATCGCGCTGGGACAGGGCAACCGGGAAAAAGCAGAGCGGATTACCGGAAATGTCTTTACGATGCTGTGCGTGTTCTCGGCCCTTGTCATGCTCGTGTTTTATGCGGCGCAGAAGCCGTTTCTGTATCTGGTCGGGGCGAGTGATGCGACTTACCCGTATGCGAGTCAGTATCTGAGCATTTACTTGATCGGAACGGTCTGTGTGCAGATCGTGCTCGGACTGAATCCGTTTATTACCGCGCAGGGGCAGTCAAAGACCGCAATGGGCTCGGTGCTCATCGGAGCTGCCCTGAATATCATTCTGGATCCCATCTTTATCTTTGTGTTCCATATGGGGGTAAAGGGTGCGGCCCTGGCGACGATTCTCTCACAGCTTGCGGGAGCGATCTGGGTATTGCGTTTTATGACGTCGAAAAAGACTTCTCTGCGGTTGAAACGTGCCTGCCTGAAGCCGGATCTGCCTCAGATCGGGGCGATCCTGTCGCTTGGCATGGCGCCGTTTATCATGCAGAGCACGGAGAGCCTGATCTCGATCGTGATGAGCAGCGGTCTGCAGCGCTATGGAGGAGATCTGTACGTCGGTTCCTTAACGATCCTGCAGAGCATCATGCAGCTGACGAGTGCACCGATCAACGGGTTCACACAGGGTGTCCAGCCGATCTTGAGCTACAATTTCGGCGCGGGTAATTTAGCGCGTGTGAAAGCGGGCTACCGCAGAATCATCGGGATCACGGCGGCGGTATCGTTTGTGATCACGCTTCTGGAAATACTCTTTCCGGAGACGCTTGCGCGGATGTTTACGCAGGATGAGGAGCTGATCGCACTCGTCGGAAGGGTCGCGCCGATCTTCCTTGCCGGAATGCTGCTCTTTGGTATCCAGATGGGCTGCCAGACGACGTTTATGGGGCTGGGACAGGCCAAAATTTCTCTGTTTGTGGCAATGCTGCGAAAAGTCATTTTGCTTGTACCGTTTGCCCTGATTTTTCCACTTGTGACGGGCAATGTATATAGCATTTATTTTGCAGAATGTATGGCAGATGTCATTTCAGTCGCCACGTGTACGCTCCTGTTCGTGTGCAAGATCCGAAACATTCTGGCGCGTGGACCGAAGCGGTAAAGGGACGGGCAGATGCGCAGGACGGAAAAGGGAATGCAGGGGCATGAAGAAGGCAGTGGTCAGAAAGGAGACGGTATGCGAGAACTGGAAATTTATATCCATATTCCATTTTGTGTAAAAAAATGTGCATACTGCGATTTTCTTTCGGCTCCGGCATCCGAAGAAGCACAGCGGCAGTATTTGCAGGCGCTGTTGCAGGAGATACGGAGTTTTCCGCGAAAAGAGGAGTATGAGGTCGTCTCCGTCTTTTTCGGGGGCGGTACCCCGTCGATTTGGCCATCGGACTGGACTGGAATGGTGCTTGCGGCATTGCGGGAATCCTTCTCTTTTGGAAAGGATCCGGAGATCACGATCGAATGCAATCCAGGGACGGCAGATGCAAAAAAGCTTGCCGCTTATCGCAGTTTCGGAATCAACCGGATCAGCTTCGGGCTGCAGTCGGCAGATAACCGGGAGCTTCGCCTGCTCGGGCGGATTCATAGCTTTGAGACGTTTTGCGAGACCTACAAGTCGGCGCGTCAGGCGGGCTTTTCCAATATCAACGTCGATCTGATGTCGGCGCTGCCGGGACAGACGCCGGAGTCGTGGCAGGAGACGCTGAAACAGGTGCTGGCGCTGCGGCCGGAGCACATTTCCGCCTACAGTCTGATCATCGAAGAACAGACGCCTTTTTATGAAGCATACCACGAGGACGATGAGCGTCGTGCCAAAGGGGAGCGTCCGCAGTACCTGCCTTCGGAGGACGAGGAGCGGGCGATGTACGAGGATACGGAGCGGATGCTTTCCAGAGCCGGTCTGTACCGGTATGAGATCTCCAATTATGCAAAGCCAGGATTTGCATGCTTCCACAACATTGGTTACTGGACCGGTATGGAGTATGTCGGGTTCGGACTTGGGGCGTCATCCCTGCTTGCCCACATCCGGTATAAAAATACAGAAAATATGCAGTGCTATCTGCAAGCCTACGGCGCAGGCGCTGCAAAAGCGGCAGAGCAGGTGCGGGAGAGAGAAGCGCTGAGCATGCAAGATGAGATGGAAGAATTTATGTTTCTCGGGCTTCGTATGATGCAGGGGGTTCAGGAGCAGGAGTTTGCAGGGCGTTTTGGCCAGAGCATGGAAGCAGTCTATGGCTCCGTGCTGGAGCGACTTTCAAAGGAAGGGCTTCTGATCCGTCAGGATGGCAACATCCGGCTGACAAAGCGGGGCGTGAGTCTCAGTAATTATGTGATGGCAGAGTTCCTTCTTTAACCGAATCAAGCAAGTAGCGAAGCGGGCCCCGCAGCAAAGCTGCAGAGATGGATTGCGAATATCTGCTTTGACTATAGAATTGTCGATACCAGAAAGGAATAACAGCAAATTGAATGGAAAATACAGTCAGAATAGTTGACAATAGACTGTATTTTGATTATATTTAAATTAACTAACTTCCGTATACTACAGAAGAACAGTGGTGTAGGGAAGTTTTTTATTCGGACATACAAAAGAGAAGTTTAGAATGCAGGTAACACATATGGAGGAAACATCCATGGAGGATTACAATATGACCAGAGAGCAGGCAGAGGAGGAAATGCGGCAGTTCCGGAAAGTATTTTCGGTCGTCCGCATTGTAAATCCGGAAACGCTGCATCTGCTGGAAGATGGCAGGGCGAAGGAGTATGATGTGAGTCCGTGCAAATGCTATGACTTCTGGAAACGGGGAAGGGCGTGCCGCAACTGCGTGTCACTTCGGGCATTTCAGGATAAGAATCAGTGCTCAAAGCTGGAATTTCTGGATTCGGAAATTTATCAGGTGACTGCCAGATACGTGGTCATTGACGGTGAACCCTGTGTCATGGAGCTGATTAAGCGTCTGGACGAGGACGTTCTGGATATGGAGAATGGCCGGGAGCATCTGATCGGCAAGCTGAGCAGCTACAAAGAGAAGCTGTATATCGATGCGCTGACCGGTGCGTATAACCGTCGTTATTATGAGGATGAGGTCAAGCACCGCATAGACCCGGCAGGGATCGCGATGATTGATCTGGACGATTTTAAGCTCTATAATGATACCTATGGTCATAATACCGGTGACATCGCCCTCATTACGGTGGCGAGCGAGATCCGGAACTGCATCCGGAAGACGGACATGCTCATCCGCTATGGCGGAGATGAATTTCTGCTCGTGCTTCCGGGAGTCAATGAGGAAAATTTCACACGGAGACTTCAGCAGATCCACAATAAGGTCCACGGCGCAGATGTGCCGGGCTACTCAAGGCTGCAGCTCTCTGTGAGCATCGGTGGCGTGCTCTCTGCCGGAAGCACGATGGAGGCGGCAGTCGCACGTGCAGATAAGCTCATGTACCAGGCGAAGAACCAGAAAAATATGGTCGTGACCGAGAACAGTGGCGTCGGAAAGGACGGAGAGGCGTATACCTTAAACGACCGGAACCGGATCAAGCAGCAGGTGCTCATCGTGGATGACTCGGAGATGAACCGGGAGATCCTGGCCACCATGCTGGAGGAGGATTTCCGGATTCTCGAGGCGACGAACGGTGAGGAAGCGCTGCTTGTGCTGCAGCAGAATCCGGGCATCGCGCTCGTGCTGCTCGATATTGTCATGCCGGTCATGGATGGATTCGAGGTGCTCGCGCATATGACGCGGACGCATATGATCGAGGATATTCCGGTCATCATGATTTCCAGTGAGGATTCGGAGGCAAATATCCGGCGGGCCTATGAGCTTGGCGTATCAGACTATATCAGCAGGCCGTTTGACGCAAAGGTCGTATTCCAGCGTGTGTTCAATACGATCAAGCTCTACGCGAAGCAGCGCCGGCTGATCACACTTGTCACAGACCAGATCTATGAAAAGGAAAAGAACAGCCAGCTCATGGTCGGGATCTTAAGCCAGATCGTAGAGTTCCGAAATGGTGAGAGCGGACTGCATGTGCGTCATATCAATGTGCTCACGGAAATGCTGCTCGCCCGTCTGGTCCAGAAGACCGGGAAGTACCATCTCTCCTGGGCGGAGCAGTATCTGATTGCGCTGGCGTCTGCGCTGCATGATATCGGAAAGATCGGAATCGATGAGAAGATCCTGAATAAGCCTGGAAAGCTGACCGCAGAAGAATTTGAGATCATGAAGACGCATACGCTGATCGGGGCATCCATGCTTGAGAGTCTGGAGATTTATCAGGACGAGGTGCTCGTCAAGATTGCGATCCAGATCTGCAGATGGCATCATGAACGCTATGATGGGCGTGGCTACCCGGATGGATTAAAGGGCGACGAGATCCCGATTGCAGCGCAGGTCGTATCCCTTGCAGATGTCTATGATGCACTTGTCAGCGAGCGTGTCTATAAAAAGGCGTTCAGCCATGAAAAGGCCATTGAGATGATCCAGAATGGCGAGTGCGGTGTATTCAATCCGCTGCTGCTGGAGTGCCTGCTGGAGATTCAGGACAAGATCAAAGAGGCTGTCACCGTGGATGAGCGCACGTGGCAGGAACACACCGAGACCGAGAAGCGGGATCATGCGCGGCAGGTGACTGACTCTCCGGACTTTCCGGGGGAGACTGTCCGAAAACTCGGATAATCTAATCTGATGAGAAAAAGATTGATATGCTCTTGTGAGCGTTCAATATAAATTAAAATTGCACATTGAAAACTGAATAAAGTACACAGAAATCGTGCATCTATGTTTCAGA
>JAQXGF010000128.1 GCA_029006155.1 Lachnospiraceae bacterium
GTTTTGCAGACAGATCCTGATCCTGATCCGCACACCGGAGAATATCCTGGATGGCGCATATTTGTATCTGGTCATTATCTTTATCGGGATTCCGTTTACGGTTCTTTACAATCTGGCAGCGGGCATCCTGCGTTCCCTCGGGGACAGTAAGAGTCCGTTTGTATTTCTTGTTATCTCGACCGTTATCAACGTCATCGGTGATCTGGTGTGCATTCTGGTCTTTGGGATGGGCGTGGAGGGCGCAGCTATCTCCACGATCGTCGCGCAGGCGATTTCCGGCATCTGCTGTGTCATTTATATGAAGAAGCGTTTTGCGATCCTGAAGCTGGATCGGAAGGAGGAGAAGCTCTCCTCTCACCGGATGAAGATTCTGCTCGGAATGGGTGTCCCGATGGGGCTGCAGTTTTCCATCACTGCGATTGGCAGTGTCATTTTGCAGAGTGCAGTCAACACGCTCGGCTCGACCGTCGTCGCAGCCTTTACCGCCGGCATGAAAGTGAAACAGTTTACGATGGCGCCATACGACGCACTCTCCAATACGAGCGCGACCTTCTGTGGCCAGAATCTCGGCGCGCGCAAGATCGACCGGATCTACAAGGGCGTCTGGCAGATGATCGTGATCGGCGTGATCTACAGCATTCTGGCAGGAGCAGCAATGATTCTGTGGGGAGACTGGATGGTCGGCATCTTTGTAGATGCAGGAGAGGCTGAGGTCATTTCCTATGCATATAAGTATATCCGATGTCTTGCGTGGTTCTATTACCTGCTGGCCATTCTCGGCATCCTTCGCAGCGGCGTGCAGGGTCTGGGCCACAGCGGCTCCGCAATGTTCGCCGGCCTGACTGAGATGATCGCCCGTACCATCATGGGCCTCTTCGTCATCCCAGTATTCGGCTTCACCGCCGCCTGCTTTACTGATCAGGCCGCCTGGATCGCCGCGACGATTTACATCACGGTCGATTTCTTGATTATTATGAAAAAAGAACGGAAGAAGCGGGAAGATGTGATTACGGAAGCGTAAGAATCGGGAAAAAGGGAGGAACCAACATGCTGAATGCAGAAGAACAAATCGAAGTACTGGCGCTGGTGAGCAGCACAAAGAATCTGATCCTTTCAGAGCAGGAGAAGGAGAAGGTAACAGTAAAGGGCGCGGCAGACTATGTGACAAATGTAGATGTGGCGGTGCAGGAGTTTTTGAAGCGGGAGCTGGCAGAGCGCTTTCCGGATGTGCGGATGCTGGCGGAGGAACAGGTAAACACCGGCTTTGCAAAGGAAGGAAAATACTGGATCCTCGACCCGATCGACGGGACGACGAACCTGATCCACGATATGAAGCTGAGTGCGGTAGCACTTGGATACTATGAAGATGGCGTGATCACGTTTGGAGCCGTGTACAATCCGTTCATGGAAGAGCTGTTCCACGCGTCACTCGGCGGCGGGGCATGGCTGAATGGAAAACGGATCACGGTCGCACAGGACCGGGAGCTGAAAGATGCGGTGATCGCATTTGGCCCGTGCCCGTATGAGAAAGAGCGGTATACGGAAGAAAACTTTTCCGTATTTAAAAAGCTGTTCCTGCGCTCGGCGGACTTCCGACGCACCGGCTCGGCGGAGCTGGATCTGTGCTACATCGCCTGCGGGCGCGTCGAAGCCTATCTGGAGCGCAACTTAAAGCCGTGGGACTACTCCGCCGGATCGATCATCCTGACCGAAGCGGGCGGCGAGATCTCCGACTGGGAAGGTGGCGCGCTTCCTTATCTGAAAAATGCAGACATCCTGGGCTGCGCGCCGCAGCTGAAGGCAGAGCTGCTGGAGCTGATCCGGGCATAAGTATTTACTGCGGAGGATTCGGATCCTTCTCATACAGGAAGTGGATGTAATCATAGACTTCCTGAAAATCAATCTCACAGTCCCCGTCCCATATGGCGACGGGGATTTTTGCGTCGAAGCCATAAATGACCGGATAGATCTCGGCAGAAAAATCATAGACGAGCACCCGGCACTGATCCGGGTCGATGATCCAGTATTCCCGGACACCGGCGGCCATATATTTATTCAGCTTGATCGTGACATCCTTCTTGCGGGTCGAAGGGGAGAGAATCTCTATGACGAGATCCGGTGCGCCGTAGATGCAGCGGCGAATGACCTTGCTGCGGTCACAGACGACCACGACATCCGGCTGTACCATCGTCTTCTCATCGCAGTCGAGCTGGACATCGACCGGGGAGATCATAGGGAGGCAGGTACCCTTGCGGGAGCTGACATGTGCGAGAAGTCGCGCATAAATGAGACCGGCAATGAGCTGGTGGTCACAGCCCGGTGCGGACATATCATAGATCACGCCATCGATCAGCTCAACCCGTCGTTCGTCCGGGATCTGATAATAGTCGGTCAGAGTATACTCGCCCTGCCGCTTTGCCTGATAGATGGCGCTGGTCTCTCCGATCTGTCCGGCATGGCTCAGCTCTTCTTCGGAAAGCATGGATGTAGGCTCCTCATATAAACCGGAGTGGGAGGCTGGTATATCGGCAGAGGAGGTCTGCGAAGGTGCCGGTACGAGCAGACTCTCCAGTGCCAGCATCGTGTCATAGCGCGGAGCTGTTGTCGAACCGCCAAAGATTTTCTGAACGGTACTCAAGGGCACGCCGGACAGCTCCGAAAGCCTTGCGTACGTGTACCCCAATTCCTTTTTTCGTTGCTTCATTTCTTCCAGTGTCATACGAACACTCCTTTCTGAGCATTTAACCGAATCAAGCAAGCCGCTCCTGATAAATTGCGAAGCGGATGACTGGTACCTGCTTTTATAGTGTATCCATAGTAATATTAAAAATCGCAATTGTCAACCATTATATATCCAAATATGGATATATAACAATAAAAAATATCCATATAAGATATAAAAACGGATATTTTATGGGTAAAAAAGCATCTGAATGGAATTGTAATTGTATCGCAGCACAAAGTTTGCTATACTGACAATAACTTCGGGCAAATGCCCATGAATAAGAAAAGACTGGGGAAAGAACGTATGGAAGACAAAGAAAAAAGAAGTACCTTTTCCGGGAAGATCGGCTTCGTGCTGTCTGCGGCAGGCGCATCGGTCGGGCTCGGAAACATCTGGAGATTTCCGTATCTGGCGGCCAAATACGGAGGCGGAATTTTCCTGCTGATCTACATCATTCTGGCACTGACGTTTGGCTATACGATGATCGTGGCGGAGACTGCATTGGGACGTATGACGAAAAAAAGTCCGGTCGGGGCATTCGCTTCCTTCGGTAAGTCCGGCTGGCTGTCCGCGGGAGGCTGGATCAATGCGATCATCCCGGTGCTGATCGTGCCGTACTATTCCGTCATCGGTGGCTGGGTCATCAAATATCTTGTGGAGTATGTGATGGGACACGGTGCGCGGCTGGCGGAGGATGGATACTTCAGTGCGTTTATCGCAGACGGTGTGTCCACGGAGCTGTGCTTTATCGTGTTTTCCCTGTGCACACTGGCGGTCATTTATGCAGGCGTCCGCAACGGAGTGGAGCGGGTGTCCAAGCTGATGATGCCGGTGCTCGTCGTGCTGTCGGTGGTCATTGCGGTTTACTCCGTGACGAGACCGGGGGCGCTTGCAGGTGTAAAATATTTCCTTGTGCCGAATCTGGCGAATTTTTCATGGATGACGGTCGTGGCGGCGATGGGGCAGATGTTCTATTCTCTGTCGATCGCGATGGGCATTCTCGTGACGTTTGGTTCTTATATGAAGAAAGATATCTCGATTGAGGGATCGACGAAAAATGTGGAAATTTTTGACACGGCGATCGCGATCATGGCAGGACTCATGATCATCCCGGCAGTCTTTGCATTTTCCGGTGGCGATCCGGATACCCTGCAGGCCGGGCCGGCGCTGATGTTTATTACGATCCCGAAGGTGTTCGCGAGCATGGGACTTGGCACGTTTGTCGGCATCCTGTTTTTCCTGCTCGTTCTCTGTGCGGCGGTGACGAGCTCGATCGCGCTGACGGAGAGCGCGGTCTCGACGTTTCAGGATGAGCTCGGATGGGGACGGAAAAAGGCGACCGTGATCGTGGGTGTGATCATGCTCGCACTCGGCACCTTATCGTCGCTCGGCTATGGCGTGCTCGGTGGAGTGAAGCTCATCGGTATGCAGTTTCTCGATTTCTTTGATTTCCTCACGAATTCCGTCATGATGCCGGTCGCAGCGATCGCGACCTGTCTGCTCGTCTCCCGCGTCATTGGCGTGAAGAAGATTGAGGAGGAAGTGCTGCACGGCGAGGGTACTTTTAAGCGGAAGCGGGTTTTCAATTTCATGATCCGCTGGCTGTGTCCGATCTTTGCGGCGATCATTCTGCTCAGTTCCGTGGCGAATGCGTTTGGATGGATTTCGATGTAAAACAGAATAAAAGGCGGGCTGCCTGATCAGGATTTCTGATGGGCAGCCCGTTTTTCTTTGGCATTTCGTTTGCGCAGATACATGTACGTATCCGCGGTTTTTAATGCATCCGCGATCTGGTTTTCACCCGGCATGAAATGTGCATAACCGGCAGAAATATAAGGAAAACGCGGATCTTTTTGCTGCTGCAGCTCCACGGCGTGGATAAAATCGGCAAGCAGGGAATCCGGATGGGCGGATTTGTTATAGGAAAGGATCGCACAGAACTCATCGCCGCCGATCCGGTAGCAGTCACCGGCTCTGCCGAAGACAGACTGGATACACTCGCCTGCAGTTGCAAGTGTGAGATCGCCAAATGCATGTCCGTAGGTGTCATTGACCAGCTTGAAATCGTCGACGTCGAAATAGAAGATCAGAGCGGCCTCATGGATCCGGGAGATATGGCTCTCGTAGCACTGGCGGTTCAGAAGGCGGGTCAGCGGATCGGTATTCTGTGTCAGCTCGATATACAGCACATACATGAGCAGGACATCGATGGCGGTACACAGCCAGATGACTCTGGCACCGCTTAGGACATATTGCAGGAGCAGGCCGCAGATCGCAAAGCCGGGCAGGAACAGAAGAATGACTCTTCGGATACCGTACTGGCGCTTGCATTCCCGGATCACCATCCAGGTAAAATAAAGGATGCCGGAGAGAAAGGCCAGTACATACAGGAGATAAAACCGGCCATGGTGATAATAATTATCCGCAGTTACGTAGAAAATGCCGCCGAACAGCCCGGAGAGCACTTCCAGCACCGCCTGCCCGCTCAAAGCGAAATACAGTGTCCTGGGAAGCGGCTTTTGCTGAATGATACTCGCACAGACATATGGAATGACCGGTGCGAGCCCGAGTTCTGTGACTTTCACTGCGATGTGGATGGGGCGCAGCCAGGGGGCAGTGCCATCCAGCCGGACACCGAGAAATTCCGCCAGCGAAGTCAGAATCACCATCGTCGAGAGATAATCGAGCCGTTTTTTCTGATCCTGATCCAGAAATTCATTATAATAGACCATAATCTTCAGAACGATCATGACAAAGACCGCAAAGAAGATAATGGAAAAATAGTAATCAAACATAAGAAAAAGAACCTTTCAGACAAAACCTGTGACCTTTTGAAACCAACAAGAGTATACTTGATTTCATGCCGGAAAGCAAATGTTTTCCATCATTTCACATATATTTTACAAAAAGCACCGCGATTTTTGCCCTGCCCTGTGTATTCCGATCTCACTATTAGGCATAAGCATGAAATGGCAGTAGGCAGAATGAGAAAACTGCCGGCTAAATGCCGCTAAAGCGCCGACAAAACACCTGTATTTATTCTGGTTTACGGGTCACAAAATCTTCACAAAAAAATTAGCACTCACCTATTG
>JAQXGF010000129.1 GCA_029006155.1 Lachnospiraceae bacterium
CCGTCATTGCTTACTGCAAGCACCTGATCAAACGTAACAGTCTCGCCAGCTTCTACACCAAGCTTCTCTACGTTAATGATATCGCCCTCGGCTACTTTGTACTGTTTACCACCTGTTGCAATAATTGCGTACATATGGCACCTCCTGTTTATCATTACTCGCCAAATTCGGTAGTCTGTTATGACATTTATACCTCTTTGTGCGGCATACTTAAAGATAATAGCACATGTGTTGGCATACGTCAACTTATTTTTCGAGTTTTTTCATGATTTTCATGATTTCTGACAAAGGCTTTTCTTTCTTTAGACGGGTGATCTCCACGAGCTGCAGCTTTGTCATATCGACCAGTCTCGTCGGGATCGGATCTTCGCGGAGCTTTGCATTCAATAAAGCGAGCAGCTCCTCATTTGAAGCAGAAGTCTCCATATTAATGAAATCGACCAGAATGATGCCGCTCAAGTTCCGAAGACGGATCTGATGTGCGATCTCCACAGCTGCTTCCTTATTGACTTTCAAAACGGCAGCTTCCTTCTTTTTTCCACCTTCGAATTTCCCGGTGTTGACATCGATGACGGTCAGTGCCTCGGTCGGCTGGATGACGAGATAGCCACCACACGGAAGCCAGACACGCTCCTGCAATGCCTCCTGCAGCCGACGTTCCAGTGCATAAAGCTTCTCCATCGGCAACAGACGATCCTCATAAAAAGAAAGCCGGGACAGATCTTCCGGCTGCCAGACCTTCAGATAGTCCGCAAGTTCCTGATACAGATCCGCGTCATCTGTCATGATCCGTCCGGCATCTGCCTCATACAGATCCGCCAGACGTGCCAGGTAGCCCTGTGGACGACGCAGCAGGCAGGAGCCGCAGGTGCGGTACTGTGCGCGGCCAAGAAGGTCTGTATACTGGTGGTACAGCATTTGCTGATCCTTTAATATCAGTCCGGCGTCCTTTCCGCCTGCATTGGTACGGATCAGCCAGCCAAAGTGCCTGAACGGTACATCGTTATTCCCTGCTGCATTTGCATCTGTTCTTTCTGATTCCGGCACGAAACATTTCTCCTGCTCCGACACGAGCGCTTTCAGGCGCTGCTTTTCTTCCACCGGCAACTTTCCGGAGGCAGCAAGCTGCAGGTTGCCGGTCGTCAGCAGCAGATACTTTCCATGTAAGGTCAGGTTCGTTGTGACAGCGGGTGCTTTTGTCTTGATCCCTTCCCGCATCACCTGTACGAGCAGTTCATCACCCGCCTGTGGCTTTGCAGACGCGCCCTTTTTCGTATAGATGGGGTGTTTGATGTCTTCTAATGGCAGATAGCACACATTTCCGGGCGTGAGCTCCACAAAAGCGGCGTTGATATTTTTTACGATATTCTGGATTCTTCCAATATAAATATCGCCCAGCGCAACCGTATCCGATAACTCTTTTTCGTACACATCACTGTGAATCTCAATCGCTCGGGATCCGTGCATCAGAAAAGACAGCACCTGATTTTCTCTGCGCGTAATTAAGTAAATATGGTCGGCAGTTTTATTATTTTCCATCATACAATAATGCTCAGCTTTCCTTTCCATACAAACCTGTATTTCAACATGCCATTATATCTCAGGCTTATTCCTGTTCCGTTTCCAATACAACGTCCTGTCCTAATTCCCCAAGCGGTACAAGCTTCCGCTTCCCATTCTTTCCGAGGTCCGCATACAGCTCTTTGCGGTGAATCTCATAGGCAAATGGCTCCGGTGTCACGCCGATCGAAGCCAGATAGGCGTCCATGACGAGCTCCGGCTTGATATTTGCCTCACTTCCGGCAGAGAGCTGAAAATAAACCGTCCCTGCATTGACGTGCATGTCATAGATCAGCGGTCGGATATCCAGCTCCTTCTCACCCTTTTTCGTTTTCTTGATGACCGGGATGGACTTCTGCGCGTAAAAATGAGAGATCGCAGACTGCCAGTCTCCCTTTGGTGCCAGACCTTTGCGGAACCGCAGCTCATAATCTGCTGCCGCTACCAGTGTCATTGCCTTGCTGCCCTTCTCCTCCGGGATCTGTCTCCACTCTGTGACGGTAATCCCCTCTACGCCGACTGCATTCAGCCGCCGGATCGCCTCTTTGGATGCAATCGGGGTACGCACTTCGACATCCATATACTCCCCGTCGCTCGTCAGCCCGACGCCGAGCGGCTGGGCGAAGGACATAATCATGTGCGGGCTCATCCCTTCACTGTATGCGATGTCGATCTCTGCCCGGCGCATCGCCTTCTGGAAATAGCGCATGACATCCAGATGCCCGATAAATTTCATGACTCCATATTTTGAAAATTTTACTCGTACTCTCACGTTCTTCGCTCCTTATTCTCTGCCTTCCATGCAGACACCGCCGCCATACTTTGCCGCTCCGCATCCGCTGCATTTCTGTCTGCAGTTTGGCGTCACCTCACGTGCATGAGCGCGCTCCCATTCCTTCCACAGGAATTTTTTCGTCACGCCGATGCGAATGAAATCCCACGGGAAGATCTCATCCTCGTCACGTTCCCGCAGTGTGTAGAAATCCATGTCCAGACCTGCATCTGCAAATGCCTGTACCCAGCGGTCGTAATTCCAGTATTCCGTCCATGCATCAAAGAGCGCGCCGTTCTCATAGGCAATTCGGATCGCCTTTGCCACCTTGCGGTCGCCACGCGCAAAAATACCCTCGAGCAGCGTCTCATCGGCCTGATGCCAGTTGTAGCGGATACTCTTCTGGTTTTTCATATCTTTGATCTCGTGGTTGACCGTCTTGGCAAAGCCGAGATAGTCGCCCGGCGTGTACATCCGTGCCCACTGGAACGGAGTGAACGGCTTTGGCACGAAGAAGGAAGTGCTGACGGTAATCTGGCATTTGCCGACCCGCTGCTCCTTCGGAATCTCATCATAATAGTTCTCTGCGATTTTCTCAGCCAGATGTGCGATCGCCTTGCGGTCCTCTTCCTCCTCGAGCGGCAGGCCGAGCATAAAATACAGCTTTACTTTGTTCCAGCCGCCGTGAAACGCCTGGTTCGCGCCATCTAAGATGATTTCCTCGGTCAGACCCTTGTTGATGACATTGCGCATCCGCTGGGAACCGGCTTCCGGAGCAAAGGTCAGACTGCTCTTTTTTACGTCCTGCACCTTGCTCATGACGTCCAGAGAAAAGGCGTCGATACGCAGAGATGGCAGACATACATTGATATTCTGATCCTGAAATTCATCAATCAGGAAGTTGACGATCCCGGCGAGCTCGGAATAATCGCTGGAGCTTAACGAGCTCAAAGAGATCTCCTCGTGTCCGGTATTTTTCAGCATCCGGTATGCATGCTGTTTTAAAATTTCGAGACTCTTCTCACGGGTCGGGCGGTAGAGCATCCCGGCCTGGCAGAAACGGCAGCCGCGGATACAGCCGCGCTGAATCTCCAGAACTACACGATCCTGTGTCACCTTAATATAAGGGACGACCGGCGCCTCCGGGTACGGCGCGTTTGTCACATCCATCTGCACCTGCTTCTCTACGGTCTCCGGAATCTCTTCTTCAATCGGGGTAAAGGATGCGATCGTCCCATCCTCTTTGTACGTCACCGTATAGAGCGATGGCACATAGATGCCCGGAATGTGGGCGGCACGGCGCAGAAACTCCTGACGGGATGCACCGGACTGCTTACATTCCTTATATAGATCGAGCAGCGGATCATAGACCGTCTCGCCTTCTCCGATGTAGAACAGATCAAAGAATTCTGCGATTGGCTCCGGATTGTACGCGCACGGTCCGCCACCGATGACGATCGGGCAGTCCTCACCACGCTCGCTGGCATCCAACGGAATGCCGGAGAGATCCAGAATCTGCAGAATGTTCGTGTAACACATCTCATACTGAAGCGTAATGCCAAGAAAATCAAAATCCTTGATCGGATCCTGCGACTCCAGGGCAAAAAGCGGGATATGCTTTTCTCTTAATACCTTGTCAAGATCGACCCACGGGGAGTAAATGCGCTCGCACCACACGTCATCACGGCGGTTGAACATGTCGTAAAGGATCTGGATGCCGAGATGGGACATACCGATCTCATAGACATCCGGAAAACACATGGCAAATCGGATCGCCACATCCCTGCTCTTCATTATGGCATTAACCTCTCCGCCAATATAACGGGCTGGCTTTTCAATGCTTAATAATATTTCGTCATTTAGTGCTAATTTTCTCATATGATCTTATACCTGTTTTCCTGATTCTCACACGGGTGTGTGAGCGATTGATAAGTTTCCTGCGTTTTTGCGCACTTTTACCATGATATAACACAAAGCGATATTCGTCAATACTATAGGATTGCAGGCATAAAATCAGACTGGCGGATCGACCGGAATACCTTGTGGTACTGAGAAACCAGAAGCGCAATCATAATGATCCAGCTCACGTCATAGCTGAAATAGATCACACGGATGTCCCAGAAGAACAGCAGAAGGATGCGGCACCATACGACCCGGAAAATGCAGTAGCAAAGCAGGGAGCAGAGCATCGGGAACCCGGTCTTCCCAAGACCTTTCAGTCCGCCGATGTAGACCTGATTGATGGAATACAGGAAATAGAATGGGAAAATGCAGAGAATCGCCTGACGCCCGTTTGCGAGAATTTCCGGATCGGTGGTAAACAGCCTCAGGATCACCGGCGCGGCCGCCATAAGGACGACGCCTGCCGCTACCGTAAACGCGCTCAAGGTAATCACGCTCTCCTTCATTCCCTCCTTCACGCGGTCCATGCGGTGTGCGCCGTAATTCTGGCCGATAAAGCCGGTAAGTGCCATTCCATAGGAAAAAGCCGGATAGTACAGAAAGCCCTCTACTCGGGCAAAGACGACCATCCCCGCCGCCGCATCCGCCCCGAAGGAATTGATACTGTACTGAATCAAAAGCGAAGAAACGCTCATAAATACCGCCTGCATCCCGGACGGAAGCCCTGTGGATACAATTTCTGCCAGCTCCTTCGTCCCGCCAAAGAGCCTTGATATCCGAAGCTGATACTGCTCATCCAGGCAGGTCATTTTCCAGATCATCATCACGGCTAACACCCACTGGGCAATCACGGTCGCCATACCGGCACCCGGCAGCCCCATACCGAAGCCGATGACGAATAAAAGATCGAGCAGCAGATTCAGTGCAGAAGAAAAGGTCAGAAAATACAGCGGTGACTTTGTATTGCCGAGCGAGCGCAGTACCGCATTTCCCATATTGTAGATGAACTGTGGAACAATGCCAAGCATGCAGATCCGAAGATAATGCCGGGCCGGTGCAAATACTTCCATCGGGCAGTGAATCCACTGCAAAAAAGTCCCTGAACAGGCGATTCCGATTCCCGTCATCACCGCTCCGAAAATCAGGCTCATCAAAATGACCGCGTGCAGAATCCGGCTCAGTTTTTGATACTGAAACCCGCCAAAGGCAGACGCCGTGATCGCGCTGACGCCGGTGGAAAAACCCACAAAAAAATTAATGATGACAGACAGGATCAGCGCCGCCTCGCCCGCAGCTGCAAGCCCGTTGCCACCGCCAAAATGCCCAACGATCATGCAGTCTGCGATGCTGTACATCTGCTGGAGGATCTGCGACAGTAAAATCGGTGCGGCGAACATCAGCAGGGTCCGTCCAATCGGCCCCTGTTCCATATGAATTTCTGTCTGCTTCCGTTTAAAAATATCCATAATCTCCTCCTGTGCATCTGCTTCTTTTCGGTTACATTAAGCATAGCATATAAAAAAGATTATGGATATTTTCACATTTTTATGTCTATGATATAAGAAATTCTTATGTCATTTTGTGATCTTTTTCCAGCGCCCCTTCCAGAAAGTCGAGGAAGGATAAAAGACCGGGGATCAGCGGACGCCCCTGATACTTCAGATAGCCGAACCGGATCTTCTGCTCCAGTCCTTCGATGCGGATCCTGCCAAAATCATTCTGCCGGTACATCTCGCTGAGCCAGTAACTCCCCACATTGCACAGGTCCGAATTTTCCAGCATCCGGATCATCAGGCTGCTGCTGTTGGTCGTCACGACCTTCGGCAGATAGCGGCACGTCTTTCCGAAGGCCGACACGTCTTCGAGCATGGCTTCTACCGAAAAAAAGTCATCGTCCAGCTGGATAAACTTCAGGTCAAACAGTTCCTCCGGCGCGATCGTTTTCCTGCCGTATAACGGGTGTTCCTTTCGCACGTAGAGCACCAGATCCGTCGTCAGGAGTGGTACAAATTCCAGAAAACGCCGCTCCAGCATATGCCGGAGCACAGACTTGCGGTTGTCCGGCACAAATAAGAAGCCGAGGTCATCTACTCCGTCGGATACCCGCTCGATCATCTCCTCGATCCCGCACTCCCGGTATTCGATCTGCAGCTCCTCCTTCTGCTGTAAATAATAATGCGTCAGAAGCAGGGTCATATGGCTGCTCGAATTTGACACGATGCGGAGCAGCGGGACTTCGTTCTGGCTGCTTAAAGCCGAGATCGCCTCCGCATTCCGCACCGCATTTACCGCATAAGAATAGATCCGCTTGCCCGCCTCGGTCAGCTCCACGCCCTTGGACTTGCGGATAAAAAGCGCCGTCCCCAGCTCCTGCTCCAGTGATTTGATCACCATGCTGACATGTGGCTGCGTCGTATACAGTTCTTCGGCAGCCAGAGTCAGGGAATGATTTCTGGCACAGGCAAGGAAACAGTTCAGCTGACGTAATTCCATATTAATGCCTCCCGGTGCAGTTTCATTTTAAGACGGACGCTAACAGCTCCATCAGCTTCGGAATCTCAATCGGCTTGGACAAATGGCCATTCATGCCGACTTCAAATGATTTTCGTCGGTCCTCCTCAAATGCATTTGCGGTCATTGCGACGATCGGGATATTCGCCACATATGGATTGTTCAGCGTACGGATCTCTCTCGTCGCCGTGTATCCGTCAAGCTTTGGCATCTGCACATCCATCAGAACCAGATCGTACATTCCTTCGGTTGCATCCTTTAGCTTCTCGACTGCCACATCGCCATCATCGGCAGTATCTACGGCAAATCCAGCTTCTTTTAAAATTTCTGCCGCAATCTCGCGATTCAGCGCATTGTCCTCGACCAGGAGGATTTTCTTCCCGGTAAAATCAAAGTGCTCCATTGCCTGCGCTTCTTCCATGATCCCTGTGGAATCAGAAGGAACTCTTGCCGCACTCTTTTTGAACTGCAAAATCACGGTAAATTCGCTGCCTTTTCCCTCTTTACTGTCCACAGTGATGCTTCCGCCCATCATCTCGACCAGATTTTTGGTGATAGACATTCCCAGTCCGGTCCCCTGAATGCCACTGACCGTTGCTGTATGCATCCGTTCAAATGGCTGGAACATGACCTTCAGGAACTCCCTGCTCATACCGATACCAGTATCTTTGACACGGAATACAAATTCCGCATAGCCTTTTCGTTTGCACGGCCGCTGCTCAAGGCTCAGGCAGATCGTGCCGCCCGGATTGGTATATTTGACCGCATTGCTCATCAGATTCAGCAAAATCTGATTCAGCCGCAGCTTATCACAAAATACCATCTCATCTTTCACATGCAGCGTCTCAATGGACAGATCCAGCTGCTTGCTGGCCACATCGCTCTGGATGATGGTCCGAAGATCCTGAAGTACATCCGGAAGGTATACATCCTCCTCTTCGAGCTGTACCTTTCCGGATTCGATCCGGCTCATATCCAGAATATCATTGATCAAAGACAGCAGATGATCGCTGGAAGTCGCTATTTTATCCAGATACCCGGCGACCCGCTCCGGATCATCGGTACACTTTGCACACAGTGACGTGAATCCGATAATCGCATTCATAGGGGTGCGGATATCATGTGACATATTATTCAGAAATGTCGTCTTGGCACGGTTGGCGCGTTTGGCCGCATCCAGCGCCTGATACATATGGCTTTTCGCAAGAATGGTAATCCGCGCGATATAAAACGAAATCAGAAAACAAACCAGCAGCATCACCGGGAAGCGCAAACGCATATCCTTCCCGTAATCGTACTGCACGAAGGCCGAAAGTGGCGTGTAAAATACGGCAAACGTAAAAAGTACAATATAAACACTGAAAAAAAGCCCCTTTTTCAGGTCAAACATAAGCATGGATACGACCGGAATAATGGTAAGCCACAGCATCGCAAATCCGTGATTGGATCCCAGAATGATGTAAGCAGGGAACAGAATCAGAAACAGGATCAGAAATGTAAATTCCAGGAATTCCGCGCTCTTCCATTTCTGTGCCACCAGCAGGCAGAGAAACAGCATGGCGGCTGCGAGCAGCGTACTGAGCATCACTTTATAAGATTGCCCAATCACATTTAAAATGGTCATGAGTAAAAGCGCTGCTATCGCAACGATGGTTATAGAATAAAGCTGTTTCCGGTGCTGGTCGCGTTCATATTCCCGGACCAGTCGATCCGCTTCAAACAGTGGCTGTAAAATCTTTTTCAACATAAACCTACCTATTTCCCTTTCCAGACATTTCGCATATAGTTATAATTTATCACACCTTTGCGGAAAGTCAAACAAATACCGTAATAATAAAAAACACCCCACTGGCATACGATTACCAGTGGGGCGATCCATGTCTCAATATTTTATTTGACAGGTAGAGCTATCATTTATCGTTATCAGATATATCGCAGTCGATGATCAGTCCATAGCCGGAGCCTGACCATGACGGAAAATGCGGAAAATTCCGGTCTGCTCAAGCAGGCGGGTGATCGTAAAGAAGATGACGGAATCGATCGGCCACATAATCAGGTTCTTGAATGCACGCATCGGAAGGATCGCGAGGAATCCCTTTCCGTAGAGCATGTCAAGCCATAAGGTATTCAGCAGTACATTTACGATCAGGATGACTACAAACTTTGCTGCAAGCACGCGCCAGATGGTCAGCTTGCGGCGATAGTAGAAGCATCCGTAAATAAATGCCGCCAGCATCGCATTAAACGTAAACCCGAAGAAGAACGGTCCGTCCGGCTTCATGAAGAACTTTACCAGATCCAGCACGCCTGCAAACAGGCAGCCGGAAACCGGCCCGAACAGATAGTCCATCAGCTGATTCGGGATACCGGAGAATCCGATCTTCACATACGGCCCGATATTAATGGATGCCACAGAATTCAGAATCAGGGCAAGTGCTGCCAGCATCGCACATACCGCAAGTGCAGATGTCTTTTTCAGCTCTTTGGCTGAATCGAGAAACATGTTCCCTTTTTTTTCCATAAAAAAATTACCTCCTTTTTACTTTTTCGCACACAATAGGAGATAATTTTTTGTTCACTTATCTTCTGTTGCAGCGAGAAGCAACTCACGTACCGCAAGATTTCTCTTTTCGTCCTTCGACAACTCTCCATCCGAAAGGCACTTTACGCACATGAATTTACTCTGCATAGCTCTACGGCTCGAAGTATAGCTCATATTGAGAAAAAAATCAATAGGTAATCCAATATATTCCAGTTTTTCGGGAAAAATATTTAATCAAACCCTCCAAATGGCGTATCATCTGCCGGATTGTACAAAACCCAGTTGGTAAGCTGTGTACCATTGTACTCCACGCCGGTCCATCCCTGCTGCGGTACCGCCGGCATCTCTGTGGTATCTGAACCCGGAAGATACAGATAATACTCTTCGTTTTCTTTTACACCATATGGGTCAGTGGCAATATTCAGACAGTCGTCACGGATCTCCTGCGTCCCCGGTTCCTCATTCAACTGCAGCCAGGAGATGTGCATGGAATAGACATGGTCACTCAGTTTCCGGAACTCATCAAAACATCCGGAAAAATTGCTGTAATACTGCGTTGCCACGTAGCCGTCTCCGCCTGTCATATCCGTATCCGAATACGATCCGGAAAAACTGCCATCCTGACTCAGAGAAAGACTGGTTCCCCATGCACCCACTCCACTGGAGAATACAAAATTTGCCGGAATTCCATCTGGAAGTACCGATACCGGCTCTCCGATCTCTTCACTGGCCGATGACAGATATGCCTGTACGCCTGCGATCGTCATTTCTTCTGCCTGCTGCATGGCGCGGATGGAAAGTCCGGACTTCAGTGTGAACTTCTGCTCGCGGTCCGGTGTCCCTTCATAGATTACAGGAACCGTGACGTCTCCGAAGGTCTTAATTACCAGAATATCCGTATTTCCGTCCGCGTTGTAATCGACAAAGCTGACCGCATCCAGACTGGTAAAGGAATAAGCGTCCAGGACTTCCGGTGTGTAAGTATCCAGTGTCTCAAGCGTCACTCCGTCCTGCATGATTTTGAGTGTGACGTCCATACTGTCGGAAGGCGGATAAGAGACGAACCAGACCTTTCCGGAATATTCTGACAGCGTCACTTCAAAGCTCTGGTCGGCGATCCTTCCGTCTTCTGCTGCTACAGATGAAATGCCGGATGCAGCGGCAAGGATACCGATGGCAACCGTTGTAATGATTGGATTTCGTTTCACAGATAGCCTCCTTCCGGGAAGCTTTGATTTTAAAGCTTCTCCGTTTTAGTCAAGCGGATATTCGCAACCCACTGCTTATTGCTTTGCGCAATTGAAGCAGGGGACTTGCTTGATTCGGTTAAAATACCGTAACATTTCATGTTTCGGAAGTCAAGAAAATGTGCCAATTTTTGATAAATCTTAAGAAAAGACAAGGCACCGGAAGTCTATGCCACTGCAGGCACCCCGCGCATCATCTTGTAGTAGACCGGGATGAGCAAAGAGATGGCTCCAAGCCATGCCAGAGGGCTGGCGATGCAGACTGCTGTGTAGCCGATGAGCTGAGACAGCCACACGGTAGCAAAAAGCCGCATCACGAGCTCGATCATGCACGCTGCAAATGGGGCTTTTCCATTTTGCATGCTCTGTACCGAGGTACGGTAGACAGCCAGAAAGCCAAGCAGCAGATAAAACGGTGCCACCCAGTTCAGATATCCGTCAGAATAATGGTAAATCTCGGCGGTCGGTGCAGACAGAAAGAGTCGGACGATCGGATGGCGCAAAAGCAGGATCCCGATGCACATCAGAAGGTTTAACGTCTGTGTCTGGATCAGGCAGGCACGCACGCCGGCCCGGATACGTGCTCGTTTCCCGGCACCGTAGTTCTGCGCGACGTAGTTTGAGATCGCAGTCATCATCGCATTATTGATCAGCACGGATACCTGATCTGCCTTGCTGGCTGCCGTATAGCCTGCGACCGCTGCGGTTCCGAGGGAATTGACGACAGCCTGCATCGCGAGCTGGCCGATACACATGACGGACATCTGAAATCCCATTGGGAAACCGGTCTTTAAATGCACGACCGCCGCCCCGCGCAGTCCGTGAAAATCCTCTTTTGTCAGATGCAGCACCGAATAATTCTTCCAGCCCACAAGTAGACTGAGCACGGCTGAGAGGAACTGGGACAAAATCGTCGCCCACGCGGCGCCTGCCACCCCCATCTGGAATGGCACAATAAACAGGATATCCAGAAAGATGTTCAGAACCGAAGAAAACACGAGAAAATAAAGCGGCGTCCTGCTGTCGCCCAATGCGCGCAGAATATTGGAGACCATGTTGTAAAAGACGGTCGCTCCGGTACCGAGTAATACGACGATCATATAGTCGTAGGCCGGGTCGTAAATATCCTGTGGAATCTGCATCCAGTAAAGGATCGGATGCGAAAGCAGGCCGCAGATCAGGGTCAGGACGGCAGTAAATGCGATGCAGAGCAGCGTAGATACCGCAATACTCTTGCGCATTCCTGCTTCATCCTTCGCGCCACAGCGCTGCCCAAGGCAGATACCGAAGCCTCCGGTAAAACCGTTGATAAAACAGAATACAAAATAAATGATGATACTCGTCGAACCGACAGCTGCCAGCGCTTCTGCGCCAAGCGTTTTTCCTACCACAACCGAATCCGCCAGTGTATAAAAGAGCTGAAACAGATTGCCCAAAATGACCGGTATGGAAAACTTCAGCAGCGACCAGAATGGGCTGCCCTCCGTCAGATCCATTTCTTTTGATTTTGCCATAATAAATGCCCTCTCCTCTCAAAATAGTTCGCACAATTGCCGTGTGCTGTATTATAATAGAGAATATTTTTTTACTGACTGGAGATGGAACTATGTACCATAGAAAAATTCTGGTAGATGAGACTATGCGGGAACTCACCGCACATGGAACCAACGAATTCCCGGTCATCGTCAATCACGATGATCTCTGGATGTTTGAAGGGAAACGGGTTCCCATACACTGGCATACGGATCTGGAATTCTGCCTGCCCAAAAACGGGACTGCCCTTTATCAAATCTATCAGCAGACGTATAAAATCCAGCCCGGTCAGGCACTTCTGATCAACAGCAACGTCCCGCACAGCTGTGATTCCCCTTCCGGTGGTCGGGTGTCCTGCAGCAGTATTATCGTGCGGCCGGACTTTTTATACGGAGAATTCGGCAGTGACATTGAGCGAAACTGCTTTCGGCCATTTCTGAACCATCCGGATCTTCCATGTGTCTGCCTCTCTCAGGCAATGCCGGAAGCAGAGGAAATTATCCAGATGCTCCAGCGTGTTGATGAATTGTTCTATCAGCGTCCTTTTTGCTTTGAACTGAAAATCAAGGCATTGCTCTGTGAAGTATTCAGTCGGATTCTCATCTCCCAGCATGCCGTTTCCCCGAAAACACATTCCGAGACTAAAATCAATCTGGAGCGGCTTGAAGTGATGCTGTACTATATCCATACACATTTTGATTCTGCGATCTCGCTGCCTGATCTGGCTGCCCAAGTGCATTTATCCAGAGAAGTATGCTGTCGGCTCTTCCGGAAGATGACCGGACGGACATTTACCTGCTATCTGCAGGAATATCGCGTCAGCAAAAGCATTCCTCTCATCCAGAGTGGTCAGTATTCGATCAGCGAAATCGCGGCAATGACCGGCTTCAGCAATGCCAGCCGGTTCGCACAGGCATTTCATGCACAGATTGGCTGCAATCCGAGCGAATACCGCACTCACAGTCAGACGAACTTATTATAGAGGGAGTTTTAAAAAAATGCGATTCGAATGTTGCTCTGTTTGATACAGATATTGATCTCATCTGACAGACCCAACCATACGGATCAAGTAGGCAGCGGTAACTGGCCGGCGCACGATGTAAAAAAAGGCCGGATCGCTCCGGCCTTTTTTCATGTATCATATATCGTCGCTTATTTATGCCTCGGTAGCTGCCTCCGTCTCTGCTTCAGTCGCACCCTCGCTCTCCTCTTCTGCGCCAAGGTTCTCCGAGCAGAACAGTTCAATGCAGTCATCCATCATCTCCGCGTCGTAGTCTTTCAGGATGGCCGCTGCATTCCAGTATGCGTAGTTGCCCTCGAACCAGCTCTGCAGATCGTCGGTATTGTCTGCATAGCGGAACTCCAGATGGTAGGTCGTCTCCGGCGTATCCGGGCTGAATGCGAAATAGGTGAACATACCGGAATCTGCGTCATCACTCTCATAGAACAGAAATCCGTTCTCGTTGTCCATATCCATCGCGTGATACGTATGGCTGAAGACTTCCTTGCCATCTGCATCCACACCAGAAATCGTGTTGCCGTCTACCGTAAATTCCTTTACATCCCCAAGGAAATAGCAGTCAAAGCGCATGCTCTCCGGATCCTTTTCATAAGCGGCAGCTGCATCCGGCCCGTAAGTATCAGCCATGCAGAACGACAGCAGATAATCGACGGAATCCGATACCGCATCCGCATCTACATATTCTGCCGCATGTTTTTCCCAGGTGCTGCGGTTCTCTTCTTTTGAAAACTCCGGGAACAGCTCTACAAAGCTTCCCTGAATCTCCCCAAGGTAAGCGTCCTGCTCCGCTTCTTCTGCACATGCAGAAAACCCAAATGCTGCACACAGCGACATTGACAGACAAAGTGTACCAATTGCCATTCTTCTTTTCATAACAGATCCTCCTGATTCTCTGCCCGATCCGTACTGTCTCGTAGCGTTTCGTCCGAGTTACCGGGCAATAAAATATATTAGCTATAGCTAACTATGATTAGTATAAATTCATCTGTTCTGTTTGTCAAGTGGTCAAATGCAGTAAGAAGTTCCTGTTTTATTTTAGCTAAAAAATCCCCGGATATCCACTCCGGCCGTCTAGGCCAGTTGTAGATATCCGGGGAGTAACGTATCTTTATGATTGGATTCGATTACAGTGCTTTCTTCACATCCTCCGCTGCCGCGAACGGTCCCGGGAGAATCTCGGTGCCGCGATGGCCTCCGAAGTAGTCTGCGTCGAACTGAATCGCGGTGCCATCCGGATTCTCGAACGGCTGCTCCGGCTCAAATGCTTTTCCGAGCACACCAGTATTTACCATGCTGTGGCTCCTGAAGTCTTTGATCAGCTCATAAATGTTCGTATCCAGATAATAGCTGCCATCTTTCTCTACCAGCTCTACCTTTACTGCACTGCGGTCTTCGGCTGTGACCAGACCGTCCTTCTCATGCTTCCATGCCTTTGCGCCTCCGAGGTATACATTTCCCTCACTCCATACCGGAAGATGTCCGAAATGTGCAGGCTCGAGCTTCTTCATGTCGGCCGGCTTCGTGAAGTCAAACTGGGAGATCCACTCGTCATACGTCGGATACTCGTCGAACATCCAGGTGCCGACTGCGCGGTTCTCAGAATCAAAGCCATCATCCGAATCATGCGGCGTAATCACGTCCTCGGACGGATACTTCTGGACGAAGATGTTATTATAG
>JAQXGF010000130.1 GCA_029006155.1 Lachnospiraceae bacterium
AACACAAAGAATGATGCAGAATGAAATGTAGATAAAATCTTGCAAATGATATATTAAATACATAGTGCATGAAAATGAATAGGAAATCCTTTGGTTGTGAGGAAAAATAAAAAATATTGGTACGAAGGGAGACAAAAAAGATGATAAAATATTATTTATATGTCACGGCAATATCTGCCGTTCTCCGATGGCAGAATACATTTTCAAAGATTTAGTAAAAAAAGAGGGCTTATCCGATCAGTTCCAGATTGCGTCTGCAGCGACGAGTATGGAAGAGATCGGGAATCCGGTGTATCCTCCGGCGAAGCGGAAGCTTGCGGAGCACGGCATTCGGGCGGAGGGGCATCATGCACGCCGGATGGAGCGGCGGGATTATGAGGAATATGATTATCTCATTGCGATGGAGCAGTTCAATATCCGGAATATGATGCGGATTTTGGAAAGTGATCCGGAGCAGAAGGTGTACCGGCTGCTGGATTTTACGGACCGGCCGGGAGATATCGATGATCCGTGGTATACGGATGACTTTGAGACGGCGTATCGGGAGATTTTGTGTGGCTGTCAGGGATTGCTGGAGTGTTTGAAGAAAAAAGGATTTGCAGTTCATTGACCATAGAAGGTTCTGCGGATAAAGTGGAACTTGTTATTACTTACCTGCAGGTGATTGAGTTAATAAATTGCACACTTTCCGGTAGTTGCTCATTTACCGTAATAAAACGAAATGAAATAGTTGCAAAATGATTATGGTATTGACTTGTTCACGCAGATATGTAGGGCTTAAAAACATTGAACTTGCAAAAGTGAGGAGGTAAAAAATGGGTGACAAACGACAGGACTACATTTCCTGGGATGAGTATTTTATGAGCGTGGCGATGTTGGCGGGCATGCGGTCGAAGGACCCGAGCTCACAGGTCGGCGCGTGTATCGTGAGTGAGGATAACAAAATTCTTTCAATGGGCTACAATGGATTCCCGAAGGGATGTTCGGACGATGAATTTCCGTGGGCGCGGGAAGGAAACGAGCTGAGCACGAAGTATTTTTATGTGGTACATAGTGAATTAAATGCGATCCTGAATTATCGTGGTGGCAGTCTGGAGGGTGCAAAGCTTTATGTGACCCTGTTCCCGTGCAATGAGTGTGCGAAAGCGATCATTCAGGCAGGGATCAAGACGATTGTCTACGATCAGGATAAGTATCACGATACGCCGGCGGTCATCGCCTCAAAACGGATGATGGATGCAGCAGGCGTGCGGTACTACCGGTATCAGCGTACGGGGAGAAAAATCGAATTTACGGTATAAATTCGACCTTTCTTCAAGTGACGGGATCGATTGCGAATATCCGCCTTAATCCGAATCGGGCCAGGACGCTGATTCAATTGCGTAGAACACTAAGGCGTGGTACGGACGATTACTGATAAAATGCGAAGCATCTGATGGTGGAAACCTGCCCTGTCGATGTGGATAACTTTCATAAACACGCCCTCTCTTGTGGAAAAACATCGGAATTTCCGCTTTTTGACACAAAAAGTGGTTGACACGTCCGGAGGTGTGTATTATACTAAATCAGTGCGACTAAGTATGTAAATGTTCAAGCCAAAGCCCCGGTAGAACATTTTACCATAAGATTTTCCGAAAGGAAAATGTTGGGAGGACGGAAATAAGCCTCTGTTTGCCCGCCGATATTGAATCAGATTAAGGAGGAAGACCAATGAAGAGTTTTATGGCTAGCCCGGCAACGATTGAAAGAAAATGGTATGTAGTTGATGCTACAGATATGACCCTGGGCCGTTTAGCATCAGAAGTGGCTAAGGTTTTAAGAGGAAAGAACAAGCCGACGTTTACACCTCATATTGATACAGGCGATTATGTAATCGTAGTAAATGCAGAGAAAGTAAAAGTAACCGGTAAGAAGCTGGATCAGAAGATTTACTATCATCATTCCGATTATGTAGGCGGCATGAAGGAGACAACCCTTCGTGAGATGCTTGCAAAGAAGCCGGAGAAGGTAGTTGAGCTTGCTGTTAAGGGAATGCTCCCGAAGGGACCGCTCGGAAGAGAGATGTACACGAAGCTGTTCGTATACGCAGGACCGGAGCACAAGCATCAGGCACAGAAGCCGGAAGCGCTGACATTCTAATAGGAGGTAAAGAACATTGGCTAAGGAAAGATTTTACGGAACAGGAAGAAGAAAAAAATCGATCGCTAGAGTATACCTTGTACCGGGTACCGGCAAGGTTACTATCAATAAGAGAGACATCGACGAGTATTTCGGACTTGAGACTCTGAAGCTCATCGTTCGTCAGCCGCTGGCAGCTACCCAGACAGCAGATAAGTTTGATGTTCTGGTAAACGTACGCGGTGGTGGTACAACTGGCCAGGCTGGTGCGATCCGTCATGGTATCTCCAGAGCACTGCTTCAGGCAGACGCTGAGTACAGACCGACCCTGAAGGCAGCTGGTTTCCTGACTCGTGACCCGAGAATGAAAGAGCGTAAGAAATACGGTCTCAAAGCAGCTCGTCGCGCTCCGCAGTTCAGCAAGCGATAATCGACTGTTCAGACTATATCAAAATGGTTCAACGACCCCGGAAAATCAAGGTTTTCCGGGGTTTTCTTATACCAAAACGGGCTGATTTTGGCACTCTCAGACACCGAATTTTTTGCAGGAGAGTTTGGCATAACCTGACCAAATCTGAACAATTAAATATAATTCTAATGCAGGCACTCAGTAACAGATAGCTGGGTGCTTTTTGGCAGCAAATGATGAATGCGACGCGAGAAAACAATCAGAAAAATGGGTCATATAATAAGTAAATGATAGCGTAAAGCGTCTCCAGATTTGTCAAGGGATGGAGCCAAAATCAGAGATAGAATTTTGGATGTGGAAATGAAGAACGTTTTGTAGGCATTTCACAAATCCGAAATACCCTCTTCCTTTTTACTGGCAAGTGTAGTATCATAGCTCTTGCGGACACTGAATATAGTGTTTTGCAAATGAATAACAACTATATATTGTATATATATTGAGACATATTCAAACAATGAGGACAGTAAAGGGAGAGGAAGACGTCATGGAGAACACAATCAAAACCCGCGTAATCAAGCGAAATGGTGAGGAGGTAAGCTTTGACCTGACGAAGATCATAAACGCGATCCGGAAGGCAAATCAGGAGGTAGACCAGCTTCATCGGATGAACGAATACCAGATTATTGCGATTGCAGAGAAGATTGCCCAGCAGGCGGAGAGCGCGATACATGCCGTTAACGTCGAGGATATTCAGGACATGGTCGAGACTGGTATCATGGAGATGCGAGGCTATGAGGTTGCGCAGAAGTATGTGCGTTACCGCTATAAGCGCGAGCTGACCAGAAAATCAAACACGACCGACAATGGGATTCTGGCGCTGATCGACCATCTGAATGAGGAAGTAAAGCAGGAAAATTCCAATAAGAACCCGGTGATCAATTCGACTCAGCGCGACTATATGGCCGGCGAGGTCAGCAAGGATCTTGCACGCCGTGTATTGCTGCCGGAAGAGATCGTCCGCGCCCATGAGGAGGGGATCATTCATTTCCATGACATGGATTATTATGCCCAAAAAGAGCACAATTGTGATTTGATTGACCTGGAGGATATGCTCCAGAACGGGACGGTCATCAGCGAGACGATGATCGAGAAGCCGCATAGCTTCTTTACAGCCTGCAATGTGACGACGCAGATCGTCGCACAGGTGGCTTCCAATCAGTACGGCGGACAGTCCTTTACGCTTTCTCATCTGGCGCCATTCGTGGATGTGAGCCGGAAAAAGCTGCGCAACAGCGTGATTGAAGAACGCAAAGAAGCAGGAGAGCCACTGGACGATGCGGTGATCGACAAGATCACAGAGCACCGGTTAAAAGAAGAGATCAAAAATGGAATCCAGACGATCCAGTATCAGCTGATCACGTTGATGACCTGTAATGGACAGGCGCCGTTTGTGACCGTATTTATGTATCTGGACGAGGTGCCGGATGGACAGACCAGAGAAGATCTGGCAATGATCATCCAGGAGGTGCTCCGCCAGAGAATGCAGGGCGTGAAAAACGAAAAGGGCGTATGGATCACCCCGGCTTTCCCGAAACTGATTTATGTGCTGGACGAGGATAACATCACGGAGGATTCCAAATATTGGTATCTGACCGAGCTGGCGGCAAAGTGTACGGCAAAGCGGATGGTTCCGGATTATATTTCAGCCAAGATCATGCGGGAGCTGAAAAAAGGTGAGGTCTATCCGTGCATGGGATGCCGTTCCTTCCTGACCGTGGAAGATACGCAGATGAAGCCGGATGGTTCTCATAAATTTTACGGGCGGTTTAATCAGGGCGTAGTCACGATCAATCTGGTCGATGTGGCCTGTTCCGCAGAGGGGGATATGGAGAAATTCTGGAAGATTCTCGATGAGCGTCTGGAACTCTGTCATCGCGGTCTGCGTTGCCGGCATGAACGTCTGCTCGGCACGATCTCGGATGTGGCTCCGATCCTCTGGCAGAATGGTGCGCTGGCGCGTCTGAAGAAGGGCGAGAAGATTGATAAGCTGCTGTACAATGGCTACTCGACGATTTCCCTTGGCTATGCGGGACTCTATGAGATGTGCGTGCGGATGACGGGCAAGTCCCATACGGATCCGGAGGCGAAGCCGTTTGCGCTTGCGGTCATGCAGCATTTGAATGATAAATGTGCGGAATGGAGAGCCGCAGAAAATATCAGCTATTCCGTTTATGGTACGCCGATGGAGTCTACGACGTACCGGTTCGCAAAATGTCTGCAGCGCCGGTTTGGCATCATTAAAGGTGTTACGGATAAAAACTACATCACGAACAGTTATCACGTACATGTGACGGAAGAGATCGATGCGTTCAGCAAGCTGAAGTTTGAGTCGGATTTCCAGAAGCTCTCCCCGGGTGGGGCGGTAAGCTATGTGGAAGTGCCGAATATGCAGAACAATATTCCGGCGGTGCTCTCGGTTATGAAATTTATCTATGAAAATATCATGTATGCGGAGTTGAATACGAAGAGTGACTACTGCGAAGCATGTGGCTATGACGGCGAGATCAAGATTGTCGAGGATGAGAGCGGCAAGCTCGTCTGGGAATGCCCGAACTGTGGCAATCGGGATCAGAATCTTCTCTCTGTCGCCCGTCGGACCTGTGGCTATATTGGCACGCAGTTCTGGAATCAGGGCCGGACGCAGGAGATCCGTGACCGGGTGCTGCATCTGTAGGCGGGAGTGAGAGCGATGAATTACGGTGCGATCAAAAAATGTGATATTGCCAATGGAATCGGTGTGCGGGTCAGCCTGTTTGTGTCTGGCTGCCGCCACCACTGCAAGGGCTGTTTCAATGCGGTGGCGTGGGATTTTTCCTATGGACAGCCCTATACTGAAAAGACGGAGCAGGAGCTTTTAAATGCGTTGGCACCGGATTACATTCAGGGGCTGTCGCTGCTCGGTGGTGAGCCGTTTGAGCCGGAGAACCAGCCAGTGCTGACAGAGCTTTTGCGAAAGGTGCATGTGCAGTATCCGGATAAGGATGTCTGGTGTTACAGTGGATATCGCTATGACACGGATCTTTCCGTGGGCGGAAGTGTGCATACAGCAGTGACGGATGAGATGCTTTCCTATATTGATGTGCTGGTGGATGGAGAGTTTGTGGAAGCGGAGCGGGATCTGACCTTAAAGTTTCGTGGCAGCCGGAATCAGCGGATTTTGCGGCTGCATGATCCGGAGCATGCCGGGGAAGCGGTAGATATTTCGAATAAGATATCTTAAGTAATGATCCTGCAAGTAGCAAAGCGGATTGCGAATGTCCGCTTTAGTAGCTGTGAGTAGAATAAAAAGCAAAAACGCTCCGCAAGGATGAAAGAAGAATGACTGTTCTGTAAATAGTAAAAGAGACCCGTATCTACGAGTCTCTTTTGCTTATGAAAAGCTATGGACCTGATGAGATTCGAACTCACGACCCCTACAATGCGAATGTAGTGCGCTCCCAACTGCGCTACAAGCCCAAATTCTTTACAACGATATTACTCTAGCACAAAACAGCAGAAAATGGAAGAGAAAATTAAAAAAAAGAGAAAAAACTTTCGTCTTATCGGTTTTAGTGTTAAACTGGAAGCATTCAGGATAGTTTGATTATAATTTATAATTATGAATAGGAATGCCATAGTATCAGAAGGAACGATGAGATGAAGGAGGAAGAATGGATGAAGGCAGTAACATTTGGGGAAATTATGCTGCGGCTGAAGACGCCGGAGTATTTGCGGATTGTACAGTCGAACAGCTTTGAGGCGAGCTACGGTGGAGCGGAGGCAAATGTAGCGGTTTCACTTGCGACACTGGGAGACCAGGTGTCGTTTGTGACAAAGGTTCCGGCCAGCCCGGTCGGACAGGCTGCGATCAATGAGGTACGGCGGTTTGGTGTAAATACAGAAAATATCGTGCTGGGCGGCGAGCGTCTGGGTGTTTACTTTTTTGAGAAGGGGACAAATATCAGGCCGACAAATGTCGTATATGACCGGAAGTACAGTGCGATGTCCCAGTGCGATCCGGTTGATTTTGACTGGGAGAAAATACTCGGGGATGCAGATGTTTTTTATTTTTCCGGTGTGACGGCGGCGATCAGTGATGCAGCAGCGGAAGCACTGAAGCAGGCGCTGCAGTACTGTCGGGCACATGCGATTGAGGTCGTCTGCGACCTGAATTACCGTGGAAAACTGTGGAGCACGGAAAAGGCGCAGAACGTGATGGGGGAACTGATGCAGTATGTGACGTTCTGCATTGCAAACGACGAGGATTTTGAGGCGACACTCGGAATTCCGGCCTATGACGGTGATATGGAGCATGGAATTGATCAGATCGATTCTTATAAGGCTGGCATGCAGGAGATTCTGGACCGGTATCCGTCCTGCAAAGCGGTAGCCAGTGTGCTGCGCAATCTGCATTCGGCAGAGGACGGGGAATGGATGGGCATTTATCTGAAGGACGGCGTCTATTATGAGAGCCCGATCCATACGGTGCACAGTCTGGAGGCAGTCGGTGCGGGGGACGCATTTGCCGGAGGGCTGCTGCATGCGTGGATGAATGGATATCATCCACAGGAACTGATCGATTTTTCGATCGCGGCGAGTGTGCTGAAGCTGATGATTCAGCGGGATTTTAATGTGGTGACGGAGGCGGATGTCCGAGGCGTGATGAAGGCAGCCGGGACGAATCTGCAGCGATAGGAGAAGCGGATGGAGATGACACAAAAGCGGATGACTGTGGGCATCCTGGCGCATGTAGATGCAGGAAAGACGACACTGGCGGAAGGGATTTTGTACCTTACAGGAGAAATCCGTTCTCTTGGCAGGGTAGACCACAGGGATGCGTTTCTGGACAATTTTTCGATGGAACGGGATCGCGGAATTACGATTTTTTCCAAGCAGGCGGAGCTGTGCTGTGAAGGTGTGCAGCTTACGCTTGTGGATACACCGGGGCATGCGGATTTTTCTGCAGAGATGGAGCGGACGCTGCAGGTGCTGGACTATGCGGTGCTGGTGATCAGCGGAGCAGATGGGGGGCAGAGCCATGTTGAGACGCTCTGGCGCCTTCTGAAAAAATATCAGGTGCCCACCTTTCTGTTTATCAATAAGATGGATCAGGCCGGTACGGACGAGGAAGCATTGCTTGCAGAGCTGCAGCGAAAGCTGGATGAGCACTGTGTCCGGTTCTGGGCGGCCAGAGCAAAAAAGGAGGAAGGGGAAGAGATCGATGAGGTCTTTGCCAGACTTGATCCGAGGCAGGAACCGTCGTGGCGGACAGAACGTATTTTAAAGAATCCGGAGCTGGCAGAGACCCTTGCCCTGTGTGACGAAGTATTACTGGAGACGTATCTGTCAGATGGAACGGTGCAGCTGCAGCAGGTAAAAGAACGGATCCGGAATCGGAAGCTGTTTCCATGTTACTTTGGATCCGCGCTGAAGCTGTGCGGGATCGCGGCGCTGCTGGATGGGATCTGTACGCTTGGCATGGAGCGGACCTATCCGGAAGCATTTGCGGCAAGAGTCTATAAGATCTCACGGGATGCGCAGGGAAATCGTCTGACGCATGTGAAAATAACCGGTGGAAGCCTGAAAGTGCGCGACCTGTTGACAAATCAGAATACGAAGGGGAAGGAAGCGGAGACGTACTGGGAGGAAAAAGTGAGTCAGATCCGCATTTATTCTGGAGCATCCTTTCAGAGTGTCAATGAGGTGCGGGCAGGGCAGATCTGTGCACTGACCGGGCTTAGCCATACGCATTCCGGGGAGGGACTCGGAACGGAGGGCGATTCAGAGCTGCCGGTGCTGGAGCCGGTTCTTTCTTATCAGATTTGCCTGCCGGACGACTGCGATGTTCATCAGACTTATCGGAAGCTTTTGCAGCTTGAGGAGGAGGAGCCGGAGCTTCACATTGCATGGAATGAGAAAAAGAATGAGATCTATGCGCAGCTGATGGGTGAGGTGCAGATCGAAGTGCTGAAGAATATGATCCGGGAGCGCTTCGGCATTGCAGTGGAATTTGGCACAGGGAGTATCGTCTATAAGGAAACGATCGCGGAGCCGGCAATCGGGATTGGACATTTTGAACCGCTGCGCCATTATGCGGAGGTGCATCTGTTACTTGAACCGGGAGAGCCGGGAAGCGGTCTGGAGTTTGCCACGGTCTGCAGTGAGGATGTGCTGGATCGGAACTGGCAGCGTCTGATTTTAACGCATCTGGAAGAAAAACAGCATGTCGGTGTGCTGACCGGAGCAGAGATCACGGATATGAAGATTACCCTGATCGCGGGCCGTGCACACCAGAAGCACACGGAGGGCGGCGATTTCAGGCAGGCGACGTACCGGGCTGTGCGTCAGGGTCTGCGAAGTGGCAAAAGTGTGCTTTTAGAACCGGTGTACGAATTTGTGATTGAAGTGCCGCAGGAGCTGGCAGGGCGTGTGATGACCGATGTCCAGAAAATGTATGGGAGTGTGGAGCCACCCGAACTCGTGGACGGGACAGCGATTTTGCATGGAACGGCTCCGGTCGTTACCATGCGGGGCTATCAGACAGAGCTGCTGGCTTATACGAAAGGAAGAGGGCGGATCAGTTGTACATTGAAGGGCTATGAGCTATGTCACAATGCAGACGAGGTGATCGCAGCGGCGGGTTATGATCCGGAGGCAGATCTGGATAATCCGACAGGCTCGGTATTCTGTGCACATGGAGCTGGTTTTGTGGTGGACTGGGCGCTCGTCCCGGAGTATGCACATCTGGACACGGCTGGTATTTTGGGGCAGGAACCGGAGAATGATGAGACGCAGGTACGAGGGCAGCTTGGGGTACCACAGGGACATGGCAGTTATGAAGAGATGAGCATTTCGCAGGAGGAGATCGATGAGATCTTTGCTCGCACGTATGGCAATGCAGGCAAACGGGAGCGCCCGAATTACCGCCGAAGTCGTCGGATGGATTTTGATGCATCGCCTGCAACGCCCAAGAAGGTGGCGACGGAGGAGTACCTGCTTGTCGATGGCTACAATATCATTTTTGCATGGGAAGAACTGAACGAGCTGGCAAAAACGAATGTGGAAGCCGCCCGGACGAAACTCATGGATATTTTATGTAACTATCAGGGCTATAAAAAAGTAAATCTGATCCTCGTGTTTGACGCTTATCGGGTCGAAGGCGGACAGGGAAGCGTGCAGAAATATCACAATATTTATGTGGTCTATACAAAGGAAGCGGAGACTGCCGATCAGTATATCGAAAAGACGGTACACGCCATCGGGAGAAAATATCAGGTGACGGTCGCGACCTCGGATGGCCTAGAACAGGTGATTATTCTCGGACAGGGCGGGCATCGGATGTCGGCGCGGGATCTGAAGGAAGAAATTGCGAAAATGGAACAGGAGATTCGGGAAAATTATCTGGGTGGTGCCGAGAGCCCACGCAATTATCTGTTCAACCATCTGGATGAGGAGATGAGCGCGCTGATGGAAGAGGTGAGGCTCGGGAAGAAAGAACTGTAGGTGCCCTTAAATATACAACAAAAACATTATAGATAATGATAAGGAACACAAATCATTAAAAAGTTGACATTCATATCGCATCATGCTATAGTGAAGGAAACAAAAGCGGATAAAGAAACGGAGAAATCAGCAGCGGACATGCGCAGAATCGTACTGCCAGAGGGAGAGGGCAGGGAGAAACATGAGTGATTCAGGACAGGTATCGTCGAGTTCTTATCTGATTGCATGCGATGAAAAGGAGCGGGAGCGACAGAAAGAGCTGCTCTATCGAGTGATGGGGCCGGTGTTTTTCGGACAGAAGGCTGCGGAGAATGATGCGGAATTGGCGGAGCTGTTTCGCAGCCGGTATGGGATCGATGTGCGGCGCGATTTTTATGAGGGCGACGAGCATTATGAGGAATATCTGGAAGCGCAGCAGGCCATCTCAGAGGGTATGAGCATTTACGGAGGCGAGATCGCGTTTGACGACAGCGTGCTGGCGGAGCTGGCAGAGCGCGTCTGGGATGTCATGGAAGAAAAGGACCGGCAGGGCTTCCGCCGGATCAATACGATGCTGGAGGAGTGAACCGGCAGAGAACAGGCGGTGGGATCTTAAAAGAAGAGATCCTGCGGCCTGTTTTTGAACGCAGATAAGCATTCCCCTGCTTCAAGTGCGCGGTGCTAGGCCCTGTCAGCAAAGCTGCAGGGATGGACTGCGAATGTCCACTTTACTTGTTGAGTGTCCAAAGGGCGGAATCTGTCATAAAATAATAAGAATTCCACAGGTATGACAACGTGCAGGAGGGCAGATGGAAGATCAGAAACTGGAGAATATTCTGAATCTGGCATTGGATGCGACAGAAGAGGAGCGGGAAAAATCCATCAATCTGGATGTGGGATATGATGCGGAAACCCGTACCTGGCAGGTGATTGTGCGCCATTCGGGATCGCTGCGACAGCTCCCGGATGTCAGATGGCAGGTGACAGAGCTTTCCGGCGGGTATGCGATCGTCAATCTCCCACAGAAAGACCTGGATCAGCTGGCACGACTTCCGCAGGTATTTTATATCGAAAAACCAAAGCAGCTGTTTTTTTCGGTGGAGGCGGGACGGCGTGTCTCCTGCCTTTCTTCCTTACAGACGGGAGAGGGTGCACTGCTGGGAGCGGGCGTACTTGTGGCAGTGATTGACTCTGGCGTGGACTACTTTCATCCAGACTTCCGGACGGAGGATGGCAGGACCCGGATCGTGGCACTCTGGGACCAGTCTGCGTGCAGCGGACGTGCACCGGATGGATTTTTACAGGGCTGCGAGTATACACAGGAGCAAATCAATGAGGCGCTCGCGACGGGCAGCAGAGAGCAGGGATATGTGCTTGTACCGGAGCAGGATCAAAGTGGACACGGGACGGCGGTGCTCGGTATCGCAGCAGGGAACGGGAGATCATCCGGTGGCAGATATCGCGGGGTGGCACCGGAGAGTCCGCTTCTGGTCGTGAAGCTTGGGACATCGCAGGAGGGAGGCTTTCCACGGACGACGGAACTGATGCAGGCCATCGAGTATGTGGTACAAAAAGCAGAACAGATGGAGATGCCGGTTGCAGTAAACCTCAGCTTTGGGAGCGTCTATGGATCGCATCGCGGCAATACATTGCTGGAAACGTATCTGGATCAGATGGCAAACCGCTGGAAAAGCGCATTTGTGATCGGAACGGGAAATGAGGCGGATTCCGATGGCCATGCAGCAGGACGGCTTTTAGAAGCAGAGCAGACGGAGGTGCAGTTTACGGTCGGGGAGACGCAGCCTGCTTTAAGCATCCAGATCTGGAAAAATTATGCAGACAGCTGGCAGATGGTGCTGTTTCATCCAGCTGGCAGCAGGATTGCACTTGGGGATGAACGAACAGGCGCGGCGCGCTACCGGGCAGGTGATACGGAGCTTCTTGTCTATTATGGCGCACCTGCACCGTATCAGCTTCAGCAGGAGATTTTTATCGAACTGATTCCGAATGGGAGAAACGTATTTGTGGACAGCGGTCTTTGGAGTATTCGCTTTTATCCTGTTCGGATTGTGGATGGGATGTTTTCGATGTGGATGAGCGATGCGCGGACGAGAAATACGCAGACGCGCTTTCTTCGCCCGGCGCCGGATACGACATTGACGATTCCGTCTGCTGCTTCCAGAACGATTGCGGTTGGCGCATATGATGCCCGCACGAACTCTTACGCATCCTTTTCCGGCCGGGGTTGGCCGGATGAGCCGTATCTGGTGCGTCCGGATCTCGTAGCACCAGGCGTGGACATTACGGCGCCTGCGGTACGCGGAGGATATCTTACGGTTACCGGTACTTCTTTTGCGACACCGTTTGTCACCGGTGCCGCGGCACTTTTGATGCAGTGGGGGATTGTCAATGGAAACGATCCATACCTGTACGGCGAAAAACTAAGAGCCACCCTCCGTCGCGGCGCCCGCCCGCTTCCGGGATTTACGAGGTATCCGAATGAGGTGGTGGGGTATGGGGCGCTTTGTGCAGCACAAAGTATTCCATTATAGTTGAAAAATAAGCCTTTTCGAGAAAAACAGTCGTATGTCTGTTATTATCCGGAAAATTTATCACTGTAATGAATATGTATATCTTCCCAGTCCAT
>JAQXGF010000131.1 GCA_029006155.1 Lachnospiraceae bacterium
TTCTGTGGCGGAATATATTCGTTGCAGGCGGATGGAAGCGGCAATTGACCGCATCTACGGGGGTGCCGGGATGCTGGAAGCTGCACTGGATGTGGGGTTCGAGACCCCGGCAGGATTTTCGAAGGCATTTAAAAAGAAATATGGATGTACGCCTACGGAATATTTTCAATCCTACAAAGATGGGGAGGGCCATTTTATGACAGAACCGAAAATCGTAGAGCTGGAGTCATTTTTCGTGCTTGGGCATGAAAGGGACTCTGAGGTGAAAAAGCAGGGTGAGGATACCGCAGCTTACTGGTATCAGGAAAAGGAGGACCGGGTAGGACACGGTCACGGGCATGGACACGGACATCATCACGGGCATATGCAAAAGGAAGATGTAAAGATTGGGCTCTGGCTGAAGGAGACGGATGAAGAGGGCAATCTGAAGTATTTCTTTGGAAGCAGGACAAAGGAGAAGCCGGAACCAATGGAAGGAATGCGGGTGGTAGAGATTCCGGCCGGAAAATATGCCGTATTTACGACGGAACCTCTCGATATGACACTTGCTTCGCAGCATCAGGCGTTTGCGCTTCGGATCCGTGATACGTGGAAATATATTTACCGCGTCTGGTTTTCCGGAAGTGGATATATGCCGGATGAAGCTGGTTATGATTTTGAATATTATGATATACGCTGTACAGATAAAGAAGCCTGCTGTATGGATATTTATATTGCAGTAAAAGAGGCGTAAGAGCAAATATGCTTCCAGCACAGGGACACCTGTGAGTATGAATATAATGAAAGACCACGGACATTTCAGGTATGGCTGCATTGGCATCAAAAGGGAATGCGGTGCAAATCCGCAGCAGCCCCCGCTACTGTAAGAGGGACGAACGCCACATGGACCACTGGGAAACTGGGAAGGATGGGCAAGTAGGAGGAACTTAAGTCAGGAGACCTGCCAAAATCTGAATGGATCCGGCTCTGGAAGCTTCGGAGGAGACTTTGAAGGCGGGGCGCTCCGTGGGACTTCAGAAAGAAAAGGAGAAAAGGATATGAAAAAAAGGATGAAACAGATGCTTTCCGGATTCCTGGCACTGACCATTACTGTCGGCGGACTTCCGACCGGCGTGTTGGCGGAGGAGCTGATTCTGGATGAGGGAGAGGAAAGTGCAGTTGTATCCGAGTCCTTGCTGGCGGGGGTCGGCGAAGATGGTTCGGAAAGTGGACTGCAGATTGTCGGCTGCGAAGAGGTAGCAGGACAGAGTACAGAGACAGAACTGTGGAAAGAAGTGTCTACAGAGATCGAAACAGAAACAGAGACAGAAACAGAGCTGTATACGGATGGTACAGAGGCTGAGACCGAGACTGGTTTTGCGGAAACTGAGATAGGGCAGATGGCAGAGTACAGCACGCTCGCGGCAGTGAAGCAGATCAGCTTTCAGGTAACACCGCAGAATGCAAAGCTGACTGTGCAGGATGCAGAAGGTAATCCAGTCAGCCCGGTAGACGGAAAATATGAACTGACGGAAGGAATGGAATATACCTATACGGCAGAGGCGGACGGATATATCAGCGTATCTGGCAAGGTAGACATGGATGCCGATGGGCCGATTGTGCTCAATCTGGAAAAGGCACCGTATCTGCAGAACCTGCAGCTGTACGATGGCAGTGGAAATATGATGACCCTGTCATCGCGGTTTAATAAGAACACAAAGGAATATCAGGCAATCCTGGCATCCAGCGAGGAATCCCTGAACGTCGTAATGTCTGCAGCTGATCTGGATACAGAGCGTCAGCAGATCCGCCTGAAGGTAGTGGATACAAAGACACAGGCCGTGCTTCAGGAGGAGACGACGTGCACAGTCGTGAATTCCCTGGCAACGGCAACGGTAGCGATCCCGAAGAAGAAGAGCGATCAGTATGATATCGTTATGACGCTGACGGATGGTACGGAAGCAAAAAATGCCGCTAACGTGTATACGGTGCACATGGCAAAGACTTATACACTGAGATTTGCCCTGACACCGGATTATGCGGCGATCACCGTCACCGATCCGGACGGAAAGACCGTGAACCCGCAGAAGGATGGTTCCTATGTCCTGACAGCGGGAATCCGATATACCTATATCGCAGAGGCATCCGGATATGAGAGTGTGACAGAGAATATTTCCGTATTTGCAAATCAGCTCTCGGAGATCCCGGTAACGCTTGTGCGGGCTGCCGGCTATACGGATGTCGACAATGTCATCAACCGTATTGAGAACATCGGCGGTGTCAGCCTGAATGCAGCCAACCGGAGCAAGGAAAAGATCGATGCGGCAAGAGCAGCATACAATGAGCTTCCGGAAGAGGACAAACTTCTTGTTTACAACTACGATGTGCTCACAGAGGCAGAGCATTATTACAATCAGCTGCTCGAAAAGGCTGGATTGCAAAATACAGACAGTGCGCTGAACTGGAGCCAGTTCCTTGGAAATGAGGAACAGAAGGGCGTATCCGATTCCAAGACCCCGCAGACCGGTGAGGATCTGGTGGAAAAGTGGAAGCTGAAGGCAGAGACCGGTAATACGATGTTTTCCCATGTAAGTGCACCGGCTTACTACAATAAGGCCGTATATGTGACCATGGATGACAAGATCTATAAGCTGGATCCGGAGGATGGAGAAATCCTTGCACAGAATGAGGCGAAGGGCTGCATGATGCTGCTTCCGCAGGTCACCTGTGCAGATGGTAAGGTCTTTGCAATGGCAAAGAATGACGACGGCAAGGTAGTTGTTAAAGTA
>JAQXGF010000132.1 GCA_029006155.1 Lachnospiraceae bacterium
TGAGCCGTGATTTTACTGTAAGAGAAAAAATTATGCTCCTGGTGCTGACCTTGATCCTTCTGGCGGTGGGTTATTATCTGGTAGTAGACCAGCCCATCCGGACAGCCATTAATGAGGCGAAAAGCCAGCAGGAGGAGCTGAGCACGGAGATGATGCTCCTTCAGACTAAGGCGGCTTCCTTGTCCAGAATGCAGAGCGAGCTGGACTCCATCGAGCAGGGCACAGACCTGGGAAAAATGGGAAGCTACAACAATTCCAAGGCAGAACTGGACGAGCTGAACCAGCTTCTTCAGGATGCCAATACATACGATATCAGTTTCAGTGATGTGACAAGGGACGGAGACCTGATCCGCCGTTCCTTCAGCCTGACTTTTTCCGCTTCGGATTATAATAAGGCAGCTGATTTGGTGAACAGCCTTTGCACAGGGGAATGGAGATGTATTGTAAGTGATCTCCGGTTCGTGGCAGGGGATGACAATCTAGAGACTGGAAGCGTGAATGTAGGCATCACAGCTACTTTTTACGAGACCATGCAGGGCGGAAAAGCGGACAGCGGACTTCCGGCAGATACATCTGCAGCTGCGGGGGCAGCGGCTGGGTATTGATGATATAAATTTTGTGGATTACGGGGGATAACGTATCATGCTGCGGGCAGCAATTGTGGAAAAGTCAAAAGAACACAGAGAATATATCCGCGCTGGCCTTATGGGTGCGAATCTGGATATTCAGGTGAGTGAATTTACAAATGAATATGACTATCTGGAAAATCTAAACGAAGACGCTTCTTCTTTTGATATTCTGATTTTGAACACCACCATCCGTCACGAAGGGGATGGCCTGAAGCTGGCAGCAAACATCCGCGCCCGGAACCGCAAAGTGATGATCTGTTTCATCACAGATTCTCAGAGATATTACGCGGAGGCCTTTTCCGTGTTTGCTACCGGGTATCTTCTGTATCCATTTGATGTAAGCGAGCTTCATAACTGCATCACCTTTTTCTGGCAAAAGCCAAATATGGAGCGGCGCGCTTCCCTTATGCTGAAAGAAGCAGGCGGCAGCTACCGCCGTGTTTACTGCCGCAACATTCTCTATGTGGAAAGCGCCAACCGAAAGGTGATCCTTCACATGGAGGACGGCGAAAGCATGGAAAGCTACGCCAAGCTGGACGAGCTGGAACAGCAGCTCCCTGGCAGACTGTTTTTCCGGTGTCACCAGAGTTACATCATCAGCCTGTACTTTGTAGAAAAAATGGACGCCAGCAAGTTCGTAGTCCAGTCCCATGAGATTCCTATTTCCAGGAAATACCAGCGTGCGGCACGGGAAGTTTATTATGATTATATGTTTGAGAAGATGTGAGAAGAAATAAATATAAAGAAAAAATCAAGGGCGTGTGTTAAAGTGAGAAATCATTTTGGCATATGCTCTTTTTTTCGGGAGCAATTCAAATGCAGATATTTCTCTAGACGAGGTGCGGCATTCCAGGTATAAAATGTCAAAAGCTACAGAAATTGTGTCAAAAATGACATGGGAAAGCTAATTTCGACAAAAATGTTGCTATAATCGACATTATGTATACAAATTAGAAAATTGCTGATATAATAAACACATCCTAAGAGAAAGGAGCGAGACGGATAGTGGCAGTGCAAAAGTTGGATGCCATCGATGGAATGAATCAGAGACAGAACAAATGCTTTTTTACATCTTATCCTGAGATGAATGAAGTGTTAAACAGATTTACAGCAGAAGCAGAAGCAGACGATATCTGGACATCTGCCGAGGTTCAGGAGCTTAAGGAAAATCGATCAGGTAATCGACTTTGCCAGATTGTTAGCATGGCCCTTGATACAGCAAAGTCAAATTGTATTGAGACCACACCCCCACGGGGACGCTACATCAGAATCCGTTGCCGGGACATGCAGGAGCAGACACTGATTAAGATTCAGTATTCCTGTGAGGACCGCATGATCCGGGAATTCGATAAGGGAATCATCAAGATGCGTGACCTGATCGATTCTGTAGGCGGCTACTTGAAATTTCAGCTCGACGGTGACAAAGGAATCATCAAAATCGCCGTCCCCGACAACTGAAATCCCGAGACGCTTCGAGATCTTAAAAATGAAAAATAATTAATAGGAGGCTTTAAAATGTTTAAGAAAGCGAAAAAGAACAAAAAAGGTTTTACATTGGCTGAGCTGCTTATTGTTGTAGCTATTATCGCCGTGTTGGTTGCGATTTCTATTCCGATTTTTACAACACAGTTGGAAAAAGCTAGAGAGTCTACAGATGCCGCAAATTTAAGAGCTGCATACGCAACTGCTTCAGTAAAAGTTTTAGAATCCGAGAGTAAAGTTTCTGCAGG
>JAQXGF010000133.1 GCA_029006155.1 Lachnospiraceae bacterium
CTCGCAAAGGATGCGGATAACCTCTTCCTTATCCTCTATCTGATTATGTATAACCGATATGGTACAGACCCTTTTATTATCTGCCAGTACAGTTCCATTGCAATCTATAATTTTTCCTCTTGCCGCCTTGATGCTTCTTTCCCTTTCATGCAGTTCAACAGCCTTTTGCTGATAATACGCAGACTTACCCACCATAAGATAAATAAGCCTGAAAAAAAGCAATAACAGAACGAATCCACAAACCAAAAAGGTAATGGTAATTTTTTTCCTGTGAAAGGTCTTTTTATACTCTGTTAACATAAAAACCTCATAAAGAAAGGAATTATTATACTCTATTCCTTTTATTATGAGGTTATGAATCTGTATGCGTTCAAGAATTACTCGATTGCATCATAATCTCCTATAACATGTCCTGTATCAGGGTCTAAATATTCTCCCGTAATAGGATCTACCAAAACCCCTTTTTCTTCATCAAGCGGAAAACTCTTCCATGCAGGTTCTACACTCATAATCCCATGATCTTTGGGAGTAGATTCCTCTTCTCCGGTTACCACTGGTACAGAATACTTTCTGGTATCTTCAAATTGCTTCTGCTCTAATTCCTCTAATTCTTTTTTACTAAGTTCCTCTGTCATAAAGATTCCCATATAGGGAAGTACTTCTGTTAAAATATTTCTGGTAATAATAGCCGCCTGTCTGGTACCACCGGTCTGGTCCGGCATGTTTGGTCTGTCAATCACCACATATATAGCAATCTGGGGGTCATCCGACGGTGCAAAGCCGATGAAAGAAACTACATATTCCCCATTGCCTCTAGGAAGAGTCTGCGCTGTTCCCGTCTTACCACCGATGGAGTAGCCTGCCGGTCTTGCACTTTTTCCTGTATTTCCGGTATAATCCGGCTGGCATACTGCCGTACAGTACTCTCTGATATAAGCAGAGGTACTTTCAGAAATCACCTGCTTTAATACACGGGGTTCAATATTTTTTACCACTGCACCACCGGTAGTGCGAATCTGTTTTACCATATGGGGTTCATAATAATACCCCCCATTTACAAGGGCACTAAACCCGGTAATCATCTGAATCATGCTGACATTAAATCCCTGTCCGAAGGAACCGATTGCAAGATCCGTTTGTACCATCTTGTCTGCTCCGTGAACCAAGTCCGCTGTACGGGATTCACCGGCTAAGTCGATATTGGTTTTTAAGCCAAAGTTAAAGTTTTTCTGATATTCTGCAAAGGTATCCACGCCTACCGCAAAGGATATTTTCATAAGGGCTACGTTACAGGAGCTTGCTACCGCATGTTTCACCGTAACAGAACCATCTCCTACCCTGTTATGACAGTGAATGTCATGACCTCCCACGGTCAAATATCCACCGCACTGGAACTCATCTTTGTCATGAATCGCACCGTTTTCAAGTCCCATTGCTACCGTAAAGGGTTTAAAAGTGGAACCCGGCTCATAACTATCGGAAATGCAGAAATTACGCCAGATGGAATTCAAGGTATCATAATAAGTCTCTGATTCCTTCATAGTTTGAATCTCTTCTTCAGAATAATACGCAGACAAATCAAAAGGTTTATTTAAATTGAAGGTTTTCGGTCCACTGGCCATTGCCAGAATTTCACCGGAATTTACATCCATTACGATGCATCCGATATTATTTGCCGCAGGACCATCCTTATATCCATTTTCATAATCCTTGCAAAACGCATTTAATTTCTCTTCTACAATTCCCTGAATATTTGCATCAATAGTACTTACAATGGTATTACCATCCACTGCAGGCTTTGTGGTTCTTTCCAGGTTGGCATCCCCATTCAGGTAACCAAACTCACGCCCATTCATGCCACTTAAAACACTGTTATAATATTCCTCCAGACCATACATACCAACTCCGTCAGCGGTAGTAAAACCAATGACATCGCAGGCCAGAGAATCACAGGGATAGCTTCTGCGGTATTCTTCTTCAAACCAAACGCCTTTAATCAGGGTACCGCGTCCCGGATTACCGTCCGCATCCTTCTTAGTATCACTTTGTAACTTCTTAAACTCGCTGATATCGGTATAGCTCATTCGTTTTAAGGGAACATAATAGCTGCTGGATGGATTTTCCTTAATATATTGCTTCACTTCTGCCATATTTAACTGTGGGAAGCACTCTTCTAATGCTTCTATGGTAGTATCTAAATACTTTCCTTCTTTTGCATGCATTACCTTTGAGTCGATAACAAGATTATACACTTTTTCGCTGACTGCCAGGCTTGTACCATTACAGTCGAGAATATCGCCTCGTCTGTAAGGAATGGTGATACTATCATATTTTTGTTGGGAAAGAATCTGCTTTTCATACTGCACACCCTTTTCCTTATTAATCCACATCATACGAACTATCAGACCGCAAAATAATAACACAATTAGACAGAAAAGCCACACCAGCTTATTTTTCATTCTGGTGGGGAATTTCTGTCTAAGTTGCATTTTTCTACGTTCTTTAATTTTTCTGTCTCTTTCTTTTTGTTTCTTATCTGCCAAGTTGGTCACCCATTTTCTATCTTACTATTATTTAGGAATATCTGCAACCTGTCTTACATAGTCACTACCTTCATTCTCGTAAAACACAATCTGACCTTCCGTTGCATATACCATGCCGAGCTCTCCGATTGCGACCTGCTTAATATCCTCTAAATTAACAGCACTGTTAATGCGTGCCAATTCATCTTCATTGTACAGACGCAAATAATTCAGTTCGCTTTCTAAGCTTGCAATCTGCTCATACTGGGAGGTGAGTTCTGCCTGCATCTGGATATATCCAATTAAAACATAACCTGCCACCAGCATAGCTACTGCCAAAAAGAGCACATAACCAAAATTCATATGATGTGCCTTCTCCCTGTTTTTTCTGGTACCATGACTCAGTTCACGTCTGGGTTCTTCTTCAATTGCTCTTCTAACGTCAAGCTGTCTTGCTGCCGTACCCTCTGTGTAATAGGTATTTGATACTCTCCTTGTATCTGATACTCTTGCTGTATTTACTTGTCTTCCTTGACTTCTTGCTGCCATAATTACTAACCTCATCTCTTTTCAAATACTCTCAATTTTGCGCTTTTTGATCTGGAATTTTCATTAAGTTCCTTTTCTGTCGGCAAAATTGGTTTTCTGCTAATCACTTTACCAAGTGATTTCTTTCCGCATACACAGACCGGAAATTCCGGTGGGCAGGTACAGGGATTTTCTGCCTTCTTAAAAGCAGATTTTACGATTCTATCTTCCAAGGAATGGAAAGTGATGATACATATCCTTCCACCCGGGTTTAATAAATCCATCATCATATCCAAAGAGTCCCTAAGCACCTCTAATTCTCTATTACACTCAATGCGGATTGCCTGAAAGGTCTGCTTTGCGGGATGTCCATTTACACGAAACTTGGCCGGAATCGCAGCTTTGATGATTTCTGCTAATTCACCGGTCGTTTCGATACTCTTTTTGCATCTTTGTGCTACGATATGCTTTGCAATATTCTTCGCAAATTTATCCTCGCCATAATCTCTTATTATTCGAAACAATTCCATTTCGGAGTAGTTATTTACGATATCTCTTGCCGTAAGGTTCTGTCTTTGATCCATACGCATATCCAGTGCGGTATCAAACCGGTAGGAAAATCCTCTTTCTTCGGTATCTAACTGGTAAGAAGAAACCCCCAGATCTAAAACAATGCCATCCACACCGGTTACGCCTTCTTTTGCAAGGACACTTTTCATATTGCAGTAATTGCTTCGAATCAGTGTGATCTTATCCCGGTATTCCTTTAGCCTTTCTCCTGCTGCGCTTATTGCGGCCTCGTCCTGGTCGATACCGAAAAATTTTCCTTCCTCGGATAACCTTTTTACAACCTCTAAGGCATGTCCGCCGCCACCTAAGGTTCCATCCACATAGATGCCGTTTTCTTTCACATTCAGATTTTCAATTGTCTCCTGTAAGAGTACTGAATAATGTACAAACGTCATCCTTGCTCCTATCCCCTGAAAGCCGATTTTAGGTTAAATACCAAGTCCTAACTCTGATAAATGCATAGCCACTTCTTCCATATCCTCGTAGCTAACAGTTCCTTCGTATCTTTCCTTACTCCAGATTTCCACTCTGTTTCCGACACCGATTAAAACTACATCCTTTTCTAGTGCCGCAAATTCCTTAAGACCTGCCGGTAGAAGAATTCTTCCCTGCTTGTCCACTTCTACGCTTGTAGCGCCTGCCATGAAGAAACGGACAAATTTACGTACTTCCGGATTGGTGAGTGCGGGAAGTTTCTGAAGCTTTTCTTCGAAGATGGTCCATTCTTTGTTGTCAAACACAAATAAGCAGCCGTCAAGCCCCTTTGTAACCACGAACTCGTCACCGAGTGTATCGCGGAACTTAGAAGGAATGATCAGTCTGCTTTTAGCGTCTATCGTATGATTATACTCACCCATAAACATCATGATGCACCTCTTCTGCTGCCATGGTGTCCCCGTGCTGCAGCTCTGTTTCTGGAAAAAGCCCTCCACTTTCTCCCCACCTGATACCACAGCTCACCACTTTCTACCACCTGTTTCTTATAATAGACTAATTTTCAGGAAAAAACAACCCCTAAATCCGAAAAATTGAAATAACTATGAAATTACCGTTTGCCCACGTGGTAAATTTTACAGATCGACGGGACACGATCTGTAAATGGTAAAAAAAGGAGACACCGGACGGCCGCTGCCATCGAAATGTCCCCCTTAAAATAACTATTTTTGTATTTACAGACTAATATACCGTTCAATCAGCTGATCCATGATCAGGCTCTGCCCATAGGCCGTCTCGCTGATCTCCTCCTCATCCAGAAGCAGATTCAGTTTCTCGCGTTCTGCCTCGATTTGATCCATCAGTACTTCTTTTTGCTGCATCTCGTTTGTTCCTTTCACCATGTGCGCTGTTCCTTCAGTTTCTTTTCACTCTGCGCCACAGCAGACAAGCACCTGCTGTAATTACCAGTATTCCCGAGAGCAGCTGAGAGACCGGAATCACAGTTCCCGGAAGCAGCAGCTGATCGGTGCGCAGCCCCTCAATCCAGAATCGCCCGATGCCGTACAAAAACAGATAGGAAAGAAACACCCGTCCCTCATACGCCTTCGCAGCCCGGAACGTCAGATACAGCAAAATCCCGAGAACCATGAGGTTCCATACGGATTCATAAAGGAAGGTAGGATGTACCTGAATATACTCCACACCGTCGATCGTCGTCGCATGCTGCCACATTTCCTGTGTCACTTCATGCGTCCGTACATCGGACACCGGAAGCTGCATCGCAAAGAGATTATCGGTATAGCCGCCAAATGCTTCGCGATTGAAAAAGTTCCCCCATCTTCCAAGTGCCTGTCCCCATACGAGTCCCAGCACTGCCGTATCGAGTGTCTTCCAGAAACGCATCTTTTTTATATGGCAGAACACCGCCACCGTCAGTACCCCTCCGATGACGCCACCATAGATCGCCAGTCCGCCTTCCCGCAGATTTACGATCTCCGCCAGATGTTCCCGGTAATAGTCCCAGGAAAATACAACGTAATAAATTCTCGCACAAAGCACAGAAACAACGATTGCAACCATACCGAGGTCGAAATAATCGTCCCCTTTCTGGCCGGTCTTATCAGCCACCTTCATAACGAGCAGAAGTCCCGTCACCATTGCAGCTGCAAGCACCATCCCGTAACAGGCGATCTCCAGATTTCCAACGGAAACCGTTTTTATGACATGATGCAGTGCAATACCCAGATGTGGAAAGCGGATCGTACCGTTCATTTACTGCCTCCATTTATGTGCACAGCCGTCGTCATCAGACATTGAAGCGGAATAAGATGACATCTCCATCTTTTACCACGTAATCCTTTCCTTCCAGTCCGACCAGTCCTTTTTCCTTTGCAGCGGAATAGGAACCACAGTCGAGCAGATCCTGATAGTTGACTACCTCCGCGCGGATAAATCCACGCTCAAAATCAGAATGAATCTTGCCGGCTGCCTGCGGCGCCTTCGTGCCTTTGCGTATCGTCCACGCACGGGTCTCTGTCTCTCCCGCAGTCAGATAGCTCAAAAGCCCCAGCAGGCTGTAGCTGGCCTTTATCAGTTTCTCCAGTCCGGACTCTTTTAATCCGAGATCCTCGAGAAACATCTGTTTTTCATCGTCGTCGAGTTCTGAGATTTCTTCTTCGATCTGTGCGCAGATCACGAATACCTCGCTTCCGGTCTCTTTCGCATATTCTCTTACTTTTCCTACGTATGGGTTCGACGCGCCATCGTCTGCCAGATCATCTTCGCCCACATTTGCCGCAAAAATCACCGGCTTTGCCGTGAGCAGATTGTACTCTGCCATCCATGCCTGCTCATCCTCATCATCGGTATGGTAGGTAATCGCAAGCTTACCGTCCTCCAGATGTGCCTTGAGTGCCTGCAGAAGATCCAGCTCCTTTGCAAGCTTCTTGTCGTTTCTCGCCCCGCGCGCAGTCTTTGCGATTCTGCGCTCCAGGATCTCCAGGTCAGAGAAAATCAACTCCAGATTAATGGTCTCGATATCGCGTACCGGATCAACAGAACCATCCACATGGATCACGTTCGGATCCTCAAAGCAGCGCACGACGTGTACAATCGCATCGACCTCTCTGATGTTGGCCAGGAACTGATTGCCCAGTCCTTCGCCTTTGGAAGCTCCCTTCACCAGTCCTGCGATGTCCACAAATTCGATGACCGCCGGAGTCACCTTTGCCGAATGGTACAGGTCGGCGAGCAGCTTCAGACGCTCATCCGGCACTGCTACCACTCCGACATTCGGATCAATGGTGCAGAACGGATAGTTCGCTGACTCCGCTCCAGCTTTTGTTAAAGAATTAAATAATGTACTTTTCCCGACATTCGGCAAACCTACGATTCCAAGTTTCATGTTCGTTCCTCTCCATTTCTGTATCTTCTAACTTTTTCTTTTGTACTGTCTTTTGTATTTCATACTGTCTTTCAACCGTCTTTATCGGCAAGTCACAGTTTAGCACAGAAACACAATTTTCACAATAGTTTCTGGTGGAAACTCATCGACACTTTTCCCGTTTTCCCATGCTTTTTTTCTGAAATCCGGGAATTTTCCTGTTTTTTCCATTTTATTCTCCATAATCCGTCTGCTCCAATCCGGGCAAATACGCCGGATTGTGACCCCCTGTTTTTCCATCTCCCGGATATATTTTTTTTGCGTGTGACCTCCGTCATTGTAATCCGGGATAAAATATGCTATGCTAAATACAATATTTAATTGGAGGTTTCTTATGAAAAGAGAAAATATGTTAGCTCCGTCCATTCTCTCCGCCGACTTTACCCGTCTCGGCGAAGACATCCAGACGGTGGCCGCTGCCGGTGCGCAGTACCTGCACATTGATGTCATGGACGGCGCCTTCGTACCGAGCGTCTCCTTCGGAATGCCGGTCATCTCATCTATCCGGAAAGTCTCAGACCTGTTCTTTGACGTTCATCTGATGATGGAAAAGCCGGAGCGCTACATCCAGACTTTTGCAGACTGCGGAGCCGACGGCATCACGGTACACGCAGAGGCGTCTACCCATCTGCACCGCACGATCCAGTCCATCCACGCTGCAGGCGTCAAGGCCGGTGTCGCCCTGAATCCGGCCACCCCGCTTTCTGTGCTTGACTACGTACTCGAGGATCTCGACATGGTACTGATCATGACTGTGAATCCTGGCTTCGGTGGTCAGAGCTACATCCCGGCAATGACCGAGAAGATCCGCACCCTGCGCAGTCTCGCAAAGGAAAAGAACCCGGATCTCCTCATCGAAGTCGACGGCGGCATCAACGCCTCCACGATCCGCACCGTCTTAGAAGCCGGCGCAAATGTATGCGTCGCAGGCTCCGCTGTCTTCTCCGGCGACCGAACCGAGAAGGTGAAGGGACTGCTGGATGTGATGAAGGAGTATACCGAGTTCTAAGGCGTATCCGCAAATCATTCCTGGCAAAGTGGATGATTCTGATCAAGCGGACGATTCTGTTAAGTGGATATTCGCAATCCGCTTCGCTACTTGCTCATAACCGAATAGCTGCTTCGCAGCTTATCAGGAGTGGCTTATACCACTCCTGATACAAGCAAGTCCCAACTCACTGCTTATTGCTTTGCGCAATTGAAGCAGGGAACTTGCTTGATTCGGTTAAAAAGCCCGCCCGTGTACTATGTGATCGCACAGTACACAGGCGGGCAATATTATTTATGCTGTCTTTTCTTTTATCTCTTCCGCGCATTCTTCAGCTCTTCGGCCAGCATCACATAATTCTCATAGCGTGACGCCGGTATCTTGCCTTCCGCGAGCGCTTCTTTTACCGCGCAGTCCGGCTCGCTGATGTGCATGCATCCCTGAAACCTGCAATATGGCTCATACGGGACAAACTCCGGAAAATACTGCCAGAGATCCTCATAGGCGATCCCCGTCAGATACAAGGAGCTAAAGCCCGGCGTGTCAAGAAAGTACGTATGAGGTCGCAGATAGATCAACTCGGTGTGGCGCGTCGTATGGCGGCCCCGCTCGATCTTGCGGCTGATGTCGCCGACCTCCATCTGTACATGCGGCTGCAGCTGATTCGTCAGCGATGATTTTCCGACACCGGACGGACCGGCTACGACTGTCGTCTTGCCGTCGAGCAATCGCTGCACCTCCTCGATCCCCTCACCGTTTGCCGCGCTGATGAGCTGTACCGGATAGCTGTGCGCATACGTATCGCGCAGCAGCTCCTCCTCTTTTGTATCTACGAGATCCGTCTTATTGAAACAGATCACGACCGGAATCTTTTGCTGCTCCATCGAGATCAGAAAGCGGTCGAGCAGATTCAGGTTCGGCTTCGGGCTCGCCGCCGCAAAGACGACGAGTGCCTGATCTACATTTGCCACGGCCGGACGGATCAGCACATTTTTCCGCGGAAGAATCGCGTCGACGTTCCCGGCTGGCTTCTCCTCATCCTGCACCGGGGAAATCTCCACATTGTCCCCCGGAAGCGGCTTTATTTTTTCTTTTCGGAAGATCCCCTTGGCGCGGCACTCATAGACGATCCCGTCCTCGGCGTGCACATAGTAAAATCCTCCGATCCCTCTTATGATTTTCCCCTGCATGTATCCCTCACGTTTAGTTATTTACCTGCGAAAATACAATTCCCGGATACTCGATCTTGCTCGTGACATTGCCGGAGTCATCCAGCAGATAGACGTAAGCGGTACCGCTCGTCACACCGGACGCACCCTGAATCTGGAGCTTGTACGGGAAGGTCGTCTGTCCTTCGAAGATCGTGCTCTCCCCGCTTCCGTCCTGTACGAGTGTGATCCGGACGTTCTGTCCGTTGTAGCCTTCCGGCTCATTCAGGCTCGCATTGCATTTCCATACCGTACCGTCTCCATTGTCCGTCGTGACCGGATCAGAGGTCGTCGTGTCCTCGCCGTTCGGACCGCTGCTGATCACGAGCGTGACCGTCGAGCCACGTGCAATGTCCGTATTCGGATCGGCACTCTGGCTGATGACCAGTCCTTCCGCCACCTCGCTGCTCGGCTGATACTCATAGTTCGGTACCAGCTCCAGCATCTCCAGTGCCTCGGTCGCCCGGTCTTTCGTATAGCCGGTCAGCGACCAGAGCTGTACATAATCGACCGGATCGGTCTCCGTCTGCGCACCTGCGCTGACATATAAGGTCACGGTATCGCCCGCCTTCACTTTCGCTCCGGCTGCCGGCGTCGTGGAAATGACATGACCCGCTTCCACGCTGTCACTCGTCCTGGAATTATCGACCTCACACTTGAGCCCTTTCGTCAGAAGGAATGCCTGTGCCTGGCTCTGCTCGATATTTGTCAGATCATCGAGCACCAACTCATCTCCCTCCGGTACCAGGTCATACTCGACCGCCGTACCACGCGCGACCATCTCACCCTTTTCCGGTGACTGGCTGCACACCTGTCCGGCCGAATATTTATCAGAATCTTTCTCGCCCTTCTTCGTCCCGGTCAGTCCATAGCTCTTTAAGAGCTTCTGCGCATCTGCCTCAGACAGTCCGAGGATCTCCGGGACTGCGACGGACTTTCCGTTCGTCTCCGACTCCGATTCACTCTCTGTCTCCTGTTTCACCGGTGTGACGGTGTGGTTCTTCTTTCCAAACTTAAACAGTCCAAATGCATTTGCCACAAGCGCCAGAAAGACACATCCGATCACGACCGCCACTATGATGCCCCCGACCGTCACAGCCTTCTCCAGCTTCGGATTCAGGCCGACCTCTTTATCCGGATCCCGATCCTTAAAATGCAGATGCCGTCCCCCGGATGGCCGGTTCAGGTGAAACGATTCGTCCTCGATCTTATAGTCGGCCGGATTATCGTAAGCGTCATAATATGGATCGTATCCGCTCTCCTGTTCTCCGTCTGAGGCATGATCCTCGCCCCAGCGATCCGCATGTGCATCTCCGCCCGACGGAGACACTTCCTGATAGCCGCTTTTCTGATAGTAACTGCCCGGCTGATACGCCCGGCTCTGCTGATTCTGGGTACTGCCTGTCCCGTGAATATGAGCGGCAGCCCCCACATCCAGCGACTCATCGTACGCCGGCATACTGCGCTCGGCCTGCTGTGCCGCTGGAGCTGCGCCTGACTGCTGATGTTCCGCATTGATCTGCTGCAGATCATTTTTGGAAATAATGATTGTCTTTGACATGTCGTCTGGCTGCTGCTGCGTCACAAAATCGCCGTCCGGATTGACGAGCGACTCCCGCAGATCACGGATGACCTCCGCCATATTCGCATATCTCCGGTCCGGGCTCTTCTGTGTACACTTGAGCACGATCGCATTCGTGCTGTTCGGGATCTCCGGAATCAGCTCCTTTGGCCCCTTCAGATCCTCCTGCAGATGCTTCAGCGCGACCGCAACTGCGGTATCTCCGTCGAACGGTACATGTCCGGTCAGCATCTCATACATCGTGATGCCAAGTGAATAAATATCACTTTTCTGATCGCTGTAGCCGCCGCGCGACTGCTCCGGCGAGCTGTAATGCACGGAACCCATCACGCTGGAATTGATCGTATTGCCGGAAGATGCACGCGCGATTCCGAAATCCGCCACCTTTACTTTTCCGTCTGTGGAAATGATGATATTCTGCGGCTTGATGTCCCGGTGGATGATGCCGTTGTTGTGCGCAGCCTCAAGTCCCGCCGAGATCTGCAATGCAATACTCGTCGCCTCGCGCACCGACAGCCGCCCCTTCATTTTGATATATTCCTTTAAGGTAATTCCCTCTACCAGCTCCATGACGATATAGTAAATCCCGGCTTCCTCACCGGTATCATAGATGTTTACGATATTCGCATGTGCCAGCCCGGCTGCCGACTGCGCCTCCACACGGAATTTGGAGATGAACTCCCGGTCATCCCGAAATTCCTTCTTGAGCACCTTTACTGCGACGAACCGGTTCAGCTTGTGATCCTTCGCTTTATATACATCCGCCATACCGCCGGAGCCGATTTTGGATATTATTTCATATCTGTTCTGTATAAACATTCCGACTTTGAGCATATTCACTCCCCATTTATTCGTATTCCGCAAGCACTACGGATATATTATCTTTTCCCCCGTTTTTGTTCGCCTCGGTCACAAGCCGTTCTGCAGCCTCTTTTAGTGAAGCGCTCTTTTTTACCAGCTGCAAAATGTCCTCGTCCTCTACCATATTCGTAAGACCGTCCGAACAAAGCAGCAGCTTGTCTCCCTTTTCCAGCTTCACATCAAAAAAATCGACCCGCACCGGCACATGTACACCGACGGCTCTCGTGATCACATTTCGATCCGGATGACTCTTCGCATCCTTGCGCTGAATCTCCCCCATCCGAACCATTTCTTCTACAAGTGAATGATCTCTTGTGATCTGTTCGATGCCCTGATCGATCAGATAGAGGCGGCTGTCACCGACATTTGCCACATAGAGGTATCCGTCCATCACCGTCGCCGCCACAAGCGTCGTCCCCATACCCTCGTACTCTTTCGCAGATCTGGCTTTCTCCATCACCAGCTCATTTGCATGATGGATCGCCGAACTCAGAAGAGAGACCGGACGCTTTTCTTCTTTTTCATTTGTTATGTACTCGATCATGAGCTCTACCGTATAGCGTGACGCCAGATCACCGGCATTGTGTCCGCCCATCCCGTCCGCCACGATCAGCAGATTTTTCAGATTGCCGACCGGCTGTTCTGAGGCATAGACGTAATCCTGATTCATCGTTCGTCGCCTGCCGATATCCGTAATGCTATACGCCTTCATATCCTTCTTTTCCCTTCTTCTAATTTTCATCCATATAACTCTTTCTTAGCTGTCCACAGGCCCCGTTGATATCCCGGCCCATTTCTCTTCTAATAGTAACATTTATTCGGTTTTTTTCAAGTTTATTTTTGAACGCCTCGATCACCGCACGGTTCGACTGTACATAGCTCCGCTCCTTGATCGGATTGACCGGAATCAGATTCACATGACAGTTGATATCACCGACGAGCGCCGAGAGCTCTCTTGCATCTTCCTCGGTATCATTGACGCCGCCTACCAGGCTGTACTCAAAGGTAATACGCCGTCCCGTCTGCTCGAAGTAATAGCGCGTGGCATCGAGCACCTCATGAATGTCATATTTGTATGCGATCGGCATCAGTTCCTTACGCTTTTCCTGATTGGAAGCGTGTAAAGAGATCGCCAGGGTGATCTGCAGCTTCTCGTCTGCCAGTCGTCGGATGTTCTCCACAATGCCGCAGGTAGACACCGTAATATTGCGCTGGCTGATGTTGAGTCCGTGCTCATCCGTCAGAAGCCGGATAAATTTGAGCAGATTGTCATAATTGTCCAGCGGTTCACCGGTTCCCATTACCACGATGTTCGAAACGCGCTCGCCGGATACCTGCTGAATCCGGTAAATCTGATCGAGCATCTCCGACGGCCGCAGATTCCGCGTGAGCCCGCCGAGGGTCGAAGCGCAGAAGCGGCATCCCATCCGGCAGCCGACCTGTGAAGAAATGCAGACAGAATTGCCATGATGATAGCGCATCAGCACACTCTCGATCACGTTTCCGTCCGAAAGGCGGAACAGATATTTTTCCGTCCCGTCAATGCCGGAGACGAGCCGTTCGACGACCTCAAGAGAAGTATAAGTGGTGGTTTCTTTCAGCTTCTCGCGCAGCCCTTTCGAGAGATTGGTCATCTCATCCAGGTCAGCGGCGAGCTTTTCATGCATCCACTGGTAGAGCTGTTTTGCCCGGAATGGCTTTTCTCCAAGAGAGGCCATGAACTGCTGCAGTTCCTCATAGTCCAGCGATTTGATATCCGTCTTCTCCATATCCCTCTCCTTGTACTTCTTCTGTCTCTTCCAGCCTGCGCAGCCTTGCGATGAAAAATCCGTCTGATTCATGGATGCCAGGCAACAGCTGAATGTAGCCACCCTTCGTCGTCTTACTCTTTAGCGCATCGCAGATATACGGATCGATGCTCTCCAGACGGAACGGGTAATTTTCCAGAAACCACTTCAGATTGTACTGATTCTCATCTGCACCGATCGTGCAGGTGCTGTAGATCAGCACACCGCCCGGCTTCACGTAATCCTGTACGACGGAGAGGATCCTGCGCTGCAGACGGATGATATCCTGCTGGCGCTGAACCGACATCTTATATTTGATGTCCTGCTTCTTTCCGATGACGCCAAGTCCGGAACACGGCACATCCGCGAGCACAATATCCGCACTGCGGATCGACGCTTCGTCCACGACCGTCGCGTCTTTCACGACCGCCCGGATATTGATCGCATCGGTGCGCTCGATGTTTTCCTGCATGAGCTGCACCTTATACTCGGAAATATCCCGTGCTTCCACATACCCGCTGCCCATCAGCTTTTCCGCGATGTGGAGCGCTTTCCCACCCGGAGCAGCACAGACATCGATGCAGTGCTCCCCCCAGTTTGGTGCGGCGATCTCCGCCACGAGCATGGAACTGATATCCTGTACCTGAATCCAGCCGTTCTTAAAAGCCGTTATGGCACGCATATAATTATAATCCGACAGGATCAGCGCATAGTCGAGGTACGGGTGCTGCCGCACCGTGATCCCATCCTGTGTCAGAGACGCGATGATCTCTTCTTTGGACGCTTTCTGCAAATTACAGCGCACGACCGTGCCCTTTTCCATATGCGAATCCAGGCAGATTTTCTCAGTCACCTCGTAGCCATATTGCTCTACCCATTTTTCCAGCATCCAGACTGGGAACGAATATTTCACCGACAGATAATGCAGCGGCTCCTTCGCCGGATCCGGGTAGCGTACCTGGCTCAAACGGCGCGCGGTACTGCGCAGCACGCCGTTTACAAATCCCTTGAGGTTGTAAAAGCCTTTGCGCTGCGCCAGCTTCACTGCCTCATTGCAGGCCGCCGAGTCCGGCACACTGTCCATATATTTCAGCTGATAGACCGACATCCGCAGAAGATTGCGGATCAGTGGCTTCATATTGTAGACCGGGACATTGGAAAACTGCTCGATGATGTAATCCAGCTGGATCATGTGTTCCAGCGTTCCCTCTACGACACGGGAGATAAATGCGCGGTCGCGTTTTTCCAGATACTGGTACTTCTCGAGCACCTCCCGCAGCACGATATGGCTGTAGGCTTCCTCTTCTGTGATCTCCTGAAGAATTTCCAGACAAATTTCTCTGATATTTACCGGTTTAGTCACGATCTCGTCTTCCTCCTGCCAGAATAATCAGACGCAGCAGCTGTAAAATCGACGATGCCAGCGCTGCCACATACGTCAGTGCCGCCGCCTGCAGCACTTTTTTGCCACCTGCCAGCTCCTCGGTCCCTAAGATGCCATCTGCCTCAAGCACTTTTAACGCGCGTGAGGATGCGTTGAACTCTACCGGCAGCGTCACGAGCTGAAAAAGCACGGCCAGAGAGAACAGAATGATGCCCGCCGTCAGAAGCGGCTGAATCGAAAAGATCAGCCCTGCAAAAAAGATCGGCCAGGAAAGCGAAGATCCAAAATTTGCCAGCGGCACCAGCGTACTGCGCAGCACCAGTGGTCCGTACTGCTTCTGGTCCTGAATCGCATGGCCACACTCATGTGCCGCCACACAGACCGCTGCGATCGAGTTTGACCCATAGGTGCTGTCCGAAAGGCGCAGGGTCTTACTGCGCGGGTCATAGTGATCGGTCAGATTGCCCGCTACCCGCTGAATGGAGACATCATAGATGCCTGCGTGGTGCAGTACACGCTCTGCCGCCATCGCTCCGGTCAGATTGCTCCGGCTGCGGATTTTGGCATAATGGTTAAATGTATTTTTTACATTTGCCGATGCGATCAGAGAAAGTGCCAGACCGATCAGCACCAGAAGGTAGGTCCAGTCGAACATATAATAGCCGCTGCCATAGCCCCTTCCGTAAAAAGCGTTCATGTTTGATGCGAGTATATACATAGAATCACTCCTTTATATCATCTCTCCGACTTCCATCGGATAGCCGCGCAGAAAAGCATCGACCGGCATGCGTTTCTTGCCCTCCGGCTGCAGCTCCTCCAGTGCGAGCACGCCATCGCCGGTCTGTACGAGCAGCTCCTGCTTTGTCACGCCGACAATCGTTCCTGGCACTGCCATCTCGTCGATTTCTTTTTTCGGATAGACCGAAGCCGCCCAGATCTTCAGCGTCTTTCCACGCCACGCCGTATAGGCACTTGGCCACGGATTCATGCCCCGGATCAGGCATTCGATCTGTGTCGCGCTCTTGTTCCAGTCGATACTGCCGGACTTTTTCGTAAGCATCTGCGCATATTCCGTCGTACTCTCTTCCGGCTGTTTTTCAAACTGTGCCGTGCCGTCCTCGAGTGCCTCCAGCGTCCGGATCAGCAATCTTGCGCCAACCTCACTCAGCTTATCAAACAGGCTTCCGCCGGTCTCTTTTTTATCTAAGGCCACTTCCTCCTTCAGAATCATGTCACCGGTATCGAGCCCCGTATCCATCCGCATTGTCGTCACGCCGCTTTTCTCATCACCGTTGATGACCGCCCACTGGATCGGCGCCGCCCCACGGTAGGCCGGAAGCAGGGACGCATGGACGTTGATGCAGCCATACTTTGGCAGCTCCAGAATCGCTTTTGGAATGATCTGTCCAAATGCCACCACAACAATCACGTCCGGTTCCAGATCCTTTAACACCTCGATCCACTGCTCCTCACGGATCTTCACCGGCTGATATACCGGAATCTCATGCTCCACCGCGACTTCTTTTACCGGCGTCATCTGGACTGCCTTTCCGCGTCCCTTTGGCTTGTCCGGCTGGGTAAAGACTGCGGATACTTCATATCTGGAATCAATGAGCGCCTCTAACGTACCGACCGCAAAGTCCGGTGTGCCCATAAATACTACCTTTTTTATCATGTTTATCACTCCTGCCGTTTTCTCTCCTGATGCTACTCCTCGTCCTCAATCTCTTCCGGCTGATCGGATACATCGAACAGATTACCCTCCACACGGGTCACATACATGATACCGTCGAGATGGTCACACTCATGGCAGATCGCACGTGCCATCAGCTCCGTCCCCTCCAGCTCATATTCTTCCCCGTTTTCATCAGTCGCACGCACCTTTACGTAATTTGGCCGGGTCACGATACCTGCCTGTCCCGGGAGGCTTAAGCAGCCTTCCTGCCCGGTCTGCTCACCGGATGTCTCGAGAATCTCCGGATTGATCATAACGACCGGGCCTTCCCCAATATCGATGACCACGATTCTTTTTAAAATGCCGACCTGCGGAGCTGCGAGTCCGACCCCGTTCGCATCGTACATCGTATCGAGCATGTCGCGCACCAGCTCCCGCTCCCGGTCTGTGATCTCTTTGACCGGTCTGCATACCTTCTCTAACTTCTCGTCACCCATAATTCTGATCTGTCTTAATGCCATTTTATCATTCCTCCTGTTTGTTTCCTTTGTGTGTCAGTTTACTTCATAGTTTATCCGGATATCCCGGAAGCCTGTGTTTATCTCCACATACTGTTCGGTGAGATTTTTCACTGCGGTCAGCTTTTTTATCTCATCCTGCTTGATGTAAATTGCCTTTCGATAGATATCGTTGATCTTTGCGACGGGCTCGTCCGCAGGGCCGATGACCTGCGCCTGATATTTTCCGGCGACCTGCCGCATAAATTTTGCCAGATACTCCACGGCCACGGAAAGCCTGTCCGGATCTGCCGCGGCGCAGTGGACTGCCATGAGGTTGCCCGCAGGCGGGTAGCCCGCCATCCTGCGATATGCCATCTCCTGTGTATAAAATCCGGTGTAATCCTGTCTGGCTGCACAGGTGATCGCATAGTGCTCCGGATCATACGTCTGGATGACGACCTCTCCCGGATCCAGACCTCTCCCTGCCCGGCCTGCCGCCTGCGTCAGCAGTTGAAACGTCCGCTCTGCCGCCCGGTAATCGCTGACATGCAGCGACAAATCCGCCGCCAGAATGCCGACCAGGGTAACGCCCGGAAAATCATGTCCTTTTACGATCATCTGCGTACCGATCAGAATATCGGCCTCCTGCTTTCCGAATGCCCGCAGGATCTCCGCATGCCCGTCTTTTCCTTTTGTCGTATCCGCGTCCATCCGCAGGATCCGCGCCTGCGGAAATGTCTTTTTTACAATCTCCTCTATCTGCTGTGTTCCTGCCCGGAAGCCTCCGATAAACGGGGAGCCGCAGTTCGGGCAATCCCGCACAGTCGGTGTCTCATAGCCACAATAATGGCAGACCAGCCTGCCACCCCGGTGCAAAGAGAGCGACACATCACAGTGCGGACACCGCATCACCTCACCGCACGACCGACAGGATACAAACCCGGAGTATCCACGCCGGTTCAGAAACAGCATCGCCTGCTTATGCTCCTGCAGCACCTTCGTCAGCTTTTCCTGTAACAGCCCGCTTAAAATCGAGCGGTTCCCGGTCTTTAGCTCCTGCCGCAGATCGACGGTATGGACCACCGGAAGACTGCCTCCGACCGCACGGTCCGGCAGAGATAGCAGCTGATAAATGCCGGCCTCCGCCTGAGAATATGCCTCCAGCGACGGGGTCGCCGAACCGAGTACGAGCTGCGCCCCCTCAAGCTCTGCCCGTTTTTGTGCCACTTCTCTTGCATGATAGCGCGGGACAGTCTCGCTCTTGTAGGAAGGCTCATGTTCCTCATCGATAATGATAATGCCAAGTCTCTGAAATGGCGTGAACAAGGCCGACCGCGGCCCGATCATCACGTCGATCTCCCCGCTTCTTGCCCGTTCAAACTGATCGTAGCGTTCTGCCTGTGACAGCCTTGAATGCAAAATGGAGATCCGGTCGCCAAACCGATGATAGAACCGGATCACATTCTGGTACGTCAGCGAGATCTCCGGAATCAGCAGGATCGCCTGCTCGCCTCTTGCCAGTGCATGTGCGATCAGCTCCATATAGACAGCGGTCTTCCCGCTCCCGGTCACACCAAAGAGCAGATAGCGCCCCGCCCGTTTTCCCCAGTTTGTGCAGATCGTATCGACCGCGCTCTGCTGAGCCGGATTCAAACGAATGGCCGTCTGTTCCTGCCCGGATAAGGGCTGCTGTGTCTGATCCTGCAGCGCTTTTAACACCGCAGGCATCCGGTAGATCTGCTCCGTCTGGCAGGTCAGAAGTCCCATTTCCTCCATCGGGCGCCACACCGATGGCGTCACCTTCAGGCTTCCGGTCACGAGCTCCATTGGAAGCATCGGTGTATCGATCAGCGCCTCCAAAAGCCTGGCACGGGCGATTTGATGCTTCTGTCGGAATACTGCCAGCTGTTCAATGGCTGCCTCCTTTGAAACGGCAAGCACAAGCTGCCTCTTTTTCTTCGGCGGTGCCTGTTCCCGAAATGGAAGCACCGTGCGCAACGCCTGTACCGCGGTCGAACCATACCGGTCCCGCATCCAGAGCGCAAGTGCCGTCAGCTTTGACTCCGTCCCGGCCAGCTGTGTCTCGACCTGCAAAATCTCCTTGATCTTCTCCGGCGCGCAGGCCGCATGATCCGTGATCCGGAGTACATAGCCCTTTTGTGGATGGTCTCCACGCCCAAACGGAACGAGCACGACATTCCCCGGCTCCAGCTGTTCCTGCAGCCGTTCCGGTATCCGGTACTGAAAGCTCTGATCCAGACGGCTGTGCGAGATATCAATAATGATATCCGCATACAAAATTTTCTGTTCTTTCATACGCTACCGACCGGCTTTTTTCTGATCTTCTTCCAGTATCTCCTGAATCAGCACGCGCTCATCCATCGGTTTCTTTTTCCCTTCGATTGCCTGATAAGTCTCGTGCCCTTTTCCGGCCAAAATGATGACATCACCCGGCTGTCCGTGATGGATCGCATAGGCGATCGCCTCTTTTCGGTTCGGAATCGTCACATATTTTCCATCTGTCTTTTTCATGCCGACTACGATGTCCGCGATAATATCCTCAGGCTTTTCATAGCGCGGATTATCCGATGTAATGATCGTAAAATCTGCAAGCCGTCCCGACACTTCACCCATCTCATAGCGGCGCAGTTTGGAGCGGTTGCCGCCGCATCCAAACAGGCAGACGAGCCGTTTCGGATGATATTCTTTTAACGTCGTCAGAAGACTTTCCAGCGCCATCGCATTGTGCGCATAGTCGATCATCAGCGTAAAATCATCGGATACCTTTACTTTCTCGACCCGGCCTTTTACCTTGGCTGCCTTCAGAGCTTTCTGGATCATCTCCGGTGCTACATGAAAATGGCGGCAGATCGCGATCGCGGTCAGCGAATTGTACACACTGAATGTTCCCGGAATATCGACTTCAACGTCAAAATTCAGCTTCCCGGTCACGGTATAGCGGATGCCAAGGTACCCCGGTCTTCCGACGAGCTCCAGATTTTCTGCCCGCAGATCGACGCCCTCTGAAAGCCCAAACGTCTCCACCTCACAGGTGTGTCCTTTTAAAATCTCTTCCAGATGTGGGTCATCGCCGTTCATAATACCGACGCGGCACTGGCGGAACAGCCGTCCCTTGCACGCGATATAATCCTCAAAGCTCGCATGCTCCGCCGGCCCGATATGATCCGGCTCGATATTCGTAAAAATACCAAGCTCAAATGGAATACCAGCCGTGCGGTGCAGCATCAGCCCCTGTGAGGATACCTCCATCACAACAATCTGGCATCCCTCATCTGCCATCCGGCGGAAATACTCCTGAATCGTCATTGACTCCGGCGTCGTATTATTCGCCGGGATGACCGTCTCCCCGATGATTGCCTCGATCGTCCCGATCAGCCCGACCTTATATCCGGCCGCTTCGAGGATCGACTTGACCATGTAGGTCGTCGTCGTCTTTCCCTTTGTACCGGTGACGCCGATAATCTTCATCTCTTCTGCCGGGTATCCATACCACGCAGCGGAGATCAGCGCCATCGCATAACGTGTATCCGCGACCTGAATGACCGTCGTGTGCTCCGGCACATCGACCGGCTCCTCGACGATGAGCACCGCCGCTCCTTTTTCTGCTACTTCTTTTGCATATTTATGTCCATCCGTCACTGCTCCGCGGATGCAGAAAAACAGTGAGCCTTCTTTTGCCTTTCTGGAATCGTTGATGATCTCCGCGACTTCGGTATCCACCGAACCCTGCAGGCACGTATAATCCAGACGCTGCAATAATTGATTCAATCTCATTCGGATCCCCTCCGTATAATCGTTTACCCTTTATTCTAACATATGGCTTACTCCGATTCAAGCATTCCGTTTTACAGAAATATACAAAGAATGTGTTGTGATACACTCACTTTGCATATTTTTAACTGACAGCACGCATCTCCACACATTTCTCCAAAAAGAAGTCCAGCACCCGGCTGCCGTCTACCGCATCCGCCCTTTTGTGTGCAAAACACATCCGCTCCGGATGAAACTGCACGGACCAGATCGGAAACGTCTCATGAAACAGCGCCTCCTTGACACCATCCTCTGATACTGCCGCTGCGGTCAGCCCCGTTCCCAGCCGGCCGACGCCCTGATGGTGGGAGCTGTTTGTCACAAAATCGCTGCCGTACAGCCGTTCCAGAAATGTCCCCTGCGATGCATGAACCAGGTGAATCCGGTCTTCGGTACTGCCTTTTTCTCTGCGGTGGCAGGCATTTTTCACGCCAAGATCCTGAATCAGATCACCACCAAAATAAATATTGATGAGCTGATGGCCACGGCAGATACCGAAAACCGGTTTTCCTGCTTTTACGAAACGGTCCAGCACTGCGAACTGCATCGCGTCCAGCAGATCATCGATCCCCTCGCTCCCGCAATTTTCCTGCCCGAACCGTTCCGGGTTCACATCATCCCCGCCCGGAATCAGCAGCCCGTCAAATCCGGACGGATCACAGTCTTTTGTAATAATCTTCGGTGCTGCGCCCAAGCCCCGCAGCGCATTCTCATAATTTTCCGTCGTCATACGAAAAACCGGAATCGCAATATTCAGCGTTTCTTCCATATATAATGTCCTCCCTTACCCGCAAACGCACTACAAGCCAGCCGGGGAATTTTGCTTCCATCCAGCTGGCTTATTATAATACGTTTCTATATCCTTTACAAATTCGTGTAGCCCATCAGATACTGATCGACTTCTTTTGCCGCCTCGCGTCCCTCACGGATCGCCCACACGACCAGTGACTGTCCACGGTGCATATCCCCTGCGGTAAATACCTTTGGAACGCTTGTCGCGTATTTTCCCGGCTTCGTCGCCACATTGGTACGGCCATCCAGATCCACTTTAAATGCATCCGTCACATATTTCTGAGAACCGAGGAATCCTGCAGCGATCAGCACAAGGTCTGCCTTTACCGTCTCTTCGCTGCCTTCGATCGGCACCATCATCATGCGTCCGCTCTTTTCATCCCGCTTGCCTTCCAGCTTTTGCAGAACGACCTTGCAGAGTTCGCCTTTTTTATTCATGACAAACTCTTTCACTGTCGTCGTATACAGACGTGGATCATGTCCGAACACTGCGATCGCCTCCTGCTGGCCATAATCTGTCTTGCAGACTCTCGGCCACTGTGGCCATGGATTGCCCGGCGCTCTCGTATCCGGTGCCTTCGGCATCATCTCCAGCTGTGTCACAGAAGCCGCACCCAGACGGATCGACGTGCCGACGCAGTCGTTTCCGGTATCACCACCGCCGATCACGATGACATGCTTGCCTTTCGCAGAAATATATTTCTTATCCGCAAAATTTGAATCGAGCAGACTCTTCGTCGTCGCCTTCAGGAAGTCAACCGCAAAGTAAATGCCTTTTGCCTCACGCCCCGGAGCTTTGATGTCTCTCGGGTTCGACGCGCCACAGGCAAGCACCACTGCATCATACTCCTTCAGCAGATCATCCGCCTTGACGTTCTCGCCGATATTGGCATTCGTCACAAACTCGATGCCTTCTTCTTTCATCAGTGCCAGTCTTCGGTCGATCACCTTTTTATCCAGCTTCATATTCGGAATGCCGTACCGCAACAACCCTCCGATCCGATCATTCCGTTCAAAGACCGTCACCTTATGTCCACGCTTGTTCAGCTGCAACGCTGTCGCAAGACCGGACGGACCGCTTCCGACGACTGCGACCTTTTTCCCGGTCCGCACTTCCGGCGGGCAGGCTTTTACCAGACCGGTCGCATACGCATTTTCAATGATTGCCCGCTCATTCGCTTTCGTCGCCACCGGATCCCCATTCAGGTTGCAGGTGCAGGCCGCCTCGCACAGCGCCGGGCAGACACGGGACGTAAATTCCGGGAAGCAATGCGTCTTCGTCAGTCTCCGGTATGCCTCCTCCCAGTTGCCGTGGTACACCAGATCATTGCACTCCGGCACCAGATTGTTCAGCGGGCAGCCGGAGGCCATGCCTCCGATCATCATGCCCGCCTGGCAGAACGGTACGCCGCATGCCATACACCGTGCGCCCTGCAGGCGCTGCTTTTCCAGAGAAAGCGGAATATGGAATTCATTAAAGTTCTGAATTCGTTCCTTCGGTGCGATTTCCAGGTCATTTTCTCTTTGATAGTCTAAAAATCCAGTTGGTTTTCCCATCTCTCACACCTCCTACTTTCCATTCTCACTCATGCTCGCATAGAATGCCTCGATCTGTGCCTGCTCACTGCTTAAGCCCTTCTCTTCCATCTGTACGATCGCCATCTGCATTTTCTTAAATTCATGTGGGATGATCTTCTTAAACTTCGGCAGATATTCGCTGAAGTTGTCCAGAATCTCTTTTCCCTTCTCTGAATTGGTATATTTTACATGGTCGTTGATGATGTCTTTCAGTTCCAGGACATCGTACTTCGAGGTCAGTTTCTCGATCGCAACCATGTTTTTGTTTACTTTCGTGTAAAGATCGGAATCTTCATCCAGCACATATGCGATACCACCGCTCATGCCGGCTGCGAAGTTCTTGCCGACCCGGCCGAGGATGACCGCACGTCCACCGGTCATATATTCACAGCCATGGTCGCCGACACCCTCTACGACTGCAACGGCTCCGGAATTGCGGACACAGAACCGCTCACCTGCGACACCGTTGATATAGGCGCTGCCGCTCGTCGCTCCGTAAAGCGCTACGTTTCCGATGATGATATTCTCATCATGCGCGTACTTCACGCCCTGCGGCGGATATACGATCAGTTTTCCTCCAGAAAGACCCTTTCCGAAATAGTCATTGCTGTCACCGACCAGCTCCAGCGTCAGTCCTTTCGGGATAAATGCACCAAAGCTCTGTCCGCCTGCGCCGTGACATTTCACAGTATAGGTATCCTCCTCCAGTCCTTCCGGATACTTTCTTGTGATCTCCGAACCGAAAATCGTACCAAATGCACGGTCGGTGTTCTTGACATCGATCTCAATGCTCCGCTTTGCACCAGTCTCAAGTGCCGGTCCAAGCTTTGCGACCAGTACCTTCATATCCGGTGTCTTCTGCAGACCAAAATCATAGACCTTCTGTGGATCAAACGTCACTTTTTCTCCCTTATGTGCATATGGATTGTTCAGAATATTGCTCAAATCCAAGGAATAGCCATGCTCATTCTCGCAGACTTCTTTTTTCTTCAGCAGGTCACTTCTTCCGACCATCTCATCCAATGTGCGGAACCCGAGCTTCGCCATATATTCCCGGAGATCCTGTGCAATAAACCGCATGAAGTTTACGACATATTCCGGCTTTCCACGGAACCGCTTCCGCAGCTCCGGATTCTGAGTCGCCACACCGACCGGGCACGTATCCAGGTTGCAGACACGCATCATGACACAGCCCATGGTAACGAGCGGTCCGGTCGCAAATCCAAACTCCTCTGCGCCGAGCAGTGCTGCAATCGCCACATCACGGCCGCTCATCAGTTTTCCGTCTGTCTCGATCCGGACCTTATTGCGCAGTCCGTTCATGATCAGCGTCTGATGCGTCTCGGCCAGTCCGAGCTCCCACGGAAGTCCTGCATTGTGAATGGAACTTCTCGGAGCCGCTCCGGTACCTCCGTCATAACCGGAGATCAGGATCACCTGCGCACCGGCCTTTGCGACACCGGCTGCTACGGTCCCGACACCGGCTTCTGATACCAGTTTTACTGAAATATCGGCCTGACGGTTTGCATTTTTCAGATCGTAAATCAGCTGCGCCAGATCTTCAATCGAATAAATATCATGGTGTGGCGGCGGGGAGATCAGACTTACACCCGGTGTGGAAAGTCTCGTCCGCGCAATCCACGGGTAGACTTTCTTGCCCGGCAGATGTCCGCCTTCGCCCGGCTTCGCACCCTGTGCCATCTTGATCTGAATCTCCTTTGCGCTGACCAGATAGCGGGAGGTCACACCAAATCTCCCGGATGCCACCTGCTTAATCGCAGAGCAGCGGTTCTTTCCGTCCGGTCCGATCGTCAGGCGTTCCAGACTCTCTCCGCCCTCACCGGTATTGGACTTTCCATGCAGCATGTTCATCGCAATCGCCAGTGTCTCATGTGCCTCCTGTGAGATCGAGCCATAAGACATCGCACCGGTCTTAAAGCGGCGCACGATGGAATCGACACTCTCAACTTCGTCAATTGGCACACCGTGCTCCGGATAATTGAAGTCCATAATGCTTCGGATGTAACCGGTCTCTTCCTGATTTACCATATCGGTATACTGCTTGAACATCTGATAATTTCCGGTCTTTGTCGACTCCTGAAGCAGATGGATCGTCTGCGGATTGTAGCGGTGATGCTCTCCGGCGCTTCTCATCTTATGCCAGCCCTGGCTGTCCAACGTCAGGTCTTCCTTCAGGCCAAGCGGGTCGAACGCCTTCGTATGGCGGATATCGACATCATTTTCGATATCCTTTAAAGAAATACCGCCTACGCGGCTGACCGTATTCGTAAAGTATTTATCAATGACTTCACTGCTGATACCGATCGCCTCAAAGATCTGAGAACCCTGATACGACTGAATCGTAGAGATACCCATCTTGGATGCAATTTTTACAATACCATCAATGATCGCCTTATTATAATCACTGACTGCCGCATAGTAATCCTTTTCCAGCATGCCACTGTCAATGAGCTGATGGATCGTATCCAGTGCCAGATACGGATTTACGGCACTCGCACCATAGCCGAGCAGTGTCGCAAAGTGATGTACTTCACGCGGTTCGCCGGATTCCAGAATCAGGGCCAGTGAGGTACGGCGCTTCGTGCGCACCAGATACTGATGTACGGCAGACACTGCCAGCAGTGACGGGATCGGCATCCGGATCTCATCGACACCACGGTCGGTCAGGATCAGGATATTCGCACCATCCCGGTATGCACGGTCGACTTCAAGATACAGATGATCGATCGCCTTTTCCAGTCCGGTATTTTTATAGAAGGTAATCGGCACCTCTGCCACCTTGAAGCCTTCTACCTTCATATTTTTAATCTTCAGCATGTCCGTGTTCGTCAGGATCGGATTATCGATTCGCAACACCTGACAGTTTTCCGGCTTCTCCTCGAGCAGGTTGCCCTCGACACCTGCGTAGATCGTCTTGGAGGTGACAATCTCCTCACGGATCGCGTCGATTGGCGGATTCGTGACCTGTGCAAACAGCTGCTTGAAGTAGTTGAACAGCGGCTGATGGCGCTTGGAAAGTACGGCCAGCGGGGTGTCGATACCCATTGCGCTCGTGCCTTCTCCGCCGTTCGCTGCCATATTTAAAATAGAAGTCCGGTAATCCTCATAGCTGTAGCCAAACGCTTTCATCAGACGCATCCGCATCTCATCACTGTAAGACTCTACCCGCTTGTTCGGAATCTTGAGGTCCTTCAGGCTTACGAGATACTGATCCAGCCATTCACCATACGGCTGGCGGGATGCATAGCGGTTCTTCAGCTCCTCGTCATCGATCACACGGCCTTCTACCGTATCGACGAGAAGCATTTTTCCCGGATGCAGACGTTCCTTTAAAACGACCTTCGTCGGATCGATATCCAGCACACCGACTTCGGAAGAAAGGATCATATACCCGTCATCCGTGATATAGTACCGGGACGGACGAAGGCCATTCCGGTCGAGTACCGCACCCATAATATCACCGTCAGAGAACAGGATCGATGCCGGTCCGTCCCACGGCTCCATCATGGTCGCGTAATACTGATAAAAATCGTGTTTCTTCTGGGACATCACACGGTTATTCGTCCATGGCTCCGGAATCATGATCATGACTGCCAGTGGCAGATCCATGCCATTCATCGTCAGAAACTCCAGCGTATTGTCCAGCATCGCAGAGTCGGAACCTTTGGCATTGATGACCGGAAGCACCTTATGCATATCTTCTTCCATATACTCAGAAGCCATACGCTCTTCCCGTGCCGCCATCTTGTCTGCATTGCCACGGATCGTGTTGATCTCTCCGTTATGTACAATATAGCGGTACGGATGTGCCCGCTCCCAGCTCGGATTCGTATTGGTACTGAAACGGGAATGTACGATCGCAATCGCGGATTCATAATCCGGATCCTGCAGATCCTTAAAGAAGGTCCGCAGCTGTCCTACCAGGAACATTCCTTTATAAATGATCGTCCGGCTCGAACAGGAAACAACATACGTTGTATCATTGGACTGTTCAAACGTCCGGCGCACAACATACAGCCGACGGTCGAACGGAAGTCCCTTTTCCACATCCTTTGGGCGCTCTACAAATGCCTGCTCAATGTACGGCATCTTTTCCAGTGCCTTATGTCCAAGCACGCCCGGTACGGTCGGCACCTGACGCCAGCCAAGGAAGTTCATACCTTCCTTGCGCACGATGCTCTCGAACATTTTCTTTGCCTGATTCCGTTTCAGGACATCCTGCGGGAAGAAAAACATACCAACTCCGTAATCTCTTTCTTCACCTAAAAAGATGCCAAGTTCCAAACAGGTCTTATGGAAGAATCTGTGCGAAATCTGCAGCATGATTCCAACTCCATCACCTGTTTTTCCCTCGGCATCTTTGCCCGCTCTATGTTCCAAATTTTCAACTATACTCAGTGCGTTCTCCACTGTCTGGTGTGTCTTGATCCCCTTGATATTTACGACTGCTCCGATTCCGCAGTTGTCATGTTCAAACTCCGGCCGGTACAATCCAGGTTCTTTACAGACAGGACGCGACATTTCTCTCGTATCCATCGTATCTCCTCCTGTATTGAGTTTTCGGTTGAGGACACTATACACCCTTTTTTTTCATTTGTAAATAACAAATTTTCTTTTAATTGTCAGATAATTCGTCTATTCTTATTTTTTCTCACTTTTATCAGTTTTTAATTTGGATTTTCAGGTGTTTGAATCGGATTTAAAACAATTCCGCCGTTCATTTCCATACACAATCGAAAACAGGGGACTTGCCTTATTTATGAAAGAAGATTCAGTACGATTGCCGTCAGATTCGCCCCCATATGAAAGGCCAGCGGGCAGGCAAACCAGCCGCTGCGCTCATACAGCCAGGCCAGAACCAGTGCAAGTGGAAATGCAAACACCATCTGGATCACATTTCCATGAAACAGCGCGAACAAAAGCGCCGAGAAAAAGATCGCTGCCCCCGCCGGAATCCGCTGCCGGATTCTCGTATAGAGCAGACCACGGAAAATCAGCTCTTCCGCCAGCGGCACAAGTATTCCCAGCCCAAACAGCTGCACCATCGCCTGCCCGGCAAACAACTGCTCCTGTACCGCATTGGAAAAATGATCCTGAATGCGAAGCTGCTGCAGGATTCCGCTCCAGAGCAGATTTAAAATGCCACCGGATACGGCGCACAGAACCAACACTCCTATCGAATACACGGCCTCTTTTCTGCTTTGCTTTCTTACTTCTGATTCAATTCTTTCCGCCCTGTTTCCCTTCACCTCTGTCATTTTCGACGTGCTCTGAGACCTTCCGCTTGCTCTATGCTCTTTTTCGAAACAACAGATGCGCTTGTGCGGATGCATGCCTTCCGCTGCATCGCTCCGGTACATCCGGATCAGCACCGGCAATATCAGAAGCGCGGTCACAGACGTGCACACCGCCGAATCCGCCGCCACGCCGCCAATCGCTCCTCCTGCCGCCGTCACCACGACCGAAACAACCATATGCAACAATACGGGTGCGATCAATGACAGTAAAAAATCCATATACGTCCTCCTTACAAAACAAGCTGCAGCAATCTTTTTTGCGGCAGCTTGTTTTGATTTTCTTTTCGTTCTGTTTTGTAACGCGGACATTCGCAATCCGCTTCGTTACTTACTTGACCCGTTTAAACGATCACTTCGGAATGACATCCATCTGCATATCTTCTACATGCCATGCACGCTCATAATAGGCCATCGTAAGCTTTGCAGTCGCATCCCCGGACTGTTCCTGTGTCGTCGTCTGCTGCGCATATGTGCCATCCTCAAGCATTTCATCGGTGTCCGTCGTAACATCCTGGCGCACAACATAATGATAAGAAAAGGTCATTTCTGTCGTAATTGCACCATTCTTCTCTTCGGTAAAGACCGGATCGCCAAACTGTGCTGCGAAATTGGAAATTGCCACATTTTTAAAATCGGCTCCGTCCACCTGAAAGCTTTCTGTCTGTTTTTTAATCAGTGCATCCGCCTGCTTCTGGCATGCGGCAAGCAGTTTATCCGGATCGTTCGTCTGGGTCTTCACTGCAGATACGTAGACAGCCTTCAGAAGCTTTACGCCAAGCTCGGTACATGCGCTCTTTGCATCCTCTTTCAGAGGCATTTTATCGGTATAATCCGCACTTCCTGTCGTCGCGTCCAGCGTCGTATTTACGGACTCCAGCGCCGGATGACGAATCACAAGGCTGATCTTCCCCGGAATCAGAGTCGGGATCTGATAGCGGTCGCAAGAAGCCGGAACATCTTCTGTGACAAGCCACGACGTATCCGCCTGTTCCGCATCCAGATACACTTCTGATCCAGCCGGAACCGTCAGTAGGAAATTCTTTACCATACAATGATCCGAAAGCACCTTCCAGCGATCAAACAGTCCCATAACCTGTGTCGACTGCTTCTTTACCGTAAAGCGTTCGGAAGCCTGCTCTTCGCCTGCCGCATTCTGGAACGTCACATCATAATCCACATATTCATTTCCGTTATTATCCCGGCGCTTTTCTGCTTCCTTCATCTGATAGGAAGCATACAGACTGTACTTTTTTGCCTCCAGTGCGCCTTCATACTCCGTCTTCGTCAGCTCCTGTGCCTCTGACTGATCCAGGCTGCTGTATGCTTTGTCGACACTGTTGTCAATCAGCAGTGCAAGATAATGGTCCATTGCATAGGAAGCTGTACTCTGGCGGCTCGCCTGATAGCATGCGGCGCCTCCTCCTGAAATGCCTATTACAAGCAGCAAAATCAGTATTTTTATCAGAACTCTTTTGAATACCTTCATGTTCTCTCCTCCTAGTTTCCGGCAAGTGCCGCTTCATAATTGAGAATCACCTTCAGATTCGCCGCTTCGTAATCATTCAGGTAATCGAACATGTTTGCATCAAAATCATCCGGATCATACATCGGAACGTACCATGACTTCTTGCTGAAATAATCCCGCAGATCCTGCGACCGGAATATTCTTCCGTGCAGGGCAAAGATCTCATTTCGGATCAGCCGAAGCTGTCCGGCACTATAGTTGTACAGCTCACTCTCGTCAATATACCGGCTGCTGATCCCCCACAGAATCACGTCATCCGGTGTCGTAGCGGATCCTGTGTTGCTGTTTCCGCCATTTTGTCCGCTGTTTCCGGAATTGCTGTCAGAATTACCAGAGCCATCATTGTAGGAATAGCTTCCATTTCCCGGATCCTGTATTTCTATCGTCTGTCCTCCGGAACTGCTTCCATTCCCGGATCCATTGTCAGAGCTGCCGTCGCTCCACGATGTATCTCCACTGTAGCTGCCCGATGAATCGCTTCCATCCGATCCGTCTGAGCCATTGTCCGTGCTCCCGCCATTCCATCCTGCATCTTCCTGGCTGCTTCCGGTATCCGTCGTCGAAATCACATTTCCGTTTTCATCCGTCTGCGGTGTGATCACATTCCCATTTTCATCGGTCTGTGGTGTGATCACATTCCCATCCGCGTCCGTCTGCGGCTGTTCTGTCTCTTTCTCCGACTTCTTTGGAGCTTCCGTCTCTACGCCTTTGACGACCGTTCCATCTGCCGTTACGGTAAACGGGTCTGTCTCATAGGTATGTTTTTCTGTCGTCTCCGGTGCTAGCGGTCTCTCCGTACCGCCCTCTGTCGTCTTTTCCTCTGATGACAGCTTCAGGGTCACCTGATCTGACATTACGACATCCGCGGCAAAAAAAGATACACCGGCTGCTACTACGCAGCCGATGATAAATCCGCTGTTTCTTTTCAGCATATTTTTCCTCTTCATTCCTTATCCTTCACCCCTTTAAGGGGCATGATAACACAGTTGTCGAAAAAAGTCCACGCATAACTCACGTTTTCCTTTTTCTTACAGGCAGGATGCAGACCAGCGCCGTAATCAGAAACAGCAGACCGCCAAACACCAGAAACAGCTTTCCTCTCCGCTGCCGTTCCTGCTGCTGAAGCTTCGTCACAGCAGACACCTCTCCCTTCTTTTGTCCATTCCCATTCTGCGACGCTTCGATCTGCCCCGCGTTTGCAACATACGGCTCCCCGGATATCCCTGCTGCTGACAGTTGTAACGCAGTGTGCAGTCTGGTCGTCTGAGGAGCCAGAACCGCACTTTTCTGTTCCTGCTTCTCCTTTTCCTGCGCGCTCTTTCGCTGTCTTTGATACGGAACGGTTCCCGTCTCTTTCGCATTGACATAGACCGCAATCTCCGGAGTCCAGCATTCATTTCCCGCAAAATCACATACCTTTGCCTGAAGGGTCTGCCATTCCTCTGATTCTGATAGTCGGATCTTTACCGGAAGCCCTGCCGTATTCACCGTGTCTGTCTGATAATACAGTTCACTGTCCTTATAAATTTTCAAGGTGCGCACTCCGATATTATCCTGCGGCCAGAAGCAGACCGTCTGCGCTGCCGTCTGATACGTCTCTTTGTCCTTCACTCCGGTAATCAGACACTCCGGTGCCGTCCAGTCCAGGGCAAATGTCACCCGTTTTCCCTGCATTCCTGTATCGCTCTGATTATTTGCCCGATCCTCCGAGGAGAGCAGCAATTCATAAATTCCCTCTTTCTGGAAACGGGAAGCTGGGATTCGATACTGATACTGCTTCCACGAAGATGCATCGCCTGTCATCGTCACCTCATAATCGGTTCCACGGATCAGCTGCCGCACCTCTCCGTTTTCCCTGCAAAATATTTTCGATGCACCCACATAATCAATGTTTGTCTCAAGAAATACAATGTCCATTGGATGGCGGAGGTAATACTGTTTCAGTTTCTTCTTTGTGTCCGAAGACAGGTCAAAGACCGATCCAAAGCGGTTCACCGAAAATTCCGCTGTCTTTTGCGTCCGGTTTCCAGACAGGTCACTCGCCTCCACCGTCAGGGTATATGCGTCGTCGTAACTCTGCTCTTTCGGAAAATCAAAGTATTCTATCCATCCACCCTGTTCTGACTCTTCGCTCTTTTTCAGTGCAGGCGCTTTTCCGCCATTCGCTCCCTGAATACTTACCTTCAAAGACCCGGGCTGATAGTAGGCATCCTCGCAGGAAATCTGAATCGGAAGACTTCCGGAATTGGCAGACTGATCTCTTACCCCGCTAATCCGGATTTCCGGCGCAGTACGGTCGACGCAGATGGGCGTACTCTCCGAAAATTTCAGATTCCCTACCTGATCCTCTGTCCGGACATAAACCTTCCAGATTCCTTCTTCTGAAATTGACACCTGCTGACCGTCTGTACATTCCTTCCAGATATCCGGCTGACCTGCCGCTTTTGTCCCGGATCCGCCCGCACTGTTTCGAATGCAGTAAGCTGCTTTTTTCAGTCCGCTCTTCCCATCCGGCTCAATAGCCACCTGCAGACTCGCTGTCTGTGCCGCATACAAAACGCCATTTCGTTCCTCTCCGTTTCCGGAAATCACAGCTGCCGGTGCTTCTGCATCTACATAATAAACTTCTTTCTGCAACGCAGATACCCGTTCTATCTGACCATTCGGATCCATCTGTTTCAGTTGAAACGTGAGTGTCCCATCCTCCTGCACTGCGGATACACTGCCTCCCTTTCCGTAATCCATGGCACCAAGCGCCTGCACATACACGCTGCTCCCCGCACGTACCCACAGCCGATCCCTGTCATCCCGGAACCATGCATTCTCATCGCCACGTATCTCATATTCCCGCCCACGCTGTACCGGAAGCGGCTGCGGTTCCGTCTCCGGCTGCCGCGGCTCGGTCTGCGGTGGAGCCGGTTCTGGCAGTTCCGTCTCCGTTGCCGCTGCTTCTGTTTCCGTTTCCCCGATCTCTTCCGGTTCCGTTGCCGCTGCTTCTGTTTCCGCTATTTCCGTTTCGAATTCTTCGGTTTCTTCCGATGCTTCCGTCTCAGTTTCCCAGGTCTCTTCCGGTTCGGATTCCGGCAGTTCTGTTTCGAATCCGCCGGTTTCTTCCAATACTTCCGTCTCAGTTTCCCCGGTCTCTTCCGGTTCGGATTCCGGCAGTTCTGTTTCGAATCCGCCACTCTCCTCTGTCTCGATTTCCTGTAATTGCCCTTCTGTATCCTTCTCTGATTCGGTCATTTCCGGCGGCTCCACCTGAATTTCACTTTCTGATTCTGACTGCGCCTCGCTTTCCACATCTGCCTCTAATTCTTGCCCTGCGTCTTCGGCGCCAGCAATTTCCGTTTGCTGTTCCTTTTCCGGCACCTTCGCTTCTTCCCCACTTTCTTCCGTTTCTACTTCTGGTGCCTCATCGCCCATCCCCGGTGCTTCCGATTCATCGCTGCTTTTCATCTCTGTATCTGGTACCGTCCCACTATCTGCATCACCCGAACTCTGAGACATTTCCGTCTGTGCCTCTTCTTCTATTTCCAGCACCGGCTCTGTCACTTTTTCTGATTGTACGGTCTCTCCTGCCAGTATTTCTGACTCCGTCTGCAATTCTGCCTCTTCCTGCGCGTTCCTCCCATTTTCTTCTGTCACCGGCTCTGATTCTGCCAGATGCTCCCTTTCCGTTTCGCTTTCAGTCTCTGCCATCTGTTCCAGATGTTCCTCCGAATCAGTTCCTGCTTCCGCCGCCATCTCCGCTGCATAGCTGTAATCCGTCCTGTGTTCCGTTGCTGCTGCCCCGGAAAGCATTAAAACGCCTCCTGCTCCAAGCATTCCGCTAATCAGCAATCCATTCCACCCATGTTTCCGTTTCATCCATCCTTCCTCCTTCCACCTGGTCTCCCTGATAAGTCCGTTCCACGGATGCACGTGCCTCCTCGCATTCTCCCTGCAATTCTTCCCTCTGTTCCATTGAAAGTGCGTCTTCCTCTGACAGTTTTTCTATTTCTTTGATAATTCCGGACAGTTCCGCCTCGGTCGTGCCATCTTGCCGTAAACCGGATGCTTCCATAATCATACAGGCCAGCAGCTCCTTCGCCGCCTGCGCGCGAATCCGTGCATCTGTATTTTGAAACCCTGTTTCCCGCCATAAGGCAGACAGATCCTGAAACAATCCTCCATAATCAGCCCCGCTCCCGAGTGGATTTCCTTTTCCAATACGTTCATAGTATCCCGAAATCTTCTGATAAATCTTTGCCGCCTGCAGCCAGTCCGGTACTTCCGCTTCCCCTTCCACACTCTGTACAGCTTCCTGAAACCAGTTGGCCGCAGCCGTTTTTCCACCGCTGTCTTCATAAAAATACCAGTATGCCAGCCCGATCTCATAAGCCAGGCTTCCATATGCTGCCCGATCTCTTGCAAGTGCCTCTTTTACCGTCTGTTCTCCGTCAGAAGCCGGTGCATACAACAGCTCCTGCAGCAGACGCTCTTCTTCCTGATTCATATGACAGTCCTGCAGCAGACGCTCCACAAAATGAAGATACAGCTCTTTCTTTTCAGGATAAATGGCCGCTGCATCCCGGTAACACGTCCTCGCCTGTACAACGCCGCCCCGATCTGCCTGTTCCAGCAAACGCGCATATTCCTGTGCTCTTTGATCAGATGATATCCCCTGCTCCTTCCGCAATGCCCTGGCACAAAACAGTCCAAATACCAGCGCAAAAGCCAACGCAAAAGTCAACTCCCTTCTCTGCCTTTTTCCGACGCATTTTTTCTGAACTCCCCGTATCGCCAATGCCAGCTGCCTGCCATCTGCATACCGTTCTGACGGTTCCTTTTTCACGCAGTTCTCAATCAACGTATATGCTTCTTTTTTCCAGCGATCCTTCCGTATATTCTGGTCGGTGGCTGTACGCATCTCTTCAGGTCCTTTTCCCATAGTCGTACCAGACAGAAGATAATACAGCACAGCTCCGGCTCCATATACATCTGTCCTCGCATCCAGATAGCTTCCCTTCTGATACTGCTCCGGCGCTGCAAAACCGGGTGTCCCACAGCATTGCTCCGGTCGAATTCCCGGCTGCCCCTGCAACGCCGCCCCAAAGTCGATCAGTACAAGCCGTCCATTCCTTTTCAACAACAAGTTCGTCGGCTTAATATCCAGATGAAGAATCGGCATCCGGCGTCCATGCAAATATCCAAGCACCTCCGACAGCTGTCCGGCAATCGAGAAAAAATCCGCCTCGGAAATCCCGTCTTTGAAAAGCCCCTGCAGACACTGTCCCTTCACATAAGTCATAATCAGCCAGATACAGTCCTTTTCCGCCAACACATCAATCACTTCCGGAAGCGAAGGATGTCTCAGCCGTTTCATCATATTCAGTTCATGCAGACGGTCGGCGTCCTTCCCCTTCCAGAGCCGCTTCGCCGCCCGCAGCTGCTCCGTCACCTGATGCCGTACCAGATAGACCTTTCCTTCGCCACCACTGCCAAGTTCCCTCAGAATACAGTACTCCTGTTCAAACCTTCCATAAGAAGCGGGAAGCTTCATAGTCGTTCCGTTTCCTCCCTTCCTCTCGCTTTTCTCTTATTATACTCTTTCTGTCTTATTTTGCAACTTATCATTTATTAATTATTTCTTTATATTTTGTGACTAATCACATAATTCTTGTGAGTTTTCATCAAAAACAATCATTTACACCAATTTTGTATCCGAAACGGCATCCGGATAATCTACGGACAACAAAAAAGCAGGGGCAATCTGATTTTCTCAAACTACTCCTGCCTGTCGATGGGGCTAGCTTCGCTACTTGTAGGATTTTACTGCGTTCCAAGACGCGCATAGACTTCTGCAGACAACTTCTGAATACAGCTGATCGCCGTACCATTATCCTGTAAATCTTCACTCAATACACAAAGAATATATGCATGATCTTCATGCTCTACGATGGCAATATCATTTTCCACATACTGCCCGTAATCACCGGCCAGTTCGCCGGTTTTATTCGCCGTAGTCACATCTGTATCCGAAATACCTGCCGGAATTTTCCCCGTGCGAGTCTGATTTTTTAAATATTCCAGCATTTTTCCGGATGCCTCTGCATTTACACATGTCCCCTGCCAGATCGATGCCAGCAGATTCCGGCAGTCGTTCGCAGAAGTCCAGTTATCTCCAGCGGTCGGCATTTCCAGAAACTTTCGTCCGAACGAAGTCTGTGTGTAACCGTTTTCCCTGCAAAATTCATTGACCACTGCCATACCGGCTGTCGCATCTCCGCCGCCGAGCCGCTCCAGCAGCGTGTTGGCTGCCGTATTATCGCTGACCGTAATCATATCCGTGATAAGCTGTTTTAATTCCCCGTCATAGCTCTCTTCCATAGAAATATGGCGATCCTCGGAAGCCGGATAGCAGACGCGGTCATAGATTGTCGCCATTAAAAATACTTTCATGACACTTGCGGAGGCCATCTGGACATCTCCGTTCAGATCGCCCTTTGCACCCGTTTTCAGATCCAGCACGCTGACCGCCCACTGTTCCTTCTGTGCTTTGGCCGGATAAACAAATTCTTCACCGAGCACTTCCAGCAGTGCGTTCATACGCTCCGCCGCCTCTTTGGGCACCTCCTTCTTTTTCATACCCTTTTTTTCAAAATACGCATCAATCCCATCGGCAATTCCTTCGGCCATCAAGGGCTGTACCGAAGCATCCGACATCCGAAGATCATCCGACTGATTCGTCATAAAACCCATTTCCAGAATCATCACCGGAAGCTTACTCCAGTTGATGCCGGTCATATTGTCATAGTACTGAATACCAAGCGAAGAAAAGGATGCCTTTTCACAATATGCACTCAAAATACATTCTGCCAGCGCATAGGAATCTTCTGCCAGTTCCGGAATATATGGATTATTGGAAGAAGGCACCATCGCCAGCGCCCCCTGAACACTCGCATCATCCGAACCGTTCGCATGGATCCGAACGTAAATGTCACCGCCTTCTTCGTAGGCCATCTGCGCACGTTCCGCATTGCTGATCGCTGTATCATTATCTTCTCTTGTGAGAATGACACGGTAACCTCTTTTTTCCAGCTCCTCCCGCAGTAACAGAGAAATTTCCAGATTCAGCTCATATTCAGCCTTGCCGCTGAAGCTTCCCTGCGTCCCGGTCGTCGCTTTTGCTTTCATCTCGGAAGATCCAGGTCCATTTGGCTCCTTTTCGCTCATATCAACCCAGTTTCCCTGATGCCCCGGATCGATCGCCACGACCAGCTGCTCGGATTCTGTTTCTGATTCTGTTTCTGATTCTGTTTCAGATTCCTTCTCCATCTCCGTCGTTTTCTGACGATTTGTCTCCCTGGTAATCAACAGATCCTGTTCCTGTTCCGATTCCGGCTCTGTCTCTGCTCTACCGGTCTGTTCCTGTTCTGACCCTGCCATCGTCAGCATCTCCGTCACCGCTTCCGTCTGGCCGTTCTTTTGTTCTTCTTGTTGCGTGGACGCATTCCTTTGTGTGAATCCGATCAATACACCAAACCCAATCAGTAAGATCAAAACAACAGCCACCAGTATCCCGGTAACCGGCAGCTCTCTTTTCCGACCTCCTGGACGTTTTTTCCCCATTTAACGCCTCCTTTTCACCTTTTTTCTTTACAGATCCCGTCTCCGCATCCGTTTATCAGATCATAGCCTGCAATTTTCTCTGCTCCTGCCGCTACACTTCAAGCGCCGCCAGTTCTTCATTTACAGACGCTTCACAGGATCGCATTGCCAGAATGGTCTTTTCCATTAATGTTTCCAGTTCCCAGCCAAGCTGCTCTGCTCCACGGCGAATCACATCTCTGGAACATCCGGCTGCAAACTTTTTGTCCTTAAATTTCTTTTTCAGGCTGGACACTTCCATATCCATCACGCTCTTAGACGGACGCATCCGTGCCGCAGCACCGATCAGCCCGGTCAACTCATCTGCTGCAAACAATACCTTTTCCATCTCATGCTCCGGTACCACATCACAGCAGATTCCATATCCATGGCTGCACACAGCATGGATCAGTTCCGGATTCACGCCACCTTTTTCCAGCAATTCCGGTGCTTTTTTGCAGTGCTCCTCCGGATAAAGCTCAAAGTCGATATCGTGCAGCAGCCCGGCAATCCCCCAGAACTCCTCGTCCTCTCCATAGCCAAGTTCTTTTGCATACCAGCGCATCACACCTTCTACGGTGAGCGCATGCTGAATGTGAAACGGTTCCTTATTATATTCTCTCAGCAACTGTAATGCTTCTTCTCTTGTAACAGAACTCTTCATTTTTTTCAAACCTCCTGCTTTTTATTCTCACAAATAGCAAGCCAACCATACCTGCTATCCTGCTCAGTATACACGCTTCCTCTGACAAGGGCAAGCCCCGCCGCTATCGTTTCTTTCTGTGGCCAGTGGAAAGAAAACGTATCTGTCAAAGAAATAGACTCCAAAAATAAACCGAGCAAAAAACAGCCGGCCAGCAATTCTCTTTCGAAAATCACCGGTCGGCTGCTTTTATCGGATCCCGCTCAGCGCGTATTTGAACGCAGTCGCTTTGTGAATGTCCGCTTTACAAATGTTTTAGAAGAAGTCTTCTCCCTGCAAGGCATCTACTCCCTCTTCCCCGGTCCGCACTTTAATGACATTCTGAACATTGTAAACAAAGATCTTTCCGTCTCCAATATGTCCGGTATACAGTGCTTTCTTTGCTGTCTCAATGACCTTCTCCGGCGCCACTTTGCTCACAACGACATCCACCTGAATCTTCGGGAGCAGATTCATATCCATCTGTACGCCACGGTAAAACTCCGCTTTTCCTTTCTGGATGCCACAGCCAAGTACATTCGTCACCGTCATGCCAGTCACTCCAATACCATTCAAGGCATCCTTCAGATCATCGAACTTGCTCTGTTTCGCCACGATCGTAATCTTCGTCAGGTGCGTATCGCTCGCAATCGGAGCAGTCTCAGACCGCACCTGCACCGGTACGGCATCGTCCACCGGAACAGCCTTCTTCGGAAGCTCTGTCGGAATCGCAGTCGTACCGCTTCCGCTGAAGTTATTGATGCTGGAGGTCAGTGCAAAATCCGCATAGGCCGATGCAAGTCCATGCTCATGAATGTCCAGTCCCTCGATCTCCTCCACTGCCGAAGCCCGAAGTCCGATCGTATGCTTTAATACATTGAAAATAATCGTCATTGTCACTGCGACCCAGGCGATGACCGATACTACACCAAGGATCTGCAGTCCGAGGAAATGAACGCCTCCGCCATAAAACAGACCAAGCTTCTCGCCATTTCCAAAATCATAGTATGCAAACAGTCCTGTGAGGATCGTTCCAAGCGCTCCACAGATCCCATGAACGCCGACGGCACCGACCGGATCGTCCACCTTCAGCTTCTGATCTACAAACTCAATTCCAAATACAACTGCAAAGCCTGCAATGATACCGATCAATGCTGCTCCGGTCGGCGTAACCGTGTCACAGCCTGCCGTAATCGCTACCAGACCTGCCAGAGAACCATTCAACGTCATGGAAACATCCGGCTTCTTATAACGTACCCATGTGATAATGAGAACCGTCACAGTCGCCATCGCTGCTGCCAGATTCGTCGTATAGAAAATCCGTGCCGCATTTGTCGCACCGTCTCCGGATAACGCAACGGTCGAGCATCCGTTAAATCCAAACCAGCAGAACCAGAGAATAAATACGCCAAGTGCCGCAAGTGTCATGCTGTGACCAAGAATCGCATTCGGCTTGCCGTTTTTATCATATTTTCCAATACGAGGTCCGAGAATCGCTGCACCCACAAATGCTGCGACGCCGCCTACCATATGCACGGCCGTAGAGCCAGCGAAATCATGGAAGCCCATCTGTGCCAGCCAGCCACCGCCCCAGATCCAGTGTCCGGAAATCGGATATACAAACAAACTGATCAGCGCACTGTAAATGCAGTATGACGAAAACTTCGTCCGCTCTGCCATTGCGCCTGACACAATCGTCGCAGAAGTCGCACAGAAAACCGTCTGAAAAATCATCGTCGTATAATCCGTGCTCTTCATGCTGAACAGATCCAGCCCGCCAATCAGGGCGCCTGTCCCACCAAACATGATACCAAACCCGATAAACCAGTAGATCGGTGTACCAATACAGAAATCCATGAGGTTCTTCATGACAATATTTCCGGCATTTTTCGCACGGGTCAGACCAGTCTCAACCATCGCAAATCCTGCCTGCATGAAAAACACGAGTGCCGCTCCCACAAGCGTCCAGCCAATGTCCACATTCGTTGCCAAAGCCCTTAATTCTTCCATAACGCTTCCTCCTTCTTGGTAACAGAAAAGGCGCCGCGGTATGAACTACCACAGCGCCTTCGCTTGATGGAGGTAGTGTACACCCCTGTCTGGAACCTGTCAACGAATTTTCTAAAAAAAATATAAATTTGGATGCATCGCAGAAATTTAGCGGAATCTAAACTTTATTTTCTCATTTTTGCACAATCTGTGATGCGATAACTTTTTCACGCAATTCCCGCACATTCGCCACGATCTGCTCCGGTACTGCCCCATGCTCAATCAGGAATGCTCTGGAGCGAAATCCCCAGCAGACCGGAATTACATCCATCCCCGCATTCGCTGCCGTCTCCAGATCGACATCCGAGTCTCCGACATACACCGCGCGCTGTGCTTCCACGCCAAGCTCCCGCAACGCCTGAAATACCGTATCCGGGGCCGGCTTTTTCCGGATCCCTTCGCGCTCACCGATCGCCACCGGAATCATCCCATCAAAATAAATCCGATTCAACTTTTTCACTGCAAAATCTGCCTTATTCGAAACAATCGCGGTCTGATACCCGGACTTTTTCAACCAGTCCAGCAAAGAAAGGATCCCCGGATATGGCTCTGTCGTATCCATACAATGCTCACCATAATAGGTACAGAAATCCTGATAGATCTGCTCATATTGCGGGTGCTCCGTTCCACCCGGAATCGCGCGCTCGATCAGCTTTCGGATGCCATTGCCAACGAATCTGCGCACTTCATCCTTTGTGTGCAGCGGTAAATCATGCTGCTGTAAAACTGCATTCAAACTGTCCGCCAGATCCGTCAATGTATCCAGCAGTGTCCCATCCAGATCAAAAATAACCGCATCATAGATTCTCTCTTCTGTCTTCATCTTTCTCGCTCTCCATTCTTCCACCGGAAGTGCAGCATATCAGTGCCGCTTTTCAGGGCTGTCATACAGTTCCGGCCGTAATCGGATATCAGTATACACGCTCCGATCAAAAATGGAAAGCAAAAATTCCAGAAATGCACCTGTCAGAATCGCCAGAGACGCCCACAGAACTGCTACGGAAAATACCGGAATAAACGAAAAAGAAAGCCGCAGGCCAAGAAAAATCAGACAGGTCTCCAGCAATCCAAGCAGCACACTGACCGCTATCCCTGCGCCAGTCAGCTCCGTCACCACATCATCCGCACGCTCCTGCCCCCCTGCCATCATGGTAAACTGCCTCTTCCTGTCTTCTGCTAAAGTCAGCTCGGCAACTGCTGCCGTATTCCCATATACTGCATATGCCCGCATACTTCTCCTCTGCTTTTCCTTCATCACAATTCCCTCTTTTGTCTCTTCCCAATGCATTCAAATCGAACGTTTGTTTTCTTTTTCTGCATTATAGCATACGAACATATGTTTTTCAATAGAAAAATCGAACATATTTTCGATTTTCATCAAAAAATATGTTCGACTCTCATACAACCGGAAACAAAATTGCTTCCATAATTTTATTATCCGGCAGCCTCTGTTTCGGCTGCCTGTCCATAAAATAGCATTCTGCTTATTCTGCCGCAGCAATCACTTCTACTTCTACCAGAACATTCTTCGGCAGCTGCTTTACAGCGACACAGGAACGTGCCGGCTTGCCGGTAAAATATTTCTCATAAACACCATTGAATGCTGCAAAATCTGCCATCTCCGCAAGAAAACAGGTCGTCTTGACTACATTTTCAAAATCGACTCCGGCCTCTTTCAGAATCGCCCCGACATTTTTCATTACCTGCTCTGCCTGAGCCTCAATCGTCGTGCCTTCTACTTCACCAGTCGCCGGATTCAGCGGAATCTGTCCCGATGCAAATACAAAACCATTTACAACCTTTGCCTGAGAATACGGACCGATCGCTGCCGGTGCGTTAGATGTCTGAATTGTTTTCATGTCTGTCTCCTCCAATTATGTGATTTTGTTTCTATCGATCATAATAGCGCCGAAGATGGCACACGTCAATCTCTATTTTTGCCTGTTGCTTAGGTAGATACGCAAGTAGCTAATGCAGATTGCGAATATTCTCTTATTCTTTTTCTGGAAGATTTCGCTTTCCATACAAGCGTTCCAGACGAATCCTGCCAACCTTCATGTGATCCAGCCCTTTGCACCGGTCCAGCGGATAGTCATGATAGCCATAATGCGCCAGCATCGTCTGGATCCCTTTTTCCACCTCTTCTGGCATCTCTACAAACTGACACTTACCAAAACCAATTACGCTTTCATAACGAGTGGTAATGCCATGTGCTGTCTTCTGCACACCAAGGAACCGATCCCCTTCCACGCACACTTCCGCATGCTCCTGCAGCAGCTCCAGCTTCATTCCCTGCTTTGCGCAGTGGAAATAGATGACCGGCTCTTCATTTTCTATCGCCATGCCAAATGATACCGGCACGACATATGGATATTCCGCACCCTGTATCCCTATGCGCACCGTATCACATTTCTCCAGCATCTCCAAAATCTCTTTTTTATCTGTCACTTCCCGGTCTTTTCGTCTCATCTGTTTCCTCCATCTTTCATGCGGATATGTATTTCCACAAACAGTCTCTACGCAATGCAAACCTCATCCTGTCGCTGTCCCTGTGAAACGCTCACCCAAAATTTCTTTCATTGTAGCACCACATTTATTTTTGCGCAACGAAAAAACCGAAAGCCTTTACCTAAAAGCCCTCGGTTCTCTCACCAGCGTGCGTTAGAGGATTCGAACCCCCGACCTTTTGGTCCGTAGCCAAACGCTCTATCCAGCTGAGCTAAACGCACATGTCTTTGTTTTATTTTTGTATTTCTTTGTGTCCCTCAGAACAATATTGATTATATTGCAGCTTCTTACTTTTGTCAACAACTTTTTTCAAATTTTTTTAATTTTTTTTATTTTTCAAAAAGTATACGTTTTTTAAACATTTTACAGAAGAGTCAGCAGCAAATCTGGATGCCGACTCTTCGCGCTCAAAAAACAGATATTTCTCAGATCCAGTTAAAATCTCCGCCTGTCACTGCAAGGCTCAGAAGCGCATCCATCTGTTCGACTTCCTCTTCGCCCTCAATCTTCTCCTTCAGCTCTGCTGTCTCCAGAAGATCCTCCAGTGACTCATCCGGACCGATCTCATAGTCGATCTCCGCCTCACACACTGGACATGGAATTTTCTCCTTTACTTCCAGAGATAAAAACCGGTTTCCACATTTCTTACATTCATAATATCCGCACACCTTTGTGCCGTCTGGTACATAGTACATCGTTTTCCTCCTCAGCCTTTCCGACCGTCTTTTTATTTTTCAGCCGACTCGCCCCATTACTCGCGAAAATCAGCTCTGCAACAAATCTTTCCTTCTTATCATAAACTTCGTCGTTCCAAAACGCAATCATTCTTTTTCATTGTTATCATTCTGCCCAGCTGTCCCCGGTCGCATAGTCAATACCGATCCCCGGCTGCACATTATAGCAGAATACGTGGAAAGAGATGCTCTCTCCCTGATCCTCGACTGACTCCGCTTCCATCTCTACACCGGATGCGACCAGATTATTACCGTCAAAAACCGGCGTCACCCGATACAGCACATGCTTCCCTGTCTCGTGTATGTAGTCCGCCACCATATTCTCAAACGGAAGCATTCCGTCCACATTCAGATAACGGGTGCCAGTGATCAGATTCTTTTTATTGGCATTTTCTGCCGTCAGCTGATAACCGATCAGGTGACAGCGATTGTACAGATATTTTCCGTCCACATTGTCATATTTTGCGGTATGCCAGCCAGTCGGCTTCACCTGCCCGATGCTGCTCCGTGGTCCCGTCGGCATCAGATCCTGCCCGACATTTGCATAGGCCGTCCCGCATCGCCCGAGCGAGTCGAGCTCACTGTACGTCTCAAACGAGTCCGTCGTAAAATCCGACTTCGAAAACCCCGGTTCATTTCCATTGATCTCCACATAAGGACTTCCGGAATATTCTGGAATCTCGGAAAGAGAAATATTTTTGCCGGATGTTCCAAACGAAGAAAAATCAAACGACGGAAATTCCAGATCATACTCCCGATAGCCAAACAGTGCCAAAAGCAACGCGACCAGCAGCCCCAGCCACGTCTGTCCTTTTTTCCATCGGTTCTTCTTTCTGCGTTTCTTACTCATTTGTGTACGGTTTCCTCCTGTCTGATGTGCACGGCCGCTTGCCTGCCCACTTCCACCCATTGTTTTATTACCGCCGCTCATCGCTCTGTCCTTCCTGCCAGCAGCCCGTTTCGTCTGTACACGGTTCGTGTAATCCTCTCATGCGACTTTCCGGCAAACTCGGTCTCTTCCACCGTTTCCCATTCCTCCAGCGACAGATCCAGCTTCACATCCGACGGATAACGTCGGTTCCAGCGATAGCAGACCACTTCCTGAATCTGCGCCTCATACGGCAAAAGCGGCTGATTTTCCACAAAGCAAACATCATCCGTGCCTGCCTCTTCCAGAAATTTTTCTGAAACATGAATCCGTGCATCCCCGGCATCCGCAAACTGTCTCGCCGAATACGCATTCATCCAAAGCTCCCGCCCATCCAAATATTCCAGAATATTTTCCCGCAGCTTTGCATCCTGGCTCTGCCTGCGGTCGTGAAACAACATGCCGTTGTCGTCGTCCAAACAAATAATGATCTGCATAAACTCTCCTTGTCGTTTGTTATTTTATTTTTCAAAAGGCCATTTCTTTACTATAACACGAAGTCAAAAAATATTTAAGTCCCGTTTCTCACGAAATCGTGAAATGTTTTCCGCCCGTTTTTAACGAAAATGAGAAATGTTTTGGTATGTTTTTTAACGAAATCAAGAAATGTTGAAAAAATACCAGACATCCACTTTTCTGGAACGTCTGGTATTTATCTGTTTACCACTCTTACTGCCACACCACCGACACCACCGGATTCTTTTTCTTCGCAGAGCTCACGATGAATCCGACGCTCGTATCTTTCCCCTTCGGGGCGATTTTTTTGTTCCAGGAGACCGGACGGATCGTGACGTAGTTTTTCTTGAACGTGAAGCTGCCGTTCCACTTGTCACTCTTCTTGACGGCATATTTGAATTTGATCCGCATCTTCCAGCTGGAGATGTTGTATTTGCTTTTGTTGCGGATCGTGACGCGGTACAGGGTATAATAGCGTTTGCCTTTTTTCCAGCTGCCGTCCTTTTTCACCGATACCGTACAGTATTTTTTCGAGGCTTTGATGGATTTTACCTTAGAAGACGCGCCGGACGAAGCCGTTCCGCTCGAGCTGCTTCCATTTGATGTCCCGCCCGTGCTGCTGCCGGAAAGGTTTCCCTTCATCTGCTTCACGACGTAGGCTCCGGACTTGGAAAGATCGGACGCCGACCAGCCGGATGTCTTTTTGCAGCTGCTCTTTAAAAGCGAACTGGTCTCGTTTTTATTTGACAGATTCCACGCCATGTAGCTGATGCCGTATCGGTTCAGCAATGCGAACCATTTGTCCGCTTCTGTCTGGTTGACACTGCCGTTTCCAGACGCTTCACAGACGCCATACTCACTGACGAATACCGGAAGTCCCGCCTTGACCGCCGTCTCCAGCTTCTTACGGTAGGTCTCTTTGTGCGTCGCCGCATAAAAATGGAAGGTGTACATCAGGTTCCGATAGCCCTTGATCGGATTCTTCGCCGCGGTGTCCACATCCTGACTCCAGGTCGGCGTCCCGATCAGGATGACGGCATTTGCATCAATGGCCCGAATCTCTTTGATCACCGCTTCTGCATAAGACTTCACCTGTGCCCACGAGGTGCCACCATTCGGCTCGGTGCAGATCTCATAGAGAACATTTGACTGGTTCTTGTATTTTCCGGCCATCTCCTTGAAAAATGCAATCGCATTACTTTTGTGCTTATTCGGATTCTGATCGGAGAGCACATGCCAGTCTATGATCACATACATACCGAGATCGGTCGCTGCCTGGACACCCTCCTGTATCTTTTTCTTCAGCTGACTTTTACTGCCATTGCTGCAGTATCCGCCATACTCTTCCGTATACATCGCGAGCCGCACCGCATTCGCGCCCCAGTCGTCCCGCAAACTTTTGAATGCTTCCTTATTAATATACTCCGGAAACCACGCAATGCCATGTGTGCTCACGCCTTTCAACTGAACAGTCTTTCCGTTCGCATCCACGAGGCTGGTCCCACTGACCGAAAGTGCGCCGTGCTCCGATACCGGCGTCGCACTGACCGGTACCGAAAATAACAGCACAAATATCAGTACAAGGAACATCCATAAGCCAGATCGTTTTCTTTTCCCCATTTTTTCGCCCTCTCTTCCATAATAACCTTCCCTTTTGTTATACCCTATAGAATCTTCCGCTTCTTAAAAATGAAAATAATAATGGCAACGACCACCAGACTCAGCCCGATGACAAACGGATAGCCGTGCGTCAGCTCCGGCATATTTTCAAAATTCATCCCGTACCAGCCGGTAATCAGGGTCAGCGGGAAGAAAATTGTGGAAATGATGGTCAGAAATTCCATGTTGGAGTTCTGATGCTCTGCCACTTTTCCCTGATACGTATCACGCACCTGTCCGATATAGTCCAGCAGGTACATGGTGCGGCCCCGAAGCCGGTCTGCCCGGTCGGAAATGGTACCGAAATAGGCCAGATTCTTACCGGAGAAGAAATTGTTTTCATTTTCTTCCAGCTGCTTGCCAAAGTCGTGCAGCTCGTCATAATACTCTCTTAAAATCAAAAGCTCTTTTCGAAGGATTGCGATCTCGGACGTGACCCCCTCCAGTTCTCCGCCCGTGACCTGCTCTTCCAGATTCATGATCCGTTTCTCATAGCGTCCGAGGTTGTCCAGATCCTGATCCATAAACTTGATGCAAAAATTATACAGAAAACGTTCCCGGCTCTCCCCCGGCCTTGTCCGGCTCGCAATGATCCGCTTGATTACCTTTACTGCAAATTCCTCATCGTCAATGATCACGATGTTCTTGCGGTTCGCAAAAAAGTACATCCGCATCTTTTCCCCGAGCACATCATTCAGCTTTGGAATGTGAAGGTTCCCGCAGATACATTTCTGCTGCGACTCCACTTTACAGAACTCAATGTCCTCCAGATCAATATCTCCTTCATACGAAACGCCTGCAATTTCCAGTGCCTGCAATGCCGTATCCGAAGTCGAGACAAACACCGCACGGAGATCTTTTTTCTGCTTCTGTTCGATCGGATTCTCCGGATTCATCTGTTTTTCCTGTTTCTTCTTCTCTTTTGCTTCCGCCTTCAGCGCGAGATATTCATCCACAGATGATTTCATGATTGCCTTTTTCAGAATATATACTTTAATCGCCATTCCTCGTGTTCCTCTCTCACCGAATCTCTTTTCCAGACGCCTGCAAAACGCCGCAGGCCGCGCCGACGTACCCTTACAGAATGCTCTCGATCACGCCGTGCAGATATTCATAGCATGTCTGCAGCTTCTCCTGGCCATCCTCGTCCAATGGAATCTGCAGGGTGCGCTCGATGCCGTTTCTGGAAATGACACATGGGAGGCTCATAGCCACACCGCGCAGTCCGTACTCTCCGTTCAGTACGACCGAAGCCGGAACGACCGCATGCTCATTGCGCATGATCGCGCCGATCAGCCGGCACACACTCAGTGCGATGCCGGAACTTGTATATCCCTTCAGCTCAACGATATCCAGTCCGCTGACCTTCACCTCCGAGAGCAGCTGCTCCTTGTCGATCGGCTCCGCAAGGTCGAACTGACGCTCAAACTGGTCAAACGGAATCCCGACAATGTTGACCGCATTCCACGGGATGAAGCTCGTCCCGCCATGCTCGCCGAGTACAAATCCGGTCACATTTTTCGCGTCCACGCCACAGCGGTCCGCGACCATTTTGTTGAAGCGGGCCGTATCGAGCAACGTACCGGTGCCGATCATCTTCCGGCGCGGATAATCGAACTCCGTCTGTGCAAGATACGTCAGGATATCCATCGGATTCGAGACATTGATGATCACGGCCTCCCGCGTATAGCGCACGATCTCCGTCATGATACTGCGCATCACCTGCACGTTCGACTGCAGCAGTACCATGCGGTCTCTGGAATTGCCCGGCTGAATGCTCGGTCCCGCTGTATTAATGATGATCTGCGCATCCTTGCAGTCCTCATACGTTCCCACGCGGATGCTCGCGTTCGCACTGTATGCAAATGCCGTCGTATGACTCGCATCCATCACGACGCCAAGCGCCTTCTTTTCATTTCGGTTTACCACGACAATCTCATCTGCCAGATTCATACGAAGAAGTGAATCCAGTATCGCTGATCCGACGTGTCCTGCGCCGATCAGAACAACTTTTCCGTAATTGACTGCTCCCATTTCCCGTTCCTCCCTGTGTACTTTCCTTTTATTGTAGCCTTTTTACAGAAAAAGCGCAATAAAAAAGAATATGCACAGACAAGGAAACCGCCGGAGCATAGCCCCGACGGTCCATAAACGTTCCTGATTCTGTTCCGTTGTCCGTTTAATCCGCTACATATCCCTGAAAACTGTTCTTCGTCTCGAACTCGATCGCTTCTTTTAATGCTACCGTTACATCAAACGCGTTTCCGATCTTCTCTGTCTGTGCCGTGTAATCGCCGGTCTCGTAGGCTCGGTCGTAGCCGGAGCGGAAGCTCTTATAATAGTTCAGCTCCGCGCCAAAATACGGGTTTGGCTGCAACTGCAAACTGTTGTAGGCGCGCAGGATTCCACTGATCGGAACCTGGTATGCATTCTCATCCAGCGCAGTCCAGTCTTCGCAGGCAAATTTCCACTGCTTCTGATACTCGGCTACGGTCCGTGCCAGCAGATCCTCTTCTTCCTTTGTGAGCGGCTGCAGGTCTTCCATATTTGCAATGTTGTCCTTCAGCTGTGCCAGATCGCTCATGCCGGAGAGAACTGCGCGCACACCGTCTAAGGACGCTGCAAAGCGGAGCGCATAGCTGGCCGGTGAGAGCGACTCCGAATGATGCTTCATCGCATCCGCCGCTGCCTCCGGTACGTTTGCGAGCATACCGCCTTTGACCGGCTCCATGATCACGACTTCCAGCCCGTGCTTACGGATCACCTCGTAGCACGCCTTCGCCTGAATAAACGGCTCCTCCCAGTCATAGTAATTCACGACGATCTGGACAAACTCGACCTCCGGATGCTCTGTGAGCACACGATCCAGAGACTCTGCGTCATCGTGCCACGAAAATCCGATGTGACGGATCTTTCCCTGCTGCTTCCACTCCTTCATATGCTCAAATAAATGTGCCGGCTTTACTTCCATCTCGTAAATGATACGGTTCAGATTGTGAAGCAGATAGTAGTCCAGATAATCTACACCGCAGTTTGCCAGCTGCTGCGCGAAAATCCCTTCTACTTCTTCCTCCTTCGGCATAATAAAAGTCGGAAATTTCGATGCGAGTGTAAAGCTGCTCCGCTCATGGCGCTCGGTCAGCGCCTGGCGGATCGCCTGCTCGGACGCTCCGTTGTGATAGACATAGCTTGTATCAAAATACGTGAATCCTTTCTCCAGAAACAGATCTACCATTTCTTTGAGCTGCTCCAGATCGATATCCGTCGGGTCTGTACTGCGAAGCGGAAGCCGCATCAGACCAAATCCTAATTTTCCCATAGCCATTGTACGTTCCTCCTGTCTTACGGAAATTCTTTTTCTCCTCAGCCACAGTTTACTTTTCTTTTGGAAAAATGTACAATGCTAATAGTGAAATCTGCTATGCGAAAAACGCATACTGCATCAGAAAGGACAAACTACGATGATTGAAATTTATCTGCTCGAACAGCTCGCAGGCTTCGCCCGATACGGCACGCTCTCGGAGACTGCCGCACATCTGCACACGTCGCAGCCTGCACTGACGCGCTCCATGAAAAAGCTGGAGGATCAGCTCGGTGTCTCCCTCTTTTACCGGAGCCGGAACCGCCTCTCCCTAAATGAGACCGGACAGTTTGCCGCAGCATCCGCCATGCGCATACTACAGGACAATCAGGAGTTTGAGCGGCAGGTGCGCGCCTTTGACCGCCGCTGCCATACGATCTCCATCGGCTACTGCGCGCCTATTCCCCAGTCCGTACTCACGCCGATGCTCAACAACGCCTTCGATGGTATGACGCTCTCTTCCGATTTAAAGGACGATGCGGACTTTCCGGCCCGGCTGCTCGATGAGACGTATCAGCTCACCGTCACTCACTATCCGCTCGATGATGCCCGTTTTTGCTGCAAAAAATGCGGGCATGAAGATCTCTACCTCTCGGTATGGCCCTCCAGCCCGCTTGCAAAATTTTCTACTTTACATCTTCAGGATCTCGATGGGATGTCCATCCTGTTGCTCACCCAGATCGGCTTCTGGACTAATATTCCAAAGCAAAAAGCACCAAATGCCCACTATCTGCTGCAGATTGAGCAGGATTCCTTTTCGGAGCTCGCCACACATTCCGATTATCCATGCTTTTCTTCCAGCTATGATATCCGCCGCGGCCAGATCCCGGATGGAAAATGCAACATCCCACTCGCCGACGAGGAATGCCATACGGACTACTATCTGTCCTGCCTGACGAAAAATGCCGCGACTTATCAGGCGCTGTTTTCTCAGATCACGGACTCGACGATTCGATAGCATTTTCAATGATTGTAAATCCATTTAGCTCAGCAGTTCCCGCACCATCTTCGCGTCAAACACGACCTGCGTGACGTGATTGACCTCGATCTGGTAGAGGGCGTTCGCTGCGATGTGCTCAGCCGCCTGCTCCAGGTCACGGATCCCGCTCGTATTCGAGAAGAGATCTACGATTGCTTCCAGTCCATCTGCTGCGATGAGACACTCATTTTCCTTCAATCCCATGCGCTTTAATACTTTCGGCAGAGCGAAACGGGAGAAAATGATCTTTTTCTCTTCTGCTGTGTAGTCCGGGATATCGATCACCGCAAAACGGGACATGAGCGGCGCACTGATCTTGTCCTTCTCATTTGCCGTCGCGATCGGATAGACCCCGCCGGTCGGCACCATGCACTCCATGTAGTTGTCGGTAAATCCAAGGTTGTCCAGAAGCGTCAGCAGTACGTCCGCCGGATTCCCGCTGCCCTTCCCGGATGCCGCCTTGTCCAGCTCATTGATGATGAATACAAGATTCGACTCGCCCGCCGCAGAAAATGCTTCCATAATAATACCCGGCTTTGCATTTGCGTACACGCGGGAACTTCCGGTCAGCTGCTCCGGGTCGTTGATCGAGCTCATATCCAGTGTCGTCCACGGCAGCTTCAGAATCCGTGCGACTGCATAGGCGATCTGGGACTTTCCGGTACCGGCCGGTCCGATCAGCAGAAGTCCGTACGCCGGAAGCGTATGTGTCCGGTTGATCTGGATGATCGTCTCGATGATCCGCTGCTTCACACGCTCCATGCCGTAGAGCTCCTCATCGAGAATCCGGCGTGCCTTATCCGGATCGATCGCTTCGAAGTAATGATTCTTCCACTGAATGTTCATCATAATCGAGAGCGCGCGCTGCGCATGTCTGCGCTCCTCCGGAGATACCTCATGCGAACGGGCCACCGCCAGATTCCGGCGCGCCCAGAGCCGGATATTGTCCGGAAGTGTCCGTCCTGCACAGGTCATAAAGTCGGTAATACTCTGCAGGCTCGTCAGCTTCATATCATCGCCGACTTCTTCCTGCTCGTCATCCTCAAGCTCCTCCTCCGGCGCATGGCTCGCCAGAAGCCGCTCGATCATGAACTGTAAAAATCCATCCTCCGCGGAGAGCTTCGTCCCGCCGCCAAATGCCGTCTCCCGGATCTTATACACGGCATAGCCTTCTTCGGTATTCTTTCCGGAGAGCCGCACGTTGATATGATTCTCACCCAGCCACCGCAGCAGGCTGACAAACCGTGCATCTACGCGCAGGATGTCTGCCTCAAATGTCCCGTCGTCCTCCTTAAATTCAAATGAAGTGCGCTTTGCCTGATTCGTAAAAATTCCGCAGGAATGATGCTTCCACTGCCGTTTTGCATTGTCCAGAATGAGCATCGGCTTCTCCCACGTCGCCTCTGTCTCCTCCGACCGGAATGATGTATAGGTACAGATACTTTCCTGTTTTTTCTCGGTAGAACCGCTGAAATCAAATACTGGCATTTTCTTTCTCCCTTTTTCCTGATTTTATCTATTTATACCACATTTTCTGTTAAAATCAAAGACCTGAAACGCCCACAAAAAAATGTCCGGCTGGCTATACCGGACATCTTTAATCTAACATCTACTTATAGAGAATAATTGGCACATTTGTCTCAATATTATCATAAATGATCTTCGCGACATTCTGCGGAAGATTCACGCAGCCATGCGAGCCGTCTGTCTGATAAATAGTACCTCCGAAAGCGGTCCGCCACCACGCGTCGTGCAACCCCTGGCCGTCGTGGAACGGCATCCAGTACTGGACATCGGTATTCCATGCTCCATTTCCCTGACCACCACTTAAGACGGACGGGCTTTCCTTATAAGCGAGCGGGAATACACCGGTCGCCGTCTCTCTTCCATCCTTTGGAAGTCCGGTCACGACATCACTCTCTACGACGAGATTGCCGCCCATGTAGAACCACAGATGCTGCTGCGTCAGATTGACCTCGACATAGTTGCCGCACAGGTCATCACGCCCGTTGCGCTTGTAGCCGCTGACTGCATAGACCGGCTCACGCTCGACGGTCGTATTGCTCTGAATATCAGCCAGCAGCTGCGCCGCCTCACCGTCCTTGTCAATCTGATAACCGTAATCGCTGCTCTCGAACGTGATCGTATTGCCGGCAGTCGTCGTGAACTCACGCTGATAGTAGAGGGTATCATACTTCGCCGCCAGATCATATGCATAATTGTAAATCGCTTCCTCGTCAAGCACGCCCTGGCCATCCTCGATCGTCAGCCAGTTCTGGATCGTCGACCAGTCCAGCTCTTCCTTCTGCTCTCCGAACAAAAGGGAAATCTTTGCCTTGCAGTAGGAATTGTAAATGTTCATCGTCTGATTCATCTCCGCGTCATCCTTTGTGACATCCGGCAGATAATAAAACGACTCCGGCAGAGCGATCTCCGTATCCGGCTGCGGACGCGCCGCCGCTACCATCTGATCGACCGTATCCTTTACCATGACCTGCAGGTCCGCATCGTCAAACTCATTTCCATACGTCTCCGGCTCGATGTAGTACTCGGTACCGTTGTACTTCATCTCCGCATCCGTGCTCTTCACACGCTTTGCGGCAAAATTTGCGGAGGACACTGCCTTCTTAAAGGTATCGTCATCGTACTCAAACGGCACATCCACCTCGAATTCATTTCCGTCCATCAGGCTGAAAATCAGGCTGATATTCTGATCTCGCATGCAGCTCTGGATGCTGCCAAGCAGCTCCATCTCATCAATCGTATAGCCCATCTCTTCCAGTGACAGCTCTTCTGCCTTCTCACCCTTTTCCGTGATCGTCACCTTCGGAGCCTCATAATCCGCCTTGAGCATCAGCAGTACTTCCTTGCATGTCTTCCCGGAGACATCATAGCCATTGATCTTTGTATCCTCGAAAAAAAGGCCGCTGTTCACTTTATCATAGAGATAATAAGCGAATGCGCCAAGCGCGACAGCAACCAGTACGACAATTACAAGGATCGTAATTTTTACACCGTTTCTTTTTTTCTTTCTCACCTTATGTCCCTTACCCTTCCAACGTGGGCCGACGCCTGCGCTCCCCTTGTGCGCGCGTCTTATCCTGCGTTAATCTATTTTCTGGAATTATTATTCACTACAATATATTGCACTATTCTCATTTAATAGTCAAGTAATGGAATCTTAAAACTTTCCAAAAAAATACCATCTGCATATGCAGACGGTATTTCGGTTAAAATAGTACACTCACTTCCGTCCCGACCCCGACCTGGCTCTTCAGATCGAGCTTGGCGTGGTGCTGGGCTACGATGTGCTTTACGATCGCGAGGCCGAGGCCGGTGCCTCCGGTCTGCTTGGAACGGCTCTTATCTACCCGGTAGAAGCGCTCAAAGACGCGTTCCTGGCTCTCCTCCGGGATGCCGATACCGGTATCCTTGACGGTCAGCAGCACATGATCCCCGTGCATCCCGACACTCACACGGACACTTCCGCCCGGCTTGTTGTAGCGGATCGCATTGTCGCACAGATTGTAGAGCAGCTCTTCAAGCATATCTTTATTTCCATTTACGGTACAGTCCGTTCCCTGACATGAGATCTCAAGGCCGTGGTTGGCTGCGTTCAGCTTTAAGGACTGCACACAGCCATTCGCCAGCTCGTACAGGTTCAGCGGCGCAAATGACACCTCCATATTGTCGGCATCCAGCTCTGAAAGGCGGATGATGTCGTTGATCAGCGTCAGCAGACGTTTCGCATTGCGATGAATCTCCGATGCAAAACGCTGTACCTCATTTTCCCCGGCCAGACCGGTCTCGATCAGCTCCGCATACCCGGAAATAGAAGTCAGCGGTGTCTTCAGCTCATGGGAAACGTTGGCCGTAAACTCCTGCCGCATTTTCGCACCCTTTAAAATATCTTCGTGCTGTTTCTGAATCGTTGTGATAAACGGCACCAGCTCGATATATGTGTCTGTGCCGTCGATGTTGTCGATGTCACCGGCCAGCTTCTCGATCGGGTGAATAATGCTGTTCGTCAGATAGCGGGACAGCATCATGCAGACAACAAACATCAGAATCCCGACACCGATGATTCCGTAGAGCGTCTTCTGGAACACGCTCCAGATATTGTTTGCCTCCTTGCTGATGCGAAGTACATCTCCGTCATCCAGTATCATCGCATAGTAGTACATATCCCGGTCGATGGTATCGGAATGGCGGATCGCATAGCCACTGCCGCTTTTCTCCGCCTCCTGCACCTCCGGACGGTCTGCATGATTGCCCAGCACTTCATCGCCTGTCTGGCTGTCATAGAGCACATCGCCTTTTGCGCTGATGACCGTCACCCGCACATCCGGATCGGTTCCGCGATAGTGTTCGCTCAGCTCCTCTCCAGAGGACGTCATCCCGCAGATCACTTCCGCATAGTTTTTCAGATCATTTAAAATCTGCTGTCGATACATATGATGGAAGACCGCAATCGCCATGCCAATGGTCGTCACCAGAGTGAGAAATACCGCCAGCAGCATATAGCGGTTGATTTTCTTTTTCATCGCAGTTCTCCCTGTGTTTAATTATTCTCTCCCGTCAGCATATACCCCACATTTCTGACTGTCCGGATCATCGTCCCGGCGCTGCCGAGCTTCTGCCGCAGCGTCTTGATATGCATATCCAGTGTCCGGGATTCCCCTTCAAAATCGGTACCCCACACACGGTCGAGAATCATGTCACGGGATGCCACGATGCCCGCATTCAAAAGCAGGAGCTTTAAGAGCTCATACTCCTTATAGGTCAGCTCACACGGCTCATCATTTACAAAGACCGCACGCTTCTCATCGTCCATAAAGATCGGCCCAAGGCGGATCATCCGTTCCTCTTCCATACCGCGGCTTCTGCGCATCAGCGCCTTGACTCTTGAGATCAGCTCCATCACACCGAACGGCTTTGTAATATAATCATCCGCTCCGATATCCAGCCCTTTGACCTTGTCCAGCTCCGTCGTCTTTGCCGTCGCCATAATGATCGGAAGCTTTCGCGTATCTGCCGCATGGCGCAGCTTTTTTACAATGCTCAGTCCATCCTCATCCGGAAGCATGATATCCAGCAATACCAGTGCCGGCACCTTCTCCTTCAGCCTTGCGTAAAAATCGGAGGCACATTCAAAGCCCTGTACCTCATAGCCCGCATTTTTCAGCGCAAACATCTCGATCTCCCGGATGTTCTCATCGTCTTCTACTATGTAAATCATTGCCATATCATTCACTCCGTTTCCCTGGCCGCCATCTGCGGCCTGCTGTCTCTATCCTACTGCATTTCCCATTCTTCCGCAAGCGTCTGATGTATTTCAACGGATAACAAGTCCCACCGGCTTATCGCTTCACGCAAGGAACGCATGGGACTTGTTTTATCTGGTTCGATCAGCCTGCAGTCATCCGTGCACGCATATTCACTTTCGGCGTACCCTTGATGCGCGCCGGCAGCGCATACTCTTTTTCATACTCCTCAAACTGCTCACGGAACTGCTTGTTATCTTCCTCCTTCAGAGAATTCAGATAAGAATGCCGCTCGTACTCATCGTTGTCCGCCTGTATCAGACAGACTGCAATGTTCGAACAGTGATCCGCGATTCGCTTATAGCTCGTCGTCAGGTCAGAAAGGATAAATCCGAGCTCGATCGTGCAGCGTCCCTCGCGCAGTCGGTCGATGTGGCGCTTCTTCATCTCATCGCCCAGATCGTCAATGACCTCCTCCAGAGGCTCGACCTTCCCTGCCAGCGCCAGGTCCTCGTCCTGCATCGCCTCCATCGCGATCTCCACGACTTTGCGCACCGCTGCGGAAAAGACTTCCAGCTCTTCTACTGCCGCTTCCGAAAACGACAGGTTCTTATCATAAATTTCCTTTGCCGCACTGGCAATGATCACCGCATGATCGGAGATACGCTCGATATCCCCGATGCTGTGCAGCAGTACCGAGAGCGTATGGCTGTCCTTCGTCTGCATCTCATTCTTTGCCACCTGTACCAGGTATGTGCCGAGCCGGTCTTCGTACTGATCCACAATCGTCTCATTTTCATGCACCAGAGCGACCTTTGTCTCGTCATAATCGTGCAGCAGCGACATTGCCGTATCCAGTGCCTCGCGGGTCACTTCTGCCATATGTGCACAGGCGACACGGCACTGATCCATCGCAAGCGCCGGATTCTCCAGGAAACGGTTATCCAGTGCCGATAATCCCTGCAGTGCGCCTGCCGTACGCTCCTCGCCCTTGCCATCGCGCACGGTAAGGATCGCCAGACGCTCCAGTACCCGGTGGAACGGAAGCCAGATCACAGTCGCAAAAATATTAAATGCGGTATGAATCACAGCGATTCCTGCTGCATTTGCAGAATCCTGCAGGAACGAAAAATGTACAAACAGATTCGCTGTATAGAACAGAACCATAAATACAAGCGTACCGATCAGGTTGAAATACAGATGTACAAACGCCGTACGCTTTGCATTTTTCTTCGCACCGATCGCGGAGATGAGCGCAGTCACGCACGTACCGATGTTCTGGCCCATGATGATCGGAAGCGCTGCACCGTAAGATACCGCTCCGGTCACACACAGTGCCTGCAGAATACCGACGGATGCCGATGAACTCTGGATGATCGCCGTCAGCAGCGCACCTGCCAGCATACCAAGGATCGGGTTTTTAAACATCAGAAGAATGTTCGTAAATTCCGGTACATTTGCAAGTGGCTTCACCGCACCACTCATTGTCTCCATACCAAACATCAGCACAGCAAATCCGATCATGATTGATCCGGCATCTTTCTTCTTATCTTTTTTGGAAAACAGCAGGAAGCAGATGCCGATGATCGCCAGAATCGGGGAAAACGAAGACGGCTTGAGCATCTTGATCCAGAAGCTGTCTCCTTCCAGTCCGGACAGACTCAGAATCCAGGATGTGATCGTCGTACCGATGTTCGCACCCATAATGATGCCGACCGCACGCTGCAGCGTCATAATGCCGGAGTTTACAAATCCGACTACCATGACCGTCGTCGCTGACGAGGACTGAATTACCGCCGTCACCGCCGCGCCGAGCAGTACTCCGCGGATCGTACTCGATGTCAGCTTTTCCAGAATCTTCTCCAGACGTCCTCCTGATGCCCTCGTAAGGCCATCTCCCATGACATTCATTCCGTACAGGAACAATGCCAGTCCACCAAGCATGGTCAGAAAACTAAAAATATCCATACACTTTCTCCTCTGCGCAGTTCCTTAGCTGCGCTTTACGTGTTTTTTACATTTGCTACGATTTGGATTATACGAAACCCCTGTAAAATCGAAAGTAAGCTTATGTAAAATCTAAGTAAAATAATACAGAGAGACCCTCTGCAGTCCCATATCTGACCCATCAGCCGGTATTCGACAGGTAACATATGCGTCTGGAAGATCTCTCTGTCTGAATTTTTTATTTATTTTTCCCTTTACTGCAGCACCGCAAACACATCATTGACTTCTTTCCCGCTCCGGTGTTTTCCGGTCAGGGAAAATTCTACCCACTCTGCCACATTCGTCGCATGGTCGCCGAGCCGCTCATAATACTTTGCAATCATCAGAAGATCTAAGGTCTGGTCATTCGTGTAGATTCCTTCTGCCGAACACCGGCTGATCTCTTTGCGCACATCGACAAACAGTGCATCCAGTTCATCATCCCGGTCGATCACTGCACGCGCCATGTCCAGATCTTTCTCCACATAGGACTCCACACTGTGATTAATCATGTCCATTGCGATCTCTGCCATCTTCGCAAGCTCGATCTCCTTTACCGGTACCTGGATGCTTCCGGTCTCCAGAATCTCTGCAATGTCCGTCGCATGGTCGCCGATCCGTTCCAGATCGGTAATCATTTTGAGTGCAGAAGAAATCAGACGCAGATCCGACGCTACCGGCTGCTGCTGTAAGAACAGCTGAATGCAGTCCGCCTCGATCCGGCGCTCCTTCGCATCGATCTCCCGTTCCAGCGCGTCGATCGATTTTACGAGCTGCTCCCGCTCCTGTTCCGATGCCAGCAGCCGATACGTCTTCTGAATCGCTTCTTCACAGAGCATTCCCATCTCAAGCAGCTCTCTTTGCATCTGCTCCAGCTTTTTCTGATAATTTTCTCTCATAATCAGCCGAACCTCCCCGTAATATACTCCTCTGTTTTCTTATTCTTCGGCATCGAAAACAGCGCCATTGTATGATCGTACTCCACGACCTCGCCGAGCAGGAAAAATGCCGTCATATCCGAGATACGGGACGCCTGCTGCATGTTGTGAGTTACCATGACGATGGTATATTTCTTTTTCAGCTCCACGGCCAGATCCTCGATCCTAGCTGTCGAAATCGGATCCAGCGCCGAGGTCGGCTCATCCATCAGAAGCACCTCCGGCTGTACGGCCAGTGCACGGGCAATGCAGAGTCTCTGCTGCTGTCCGCCGGACATGCCGAGCGCGCTCTTTTTCAGACGGTCTTTTACCTCATCCCAGATCGCCGCATCGCGCAATGCCTTCTCTACGATCTCGTCAAGCTTTGCCTTGCTGCGGATGCCATGTGTCCGCGGTCCGTAGGCGATATTGTCATAAATACTCATCGGGAACGGATTCGGCTTCTGGAACACCATGCCGACCCGTTTCCGGAGCACGTTGACATCCATATTTCCGTAAATATCTTCCCCGTCGAGCAGCAGCTCTCCGGTAATTTTACATCCCTCTACCAGATCATTCATCCGGTTTAAAGATTTGAGCAATGTGGACTTTCCGCAGCCACTCGGCCCGATAAACGCCGTGATTTTATTCGCCGGAATTTCCAGATTGATATCCTTTAGCGCATGGAAATCTCCGTAATACAGATCCGTATGCTTTACATCTATTTTTCCCATTCTTATCCTCTCTTCTTTCCGCCTTTACGCGTTGCGTCCTTTGGTCAGCTGCTTTGCAAGCAAATTGGAAAGACCGTTTAATGCCAGTACAAATACAAGCAGTACCACTGCCGTCGCATATGCCTGATCCATATACAGACCCTCACTCGAAAGCACATACATATGAACCGCCAGTGTCCGTCCGGATCCCATCAGATTCGGAATCTTCGCCACGGAGCCTGCCGTATACAGAAGTGCTGCCGTCTCACCGACAATTCTTCCGGTCGCCAGAATGACTCCGGATAAAATGCCCGGGACTGCGGTCGGCAATACCACACGAAAAATCGTGCGCAGCTTTCCGGCTCCGAGTCCAAAGGATGCCTCCCGGTATGCATCCGGTACCGAGAGCAACGCCTCCTCCGAGGTACGGATGATCAGCGGCAGGATCATGATGACAAGCGTCAATGCGCCAGCCAGCAGGCAATAGCCCCATTTCAGCGCCGTACAGAAGAACAGCAGTCCGAACAGGCCATATATAATAGAAGGAAGTCCGGAGAGTGTCTCCGCGGTAATCCGGATCAGCTTTACGATCTTGCTTCCTTTTTTTGCATATTCTACCAGATAGATTGCAGTAAATACGCCAAACGGAATCGCAATCAGCAACGAGAGTACTGTGATAATCAGCGTATTAATCAGCGCCGGCATCAGGGAAGCATTTTCTGAATTATAGGTCAGCGAAAACAGCTCCGGTGAGAGATGCCCGATTCCACGTACGAGGATGAACCCGACCAGAAACAGCATGACAAGCATCATCGCGATCCCGGACAGCCAGACAAGCAGCTCTGCCAGTGCAGAAAGCGGATGTCCCTTCCATTTCTGTATCCAGCGCGAGAATCCAGAGCTCTTTTCTTTTTTCTGCGGAGCCGCAAGTACCCCTGCTCCATCATTTTGTATATTTGCCATTGTTTACCAAACCTTTCTGTCGCCTACTCTGCAATTGCCTTGTTCTTCAGTGCAGACACAAGCAGATTGATCAGCAGGATAAATACAAAGAGCACCACTCCGGTCGCAATCAGCGCTTCCCGGTGCAGATCCGTCGCATAGCCCATCTCGATGACGATATTTGCAGTCATCGTCCGCAGTCCCTTGAACAGTCCCTGCGGCATCCAGGTCTGATTACCTGCCACCATGATCACTGCCATCGTCTCTCCGATCGAACGGCCAATGCCGAGCACGATTCCTGCCATAATTCCGGATTTTGCTGCCGGGAATACGGTAAAGAATACGCTCCGCTCATGCGTCGCGCCAAGTGCCAGCGCACCTTCGTAGTAGCTCGTCGGCACACTGCGCAGTGCCGATTCCGCCACGCCGGTAACGGTCGGGAGAATCATAATGCCGAGCAATATCGATGCGGTCAGCATCGTGCTGCCATCGTGTCCGGTCAGTTCATTCATCAGCGGTACGATCACGACCAGTCCGAAAAATCCGTAGACAACCGACGGCACACCCGCCATCAGATTGACCGTCGTCTTGAAGATCGGATACAGCTTTTTCGGGCAGTAGAAGGCGAGAAATACCGCCAGTAAAAGTGCAGTCGGCACGCCCACCACGATCGATCCGGCTGTCACATAAATGCTGCCGAGGATGAACGGGAGAATGCCATACAGGTTATTGGATGGCTTCCACTTCTGTCCAAACAGAAATTTTGTAATACCGATCTCTCCGATTGCCGGAATACCATTCCGGAACAAAAAGAGACAGATCAGAGCGACTGCCAGCACCGACGCACACGCTGCGATAAAAAACAGGACGTGCATCAGTTTTTCCACAATTCTTTGTCTCATAAATATCGGTTCCTCTCAGGTCCGTAGAAAAATGTCCCGCGCAACCGCAGGACATCTTTTCACAACTTTGTCATTGACTGAATTATTTCAGCTCTTCCCAGGTAGTAATGTTTCCAGTGTAGATATCCTTTACCTGCTCGCTTGTGAGCTCATCGATACCTGCATCGTTGTTTACGATAACTGCGATACCATCTTTTGCGATAACGGTAGCGGTCAGTCCTGCTTCTGTCTCACTGTCTTTCAGATCACGGGATGCCATTCCGATGTCGCACAGACCATCGATTGCAGACTGCATACCAGTCGTAGAATCGCTCTGCTGTACCTCAATGTCTACCTTATCATTGACTGCCTTATAAGCCTCTGCCAGCTTCTCCATAACCGGTGTAACGGAAGAGGAACCAGCTACAACGACCTTGCCCTCTACATCGGTTCCCTGATACTCTGCCTCATCACCAACGGAAATGTAACCGTTGTCTGTGATGACCTGCTGGCCTTCCTTGCTCATAATGAAGGAAATGAAATCTGCTGCTGCATCGCTTACTTCTGCGGTCGTCGCGATATTGAACGGACGAACGACCTTGTAGCTGCCATTCTCAATGTTCTCAGCCGTTGCCTCTGCTCCGTCGATCTTGACTGCCTTTACCGTATCATTCAGAGATCCGAGGGAGATATATCCGATCGCATTGACATCCTTCTCTACGGTTCCAAGCATAACGGAGGTGCTGTTCGTGATCTTTGCTGCTTCTGTCGTGTTATCTACTTTATTTCCGTCAGCATCTTTTTCCTCAACACCGAACAGCTCAATGAATGCTCCTCTTGTACCGGATCCATCCTCTCTGGATACAACTGTGATATCGCCCTCAGCTGCTGCCATTGCGGTCATTCCGATGCTTGCTGTCATAAGTGCTGCCATTGCTACTGCTACTGATTTCTTCATAATGTTCTCCTTTTCCTGCGCTATCTTCTTCCATTCTTTTTTGCGCGTTTCCCTGTAACCATTTCTCTTTGTTACAGGTGCTATTGTAGTGGAACAATGTAAAATGTAAAACGGGGCGTATGTAAAATGGGAGTAAATTCACCGTAAATGAAAAATCGACAAATTTCCCCTGTGCGCTTGACATTCTGCCGAAAACCTTTCAATATAGAAGATACTTGCATTCTTGTTGATAAAAAGGAGTTCTTTTATGTACTATTTCGTCGTGAATCCCATTTCCGGATGCGGAAAGGGAAAAAAGATATGGAACACAATAAAAAAAGAGCTGGATCAGCTCTCTGTTGAATATGAAGCATTTCTTCTGCGCCAGAAGGGTGAAGCACGCACCGTCGCCGCCTCACTCTCTGCACTGACCCAGCCGTTTACGCTCGTAGTAGTCGGTGGAGACGGAACGCTGAACGAAGTCATCGGAGGACTTTCTTCCTTTACAAATGTGACACTTGGCTGCATTCCGACCGGAAGCGGCAACGACTTTGTACGCGGGCTGAAGCTGGAAAAAGATCCGCTCGCAGCCCTGCATCAGATTTTACATCCGCAGAAGCTACGCCGGATCAAAATCGGACAGACGGTATCCCCGTCGGGACAAAAAAGTGCGTTCTGTGTCAGCTCCGGCATCGGATTCGACGCAGCGGTCTGCAATGGTGCTTACCGCTCCGGCATGAAGGATGTGCTGAACTGGTTCCGCCTTGGCAAGCTCGTCTACACGGGCACCGCCTTGCAGCAGCTCTTCGCCTCCCGGCTCTGCCCGATGAAGCTGACACTGGACGACGGGCAGGAATTCGTCTACCCGCGCGCGTTTTTTGCAGCCGCGATGAACCTCCCGTATGAGGGTGGCGGCTTCTGGTTCGCACCGGATGCCGACCCGTGCAGCGACCACTTTACACTCTGCATCGCTGAAGGTCTCTCCAAGCCCCGGATCCTCTCGATCCTGCCGCTCGCCTTCTTCGGCAAACACGTGGGCAAGCCCGGCATCCATCTCATCACCTGCAAAAGCGTGACCATCCAGACCGGACACCCGCTGTGCGTACATACCGACGGGGAGATTTTCGGATTCCATGAGGAAGTGACCTTTACGGCGCATCCGGAACGATTAAACGTAATTGTAGCGTAAATTAATTGAATCCAACAAACTTCCGCGCCGCCTTATATCCGAGGATCGTCGCTTTTCTTCCGACCTTGCCCGGAAGGTTCATGGCGATGCCGAGCAATCCGGCACGCAGCTTTTTGTAATCTTCTGCGTCATGTTCCTTCAGGTAATTCCAGATGTCCGCCTTCTTTGCAAGCGCCTCCTCGGATCCGTCCAGGATCAGCATCATGGAAGTCACCATCATGATTTTGCTTAAGTAGATCAGCATATATTTTTTCAGGTGCGGATCCTTCGTCGAAAAATCCTGCGCACCCATAACATCGATCATGATCTTATTTACGCGGATCTGCTGATCGATCCGGCCGATCATGACCTTCTCGTTGACTGACTGGTCATCTCTTCCGATAAAGTAATGGTAGAGGTTCTCATCCATATAGTAGAGCTTTTCCACATACGGAAACGGCTGGAATGCGAAAATATTATCTACATAGAACGTATGCTTTGGCAGCTCGAGATGGCAATCCTTCAGCATCTGGGTGCGATAAAAAATATTGTGCATCAGAATATACTGTGTCTCATGCATATGTCCCATCTGCTCCCAGCCAAACACCTCATTGACCGGAAAGACATTCTTAAACCGCATCAGCTTTTTATGCTTTGCCCCCACTTTGTCATAGACAAAGTTCGCCAGCAGCATGTCCACGCCGCCGTCCTCCTCCAGTTCCTTCATCTTCGTCATGATGCGGATCAGAGACTTGGTATTCACCCAGTCGTCGCTGTCTACGACCTTATAATAGCGTCCCGTCGCGTTGCGCAGTCCGGCATTGACTGCCTCACCATGACCGCCGTTCTCCTGATGTACTGCCTTGATGATACCCGGATAGCGGGCCGCATAAGCGTCTGCGATCTGCGGCGTGCGATCTTTCGTAGATCCATCGTCCACGATCAGGATCTCCAGATCCTCTCCTGCCGGAAGCATCGACTTGATACACTTTTCCATATATGCTTCCGAATTATAACACGGAATTGCAATCGTAAGAATTTTCATGTTCTTCTCCTTTTTCTCTCTATCCCCTGTAAGTTCAATCCCTCTTCTTATCGCTTTATAGACGCAGTGGATTTCCCTGACTCGGGTCTTCTCCATCCCTATGGGTGATTATATATCTCTACGAACGCGGCCTGACGACTGGGCTAACATGCTCACAGTCTATTTCTGCCGCTTTACTATCGGGGGGCGTCATCCACCGGCCTCCTCGAATTTCTCCTGTCCAAGCAGAATATTCAGTGACGTGACGTAAGCCGCAAATGCCGCCGGGATCGGATACTCCCGCTCGGTGCGAGACGGCTCGACAAAGAGCAGCTCCTGCGCATTCCCAAGCGGCGTGCGCGCTTCCTTGGCATCCGTATCTTCTACCAGTACCAGATATCCCAGCATCTGCCACTCAATATGACTGAAGATATGCTTCGCCTCCGGCAGCGGACGAATCCGGATCGGGGAAAACCCCATCTGGCGCACCATCGCCAGCGCCTCATCCGCACTCAGATGCCCTTCCACATTCGGCAACTCATACAGTCCGGCCAGCAATCCTTTCTTCGGGCGCTTCTGAATGGCCGCCCGCTCTGTATCCCGGATCACGAACACCGTGCGCTCCTCCATGCGGCGCGGCTTCTTCGGTGCCTTCACTGGAATTTCCGTCCAGCTTCCATCCGCACCGGACAGACAGAACTGCCGTACCGGGCAGGACGCACAGTCCGGCGCACCATTTGGCACACAGACCGTCGCGCCAAGCTCCATCATGGCCTGATTGAATGCGCCCGGCTGCCCCTTTGGCATCACCTGACGCAGATCTGCCTCCACTTCTTTTTTTACCGACTGCTTCGTGATATCCGCCCGGCTCTCACAGATACGGGTCACGACGCGCAGGACATTGCCGTCCACCGCCGGGGCTGCCTCGCCTCCCGCAATGGAAGCAATCGCACCTGCGGTATAGCTGCCAATCCCCGGAAGCGCAAGCAATGTCTCATAGTCGGTCGGCATCACGCCGCCATACTGCTCACAGACGATCCGGGCCGCCTTTTGCATATTCCGGACGCGGCTGTAATAGCCAAGTCCCTCCCACAGCTTCAAAAGCCGGTCTTCCGGACAGGCCGCCAGATCTGCCACATCCGGCAATGCCTCCATAAAACGCGCATAAAACGGCTTGACTGCCTCGACTCTCGTCTGCTGCAGCATGATCTCAGACACCCACACCCGGTACGCCGTCGGCCGGATACGCCACGGCAGATCCCGCGCATGCTCTGCAAACCAGGCAAGCAATGGAGCTGCGATCTGTTGTAATCTTTCTTTTTCCATTTGTATTCCTTTTATACCTTAATAGTACATGCGTTGCTTTACCTTTTAGTATAACAGATGATCCTTTCCCCGGCAAGTACAAGCTCGCTGCTTCCACAATTCTTAAGATTCCGGCATGCTCACACCGCGATAAACGTCGAATATCCCTGATCCCGCAGCGCCTCCTCCATCCGCACGGCATTATCGAGCTGACGGTAAGCCCCGACCTGTACCTTGTAAAGTCCGTCCTCCAGCAAAATGTAGGCCGGAAAATTCTGGCCCTGAAGCCGGTAGAGCAGATCTTCTGCATAGGCCCGGTTGCGGTAAGCCCCGGTCTGCACCCGGTACAGCTTCTCCGTCGGTCTGTCATCCTCCTGTTCCTGCTGCAGCATCCCATCTTCCCGCAACGTTTTCAGCACCCCATCTGCGATCGCCTCCGCGATCTCCCCAAACCGTTCATCAAAGAGTGCATTGTCTGCATCCGTATTCAGAAATCCTGCTTCCACGAGCACCGCAGGCATTTTACTCCTTTTCAAAACAATAAGGTTTGGTCGCTCCTTCACGCCGAGATTCCGAAATCCTGCCCTCTCCAACTCGCTGTTGATATTTTCTGCCAGCTGTACTTTCCTCCCCTGCTTATCGTACACAAGTGACTCCACGCCGGAATACTGGTTCGGCTCCGGGCTGGAGTTGCGGTGAATCGAGAGCAGAAAATCACCGCCTTCGCGGTTCGCGATCTGTGCCTTTTCAAACGGCGTGTCGTACACATCATCCGTCCTTGTATAGACAACATCCACTCCGTTTTCCTTTAAAATATCCCCGACTGCCAGTGCCAGATTTAAGGTGTCATTTTTCTCCATCCGTCCTTCATACACCGCTCCCGGATCCATTCCACCATGTCCCGCATCAATAATGACCTTTGCCATATGCCCTCCTGCATCTTCCCTTCCTCTCATTATATGCCACTGTTCAGCTTCTGGTCAAAGCGGATATTCGCAATCCACTTCGCTACTTGCTCATGAACCAAATAGCAGCAGGCAGCTATTTGGTTAAAACTATACAAAATCACGATTCTGATGCAGATTTCAGTTGACGAGATCAGCGAACTGCTTTATAATCATGATAATCTATGTTGTCCTTCATTAACTAGAAAGCTAACAAGATGGACCAGATTACAGAGGAGGACTTTGGAATGCCTAAGAATGTATTCAATGATGTATTTATTCTGTCAGAAAAGCAGGAGCAGCTCATGGAGATCCTGTGGAAGAGCGATAAGTCGCTTACGAGCATGGATATCATGCAGATTCTGAATGACCCGCATGCGGACTATACTTACGTTGTCCGGATGCTTTCTCTTCTTGAGAAAAATCATATGATCTCAGAAGTCGGCACCGTACCGAGCGGCAAGAAGCGCGCACGCCTCTTTGTCCCGGCACTGACCCGTCAGCAGTACGCAGTACGTCTGGCACTTGCTTCCGGCATCACACGTGAAGATGTCCCGGAGGTCGCTTCCGCACTGATTCAGGAAGTTTACGGTCTTGGTGACGAATTCACCGAGCAGCTCAAGACACTGATTGCTTCTGCACAAAATAAATAATCATCGCACATGAAAGGCGCTGCCTCATCCGTCTCGACGGTGGCAGCGCCTTTTTCTGTCTTTTCTCCGTATAATATGTCATGAACGCAGATAAGCATTCGCTTATCTGCAGTAAAACGGACATTCGCAATCCATCCCTGCTGCTCATCCCTGCAGCTTTGCTGCGGGGCTTCTGCTGCGGGGCCTAGCTTCGCTACTTGTAAGATCATAAGGAATCCTCCCGCAAGCGGATCCCTCCTTATGATATGTCATGAAAGCAGATAAGCATTCGCTTATCTGCAGTAAAGCAGACATTCGCAATCCGCTTCGCTACTTGCTCATGAAAGCAGATAAGCATTCGCTTATCTGCTTTCAAGCAACAGCTGAATCTTTGACTGGACGATGTCAAACGCGACGTCGTTCATACCACTGTTGATCACAATGTCCGCAGTCGCACGGGTCGGCTCGACATAGAGATAATGCATCGGCTTTACCGTCGTGAGGTACTGCTCGACGATATTGTCAATGTCTCTTCCACGCTCTTTTACATCGCGGAGGATTCTCCGCAGAATCCGCTCATCCGCATCCGCTTCGACGTAGATCTTGATATCGAGCAGGCTGCGCAGTCTCGGATCTGCCAGCAAAAGGATCCCCTCAATGAGGATAATCTTGCGCGGCTCAATATGAACCGTCTGATTCGAACGGTTGTGCATCGTGTAATCATAGACCGGACACTCAATGCTCTCACCGTTGCGAAGCTTTCTGATATGCTCAATCAGCAGATCCGTCTCAAATGCATCCGGATGGTCATAATTCAGCTTCTTGCGCTCCTCAAACGGAATATCATCATGCTGCTTGTAGTAGTTGTCATGATAGATAACGGTAATGTCATCTCCGAAGCGGTCACGCAGCCGGTTCGTAAAAGTAGACTTTCCTGATCCGGTTCCTCCGGCGATTCCTATAATAATACAATCCATTTCTTATCCTCCCTGTTTCTGACACTTTTCCCATTCTATCACACAAGAACAGATTTGAAAACTGCTAAATCACCTGATTTTTTTCACAGAGCCGCCCTTCTGCAGGTGCCCCTTCACCATCACATGCTCGATCAGTGCGGTCCTCGGGTATTCGATCTCCTGAATCAGGCGATCCGCTGCCGTCTTTCCGATGCCCGCCGTATCCTGACAGATCGTCGTCAGCCGCGGCTCCATCACCTTTGAAAGCAGGATCCCGTCATAGCCTGCGATCGAAATATCATCCGGAATACTCAGCCCACGCTCCCGGATCGCATTGATCCCGCCAAGCGCCGAAAAATCATCCGGATAAATGATGCAGGTCGGCGGCTTTGGCAAATCCAAAAGCTCCAGAGTCAGTCGCCTGGTCGCCTCCGTATCACGATACTGTGCCTCACAGATATAGTCATCCGGGACATTGATCCCCTGCTTCGCCATCGTCCGGTAAAAACTGCTGATGCGGTTCCGCGATACCGAGGAATCTGCGCCATGAATATAGGCCACGCGCTCATGCCCCATACCGCAGATGTACTCCACCAGCTCTTCCATCCCGTTCACATTGTCAGAGAGTACTGCCGCACGGTTGTCAAATACATGGTCGATCGTGATGACCGGCAGGTCGCTCTGGATCAGATTCTGTACCTCCGGATTGTAAAAGTCAATGCAGGCAATGACCACGCCGTCCACCCCCCGATAGCGGCAGTGTTCATAATAACTCATCCTGCGGTTACTCGCATTTCCGTTCACAAAGGTAATATCATACCCCCTCGATTCTGCCCGTACCTTGAAGCTTTCCAGTACGGAGGCAAAAAAATCGTGGGTCAGGCCACTGTGTGCCTCATCCACAAATAGTACGCCAAGATTGTAGGTACGGTTCGTCTTGAGCGCCCGCGCAGAAGAATTCGGGAAATATCCCCGCTCCTCTGCAACTGCACGGATACGCGCCTTCGTCGCCTCCCCTACATCGCTGTAATCATTCAGTGCCTTGCTCACCGTCGCAACGGAAACTCCGCACAGCTTTGCTATGTCCTTCATTGAAACCATTTCAGCACCCCATCTTCTGCCTGACTCTTCAGCCCGTCTGATTTTACTTAATCGTTTTCTCTGGTTCTTTTTTCCTGTTTTCTTTTGTTTTTGTGCTTTCCGAAAGCTTTTTCTGTATTATTTTATCACTTTTTTGTCTCTATTACAATATTTTTTATGGATTTTCACAATATTTCTTTTCTCATCCGGTTTTCGTTTCTCCCCTTCTATTTGTCTGTATTTTCCGCTCCCGTCCCGGCATTTTTCACAAAAATAATTTCAGTAGTTGATTTCCGGAAAAAGTCACGGTATACTTTGATTAATCGGACAGGCAATTTTTTTTGCCATTTTACTTAATCGTTTTCAGTACATTGGTAAAGGAGAGACTGAACTTATGAAATACGGCTATTTTGATGACGCGAATCGTGAATACGTGATTACGACGCCGAAGACACCGCTCCCGTGGATCAATTACCTCGGCTGCAATGATTTCTTTTCCCTCTTATCGAACACCTGCGGCGGCTACAGCTTCTACAAAGATGCCAAGCTTCTGCGCATTACCCGTTACCGCTACAATGACATTCCATACGATGCAAACGGAAAATATTATTATATCAAGGACGGCGATACCGTATGGAACCCTGGCTGGAAGCCGACACAGACCGAGCTGGACTCCTATGCCTGCCACCACGGCATCGGCTACAGCCGCTTCTGTTCTTCAAAGAACGGCATAGCTGCCGACCTGCTCGCTTTCGTCCCGATGGATGCGACATGCGAGGTGAACCGCCTCACACTGACGAACCAGACTGACGCACCGAAGTCTCTGAAGCTCTTCTCTTATGTAGAGTTCTGCCTCTGGAACGCGATGGATGATATGACCAACTTCCAGCGGAACTTAAGCATCGGTGAAGTGGAAGTCGTTGGCTCCACGATCTATCACAAGACGGAGTACCGCGAGCGCCGGAATCACTACTCCTACTTCAGTGTCAACACTCCGGTCGACAGCTTCGACACGAGCCGCGACTGCTTCATCGGCGCATACCGGGAAGGCTCTAATCCGGAAGCCGTCGAAAATGGCCGTTGCAGTGATTCGATTGCAAGTGGCTGGTCGCCGGTCGCTGCACATCACATCGAGCTCACCCTCGCTCCGGGCGAATCCCGCAGCCTGATCTTCGTGCTCGGCTACGCAGAGAATCCGAAGGAAGAAAAATGGGAAAAGCCGGGCATCATCAATAAAAAACCGGCCAATGAGCTGCTCGCCCGCTTCCAGACCGATGCGCAGGTCGACGCAGCTTTCGCAAAGCTGAATGAATACTGGGATACACTGCTCGCAAAATATACCGTCGATTCCGCAGACGAAAAGGTCAACCGCATGGTCAATATCTGGAACCAGTATCAGTGCATGGTGACGTTCAACATGTCCCGCTCCGCTTCCTACTATGAGTCCGGTACCGGACGCGGTATGGGCTTCCGCGACTCCTGTCAGGACCTGCTCGGCTTCGTACACCTGATCCCGGAGCGTGCAAAGGAGCGTATCATCGACATCGCTTCCACCCAGTTCGAGGACGGCAGTGCATACCATCAGTACCAGCCGCTTACCAAAAAGGGCAATATGGACATCGGCAGCGGCTTCAACGACGATCCGCTCTGGCTGATCGCAGGCACTGCTGCTTATATCAAGGAGACCGGAGATTTCTCAATTCTGGACGAACAGGTACCGTTCGACAACGATGAATCCAAGGCTGCTCCGCTCTTTGAGCACCTGACCCGTTCCTTCCGCTACATCGTCGAGCACAAGGGCCCACATGACCTTCCGCTGATCGGCCGTGCAGACTGGAATGACTGTCTGAATCTGAACTGCTTCTCCGACACACCGGGCGAGCCGTTCCAGACGACCGGACCGTCTGAAGGACCGGTCGCAGAATCTGTCTTCATCGCCGGAATGTTCGTAAAATACGGCAGAGAATATGCCGAGCTGTGCCACCGCCTCGGAAAAGAAGACCTCGCAAAGGATGCGCTTGACGAAGTCGACAAGATGTACGCCGCGATCTTAAAGGATGGCTGGGACGGTGAATGGTTCATCCGTGCCTACGATGCACAGTCCCAGAAGGTCGGCTCAAAGGAATGCGAGGAAGGCCAGATCTTCATCGAGCCGCAGGGCTTCTGTGTCCTCGCCGGAGTCGGCATCAAGGAAGGACTCGCAGAGCGCGCATTAAAGTCCGTCGAGGAGCGTCTGGATACCAAGTACGGCATCATGATCCTGCAGCCGGCCTACACCCGGTACTATCTGAACCTTGGTGAAGTCTCCTCCTATCCGCCTGGATATAAGGAAAACGCAGGTATCTTCTGCCACAACAATCCGTGGGTATCGATCGCAGAGACCGTCGTCGGACACGGCTCCCGCGCATTCGAGATCTATAAAAAGACCTGCCCGGCCTACATCGAGGATATCAGCGAGATCCATCGGACCGAGCCATATGTCTACTCGCAGATGGTAGCCGGTGCGGATGCCAAATTCTTCGGCGAGGCCAAGAACAGCTGGCTGACCGGAACCGCCGCATGGACCTTCGTGAATATCTCACAGGCCATCCTTGGCGTACAGCCGGAGTACGACGGACTCGGCATCGATCCGTGCGTACCGGAAGGCTTCGGTGACTTCCATCTCGAGCGCTCCTTCCGTGGCGCCCGCTACTACATCGACGTCCAGAACCCGAACGGCGTACAGAAGGGCATCCAGAAGCTGATCGTAGACGGCAAAGAGATCGAAGGACATATCATTCCATTCGAAAAAGAAAAGACAGAGTATCATGTCACGGCTGTGATGGGATAAACTTTGAACAAAAAAGCCCGGACCTTCACTCATGAAAGTCCGGGCAAATTTGTTCTAAAAATTAGTAAAGTCCATCACACAAGGACAGAGCCGCCTCATCTGCAACGACCGTCACATCGTTGTGCAGCTGCAGGATGGAGCCCGGTACAGACGGAGTGACCGGTCCAAAGAAAGCGTTCTTGACTGCCTCTGCCTTATCCTCTCCGGATACGACTACGAGGATGCGGTGTGCAGACATGATCGTCTTGATGCCCATCGTGTAGGCTTCCTTCGGGACATCATTTTCAGAAACGAAGAAGCGCATGTTTGCCTTGATCGTGCGCTCAGTCAGCTTTACGCAGTGCGTCTCTTTCTCAAATGCGATGCCCGGCTCGTTGAATCCAATGTGTCCGTTGTGGCCAAGACCCAGCAGCTGCAGATCCACACCGCCAACAGAATGAATGATGCGGTTATATTCGCCGCAGGCAACTTCACTGTCCGGCTCTGTGCCATCCGGAAGGAAGGTACGGTTGCGGTCGATATTGACCTTGCTGAACAGGTTCTCATTCATGAAATAGTAGTAGCTCTGCTCATTGTCTCTGGTCAGTCCCTTGTACTCGTCCAGGTTCACGGTCGTCACCTCAGAGAAATCCAGATCTCCCTTATTGTACCACTCGACCAGCTGCTTATAGGTGCCGATCGGCGTCGATCCGGTCGCCAGTCCCAGTACACAGTTCGGCTTCATAATCACCTGTGCAGAAATGATATTTGCTGCTTTTCTGCTCAGATCGTTGTAATCTTTTGCTTTTACGATTTTCATATCCAAGTCCTCTTTTCTAGTAGTAAATGATGTGCGGCATGCCGCTCTGTTCTCTATTCTATCGCACCATTCTACTTCTTGCAAGTGAAAACGAGGGGAATTCTTGTCTTCTCTTGTGTTCGTGAGAGAAAGACATAAAAACAGCAGTGCCAATCCAGCATATAGTTTCTGCCGAACCGACACTGCCGTCTTTTTTATTCCGCATAGCAGACATTACGCGAATCTGACGAATCTTCACAGCCCGCCTCGCTCCCTGCTCATATCCAAATGCTAATCCATTATTTTACTTACGTCCCAGACGGATCACATTCCAGGATGCCTTGTGCAGATTGCTGGTCACGGTTCTGCCGTCTACCTTTGTCTCAGCCGAAAGCTTCGGTGCTACCTTCTCTGCTGCTGCGGAGTTGACTGCCTTGAGGTCGTCGCACTCCAGCACAATGTGCTCAATGAGCTGATAGCCCTCGAAGTTTCCGAGATCACAGGTCAGTGTGATATCATCGCTAAGGTCACGGTTCACCGCAAAGATTGTCACCTCATCCTGCTCCTCATTCCATACTGCTACGGAGTCTACGTCTGTGACGTCTGTGTACTCCTTCGTGTCATGCTTGGAGGAAGAAAGCACCGGCTGCAGAGCTACGCCGCGTCCGTACTTGGATGCGTGCAGATACGGATAGTAAATCGTCTGCTTCCATGCCGGGCCGTTCGTCTCGGTCATGATCGGTGCGATGACGTTTACGAGCTGTGCCAGGCACGCCATCTTCACACGGTCGGAATGCTTGATCATCGTGATCAGAAGCAATCCTACGACGAGCGCATCTTCGAACGTGTAGTGGTCTTCCAGAAGTGCCGGAGCCTGCTGCCACGGATGGTTCTTCATCGTATCCCCGTCCGCCTCATTTGCATGGAACCATACGTTCCACTCGTCGAAGCTCAGGTTAATATCCTTCTTGCCGCGCTTCTTTGCCTTTACAAAATCGCAGGTGGCGATGACGGTCTTGATGAAATGATCCATCTCCATCGAACGCGCAAGGAAGTTCTCCGTATCATTGTCCGGATTGCCGAAATACTGATGCAGGGATACATAATCTACATAATCATACGTATGTTCAAGGGTCGTTGCCTCCCACTGCGGGAAGGTCGGCATCTGCGTATTGGAGCTTCCGCAGGAGACGAGCTCGATGGTCGGATCGATCAGCTTCATCGCCTTTGCAGTCTCTGCTGCCAGGCGTCCGTACTCGACCGGAGTCTTTGCTCCAAGCTGCCACGGTCCATCCATCTCATTGCCCAGGCACCAGGTCTTGATGTTCAGCGGATCTTTGACACCGTGGCTGATACGCCAGTCGGAATATTTCGTGCCTGACGGATGGTTGCAGTACTCGAGCAGGTTGCAGGCATCAGCGACACCGCGGGTGCCGAGGTTGACTGCCATCATGATCTCAGAGTCAACGGCCTTCGTCCACTTTGCGAACTCATTGACACCGATCTCATTCGTCTCAAGGCTGCGCCATGCCAGCTCCAGACGTCTCGGACGCTGGTCTACCGGTCCTACACTGTCCTCCCATACGAAGCTGGATACAAAGTTTCCACCCGGATAACGTACGATCGGGACATTCAGCTCTTTTACCAGATCCATGACATCACGGCGGAATCCGTTCTCATCGGCCGACGGATGTCCCGGCTGATAAATTCCCTCATACACGGCTCTTCCAAGGTGCTCAATAAAGGAACCGTAAATCCGCTTGTCGATCTCGGAAATACGGAAATCCTTGTCGATGACCATTTTTGCGTACTTCTGCATATGTTTCCCTCCTGTGTTTCTTATATCATTCTATTTGCTACTTTTCTGATATTTCCCCATGCCTGCACCTGATTCAGCTCAAAGCGGATATTCATTCGCAATCCGCTTCGCTGCTTGCTTCCTGCACCCGCGTCCACGCCGGCTTTACGAGCGGACAGCTGTTCTTCTTCATCACCGCCCGCAGCTCCACATAGCAGCCGCAGATCCGGCACATCCCCTGATACAGCTTCTCACATTCTTTGCAGAGTGCGAGCCGCTCCTCATAGCGTTCGCTGCTCACCTTCAGATCTGCATCGAGATGCTCGATGTACTCATGCAAGGTACGGAAATATTCCGTCTGCTCCATCTCGCGGGTCAGGCATTTTCTGCAGAACCGGCGCGGCTCCGAGGTATTCGGTGCCGCACCGATCTGATCTTTTTTATCTTCTATATTCATAATGCATCTCTCTCCAGCCGACTAAGCAAACCCATCTTCCCTTTATTCCTGCGAGCAAATCATACTATTATATCTACTAATTTGCCGACAGTACTTCAAATACTCTATATTTCCATAATATTTGATTTATAAAGATGCCTTTCATATCAGCCTTCGAGCTATCCTCTTACTCTACTGTGATATGCAGTACGGAGCATGCCGGGATCGTGAACTTCAGTCCGCCATGAACGCGCTCTACGCCATCGAATGCCTTTACAGTCACTGCATCCGGATTCTCGAACGTATTCATCGCATGCATCTCCTCGGTCAGGATCTCTGCGCTGACCTTCTCGCCTGCAAAACCAACGATTCTGGTCTCTACCGGATAGCTGTCGGTCACAGACAGGTTTGCGATCGTGATCTGCAGCTTGCCGTCTGCATCGATGGAAGCAGACTCGCTCAGGTTCGGTACCTGATACTCGTCTTCCAGTCCGATCTGCTCGGTCTCGACATGGCTGTCTACCAGCGTCGCATCCTGATGATTCTTGAACATCTTGAATACATGGTAGGTCGGTGTCTTGATCATCTGCGGGCCATCGGTCAGGATGACAGACTGCAGTACGTTGACGAGCTGTGCGATATTCGCCATCTTCACACGGTCAGAATGCTTGTTGAAGATGTTGAGGTTGATGCCTGCGACGAGCGCGTCACGCATCGTGTTCTGCTGATACAAAAATCCCGGATTCGTGCCCGGCTCTACCGTGAACCAGGTACCCCACTCATCGACGATCAGACCTACCTTCTTCTCCGGGTCATACTGATCCATGATCGCGCCGTGGCGGTTGATCAGTGTCTCCATGTACAGCGTCTTTGCAAGCGTCTTGTACCATACCTTCTCATCGAAGTCGGTCGCGCTGCCCTTGATCTCCCATCCTTCCGGATGTGTATAATAATGAAGAGAAAGTCCGTCCATGAATCCGTGGAACTGTGGCGGGCAATGACGGAAGCAGGTCTTCATCACACCCTCGGTCCACTCATAGTCGTCTACATTCGGTCCGCATGCTACCTTGAAGATCTTCTTGTCCTGATTGTACTCACGCACGTAGGTCTGATATCTGCGGTAAAGATTGCCGTAGTACTCCGGTGTCATGTTTCCGCCGCAGCCCCAGTTCTCGTTGCCGACTCCGAAATAATCAACGGTCCAGGCATCCTCATGGCCATTTGCCTTTCTCATATCTGCCATCGGGGATACACCCTCAAAGGTCATGTACTCGACCCACTCAGACATCTCCTGTACGGTGCCGCTTCCGACGTTGCCGTTGATGTATGCCTTACAGCCCAGCTGGCGGCACAGCTCGAAGAACTCATGCGTACCGAAGCTGTTGTCCTCTACGACTCCGCCCCAGTGGGTGTTGATCATTTTCTTACGGGTCTCCTTCGGGCCTACGCCGTCTCTCCAGTGATATTCATCGGCGAAACATCCACCCGGCCCGCGAAGTACCGGAATCTTCATCTCCTTGAGCGCCTCTACTACATCGTTCCGCATACCGTTCGTATTCGGGATGTCGGAATTCTCTCCTACGTAAAGTCCCTCATAGATGCAGCGTCCAAGATGCTCTGAAAAATGTCCGTAGATCTCTTTGTTGATTTTGCTTTTTTTGTTTTCTGTGTTGATAACGTACTTTGCCATAATGTCCTCGCTCCATAAATAATTAAAATATTTTAAGTTAAGCTAAATTGAGAATACCACAAAACACTTGCTTCTTACAAGTGTTTTTGTTCTTTCTTTCTGTATAAAATATTTGCATTTTTGTAAATATTTTTATGCATTTTGCTGTTTTCCTTCTTTTCCATTTTGATATCTGCGCAACTGTTTTTGTAGGATCATACGATTAACGTTAATATAACATTGGACCACATCACTGTATTTTGCAGGTCGCACCGGCGAATCTGATTTCAGGACAAACAATACCCCACGACGAGCGTGGGGTATCAAAAAATCTGTATTTACCGGTACTATGTACTGCCCTCTTTGTCGATCAGCCCTTTACTGCACCGCTCGTCATACCTTCTACGAGGTAGCGGTTGAAGATGAGGTAGATCGCCAGGATCGGAAGGATACCAAACATGGAACCTGCGATCAGGACATTGTAGTTATTACCGTACGGGGTCAGAAGGGTATTTAAACCAATCTGCAGTGTGAACTTGCTTGTATCACGGAATACGAGCATCGGCCAGAGCATGTTGTTCCAGGAACCCATCGCACACATGATCGCCTGAGAAGCGAATGCCGGCTTCGTGATCGGCATCATGATCTTGACACTGATGCCATACTCGGTACAGCCATCCACACGTGCTGCATCCAGCAGTTCTTTCGGAAGGCTCGTCATATACTGCTTGAAGAAGAAAATCGTACCGGCTGCACACAGACCCGGCAGGAATACACCTGCGTTGCTGTCTACAAGACCGATCTTGGTGATCTCCTGATACAGCGGGAGCATCAGAATTTCGAACGGTACGGACATCGTTGCGATGACCATGAAAAACAGGAAGCCCTGCAGTTTGAACTTATACATGGAAAGTCCATATGCGACAAAGTAGCAGACAAGCAGTGTCAGCACTACCGTCGTCAGTGTCAGGATCAGGCTGTTCTTATACCACATGAAATACTTTCTGGATGTCTCCAGTACATCTGCGGACATTCCCTTCGGATGGAAAATCGCAAACAGCTCACTGTAGTTCTGGAGGCTGACCGGTGAGTGCAGATCCAGAGACATACCAGTCGTGATTACTTTTGCGCCATCCCGGAAAGAACCGAGCAGACCGCAGACAAGCGGAAATGCGATCAGCAGACAGATGATCAGGAACAGGCCGGTCGCCAGCACGGTTCCCACTTTATGGTTTTCTGCCATTGTTTTCTGTTTTGGAGTCTTTGCCATTTCCCTAGTCCTCCTTTTTCTTTCCGATATGGAAGGTACCCGTCGCTATGAGCTGTACGAAGTTGATTACAAGTGCGATCACCATCAGTACGACACCAACCGCGCATGCGTAACCCATCTCATTTTTCTCAATACCACGACGATACAGGTATCCTACGATCGTCAGACCGATGTTCTTCGGAGATCCGTTGCCGCCCCAGATCATGAAGCTCTCAAGGAACATGGACAGACCTGCGAATACGGAAATCGTGACAACGTATACCGTCGTCGGCTTCAGAAGCGGAAGTGTGATGTAACGGAACTTCTGCCATCCATTTGCACCGTCGATATCTCCGGACTCGTACAGGGATGTATCAATCGCCTTCAGTCCTGCCACATAATAGAGGATATTAACGCCGGTCCAGCGCCATACGCACAGAAGCAGCAGTGCGCACCAACCGGTCGACTTGGATCTCAGCCACGGCTGAGACGCCTTTCCGAGTGCATTCATGATAACGTTCAGCTGTCCATTGTCTCCCTCGGAGAACATCAGACGGAACAGCAGACCGGAAATAACTACGGACGTCAGTGCCGGAATGTACATGATGACTTTCCATACACCCTTCGCCTTTGTCAGACGGCTCTCAAGGAGCACTGCCAGCAGCATCGGGATCGGCACCATCAGAAGCAGTGTCAGCACCATATATTCCAAGCTGTTTCCTACGGCGATACGGAATACTTTATCACCGAGCAGCTTTTTAAAATGCTTGAGTCCCACCCATTTCATTCCGCCGAATGATACATCCTGAAAACTCATTGAAATACCAGAAACCAGCGGATACAACCAGAAAATCAGCAGGCTCAGCACAAACGGAACCACAAACACATACGGTGCGATCTTCTGGGAATACAATAACTTCTTTGCCTTTTTCACAATGTATTCCTCCTTTCACATCTTCACATCAAAGAGGGGCGGCCCGGGAATGCAATTCCCTTGACCTCCCCCCATATCATTTCATATTACTTGAATCGTTGCGAACCGCCTATCAGCCGATCTCGCTCTCGATTGCGTCCTGAGCTTCCTGAAGTGCATCTGCTACATCCATGCCGTCAACGAAGATCTCGTTCAGGGTGTAGGTGTTGATCTGCTCGTTCAGTGCCGGAGAGTTGGAAGTCGTGTAGATCGTTCCGATCGCATCGTCTGCTGCCAGCTCATTCAGAACCTCATACGGCTTTACACGGAAGAATGTGTTGTACTGGTTGGACTCGTCATATGCGAATGCCTCATCAGACCACAGGGACTCGTTGCAAACGTCAAATCCAAGGTCATTCCAGATGTGCTTCTCACCTTCCTCAGAGCACTTAGCCCATGCAAGCCACTCTGCTGCAAGCTCCGGATTCTCGCACTCGTTTGTTACAACTGTACCGGTACCACCGATACCAACGGAACACTTCTGACCCTCTTCGAATACCGGGCAGGTCGTGATATCCCATTTGCCCTTTTCATCCGGCATGTAGTTTGTGAAACGGCTCATGTACCACATTGCCTTCGGGAAGGAAGCGATCTTGCCATCAACGATCTGTGCACGGCATCCGTCTGTGTCGGTATGTCCGTCAGTAGAGATCATTGCGATACCATCGTTCAGCCACTCCTGCTGCATGGTCAGCATCTTCTGTACAGAATCAAGCTGTACATTTACCTCTGCATCCTCGCCAAGGCCGCCGGTCCAGTCCTCACCGTACTCAGCCATAGCCAGCCACAGCCAGTCTGTTCCGCCTGTATCAACAGAAGTCAGGTACACTTCACCATTGGAAGCTTCCTTCAGCTGCTCACCAAGTGCGGTATAATCATCCCAGGTCTTTACAGACTTGTAATCCAGTCCATACTGCTCAAAGATGTCTGCGTTCCAGTACATTACGGTAGCGCCTACGTGTGTCGGAACACCGATTCTTGCGCCATCTGCTCTGGAGTATACATCCAGACGAGCCTTTACAAGAGAATCTTCATACGGAGCAAGTGCATCTGTCATATCGTACAGCGGGCAATCCTCACCAACGTAGTTCGGGAACTGACCGATCTCGATATCGCACATATCCGGTGCGCCGCTGCCAGCCTGCAGGGACATCATCAGCTTGTTGTGCATGTCAGAGTACGGATAAGTACTGAACGTGATCTGGATCTGCTTGTCCGGATTCTGCTCATTCCACTCATTTACCATGTTTGCGTAGAACTCATTGTGTACGTCTACGAATGACCACAGTTCAAAGTGTGTTCCGTCTTCCGGTCCTACGGTGGTGACTGCGCTCGGAGCTGCCTCGGTCTCTTCCTCAGCGAAAGCAACCGTTCCCATGGATGCTACCATGGAAGCAGCGAGGAGCATTGTAAGCCATTTCTTCTTCATAAAGATCCTCCTTTTGGTACAATGTGCACATGTGACTATTTCGATTGCTTCGAAATACTTTTGTGCATCCTGTACACTTTTTTTTGCTTTTTAAAATTTCTAGTCATAATATACAACGTTTTCGTCGTATTGTCAATTACAAATTAAATTATTTTATGATTTTCTATAATTACCAAAAAGTCCGTCCGTTATTGACAATCATACCCCTGTTTTTTTGTGCAGGATGCTCAAACCCGATTTTGATCCTTTATTTTTCCTTAAAAAATTCTCAGTTTTCTTTACTTTTTTCTAAAATTCAATTGCGTTTTCCGTGGTTTTATTTTAAAATTTATACATAGAAGTATATCATAATGTTGGGGTAAAAGGTATTTTGTATCATACCATCAGAAAGGGACAACATGCGTTACATTAAAAATCTTTCCGAAGAACTCGAAGTCTTCAAGGCACTTGGCTCAGAGGTGCGGATTTCCATCCTGAACCTGCTGCTGGAACGCGGTAAAATGAGCATGAATGAGCTCGCTGAGCAGCTCGACATCACAAACGGCGCGCTGACAAACCACATCCGGAAGCTCGAGGGTGCCGATCTGATCCGCGTCACCTCCGACCCGAATGTCCATGGCAATCTGAAGCTGTGTGAGCCGCATCTGGACAAGATCCTGTTCATTTTGAACCGCGGCATCCAGTATAATAATGAATATAAGTCTTACCTGCGTGCCGGGCAGTACTCCTCCTATGAGGTCTACCCGACCTGCGGGATCTCCACTGCCACATCCGTGATCGGTGAGGTCGATGATGCCCGGTATTTTGCACACCAGAAGCACTTTGAGGCGGATATTCTCTGGTTCTCCCGTGGCTATGTGGAGTACCAGATTCCAAGCATCATCCCCTACCACAATAAAATCGACCAGATTTCCATCTCTGCCGAGCTCTCCTCCGAGGCACCCGGCAGTAATGAAAACTGGCCGTCTGACATTCATTTCTATCTGAATCATACGTTCATCGGCGTCTGGACAAGCCCCGGAGACTACGCCGATGTCCCGGGACTGTTCACACCGGACTGGTGGTTCGCCAACTGGAACCAGTACGGCCTGCTGAAAACACTCACCATCAATCACAACGGTGTCTTTATGGACAACGAACGTCTCTCCAATGTGAGCATCGACCAGCTGCACCTCGATTACCGGGACAAGCTCTTCTTCCGCATGGAGGTACCGGATTCTGCCAAGCACATCGGCGGGCTGACCGTGTTCGGGCGCGGGTTCGGCAATTACAATCAGGATATCGAGTTCCGTATCCAGTACAGTCCACTGCCGAATGGGATACCGGAGATGATGTAACAGGTTATTATGCCGTAATGTATAAAACGAAAAAGAGGAAACCGGCAATCATTTCTTTAAAAATCATTGCTGCAGTTTCCTCTTTTATATTTTACAGAACCTTTCTCTGAGATACACCTGCCGGTTACATCACAGCAGGCACCTCAACGAAACATTTCCTTTTATTCTTATTCATAAGAAAAGATCGGTGTGCCATCCTCAGCCCACTTTACTTCCATGACCATCGCATGGCGGTTCGGATTGTACAGCGGATCGCCGACGATCTCAGTCTCCGTGCGCGCATGATAGATCATCAGATCCTTGCTGCCGTCCTCAGACTTGACAAAGCAGTTGTGGCCTGGTCCGTAGATCTTTTTGGACGCATCCGAGCGAAGCACCGGATAGCGGGACTTCTTCCAGGAAGCCGGATCCAGAAGATCTGCGTCTTCATCTGCAGTCAACATGCCGACGCAGTAGTCGATACCGGTCTCACTTGCGGAGTACGTCAGAAACAGCTTGCCGTCATGTTTGAGCAGGAACGGTCCCTCATTTACCCAGAAGCCCACGCGCTCCCAGTCATAGTCCGGGGTCGTCAGAAGTACCTGTGCCGTCTTCAGCTTGTACGGGCTTTCCATTTTTGCAATGTACAGATTCGAAATCTTCTTGCCGACGCCAACCTTCTCCGCCCACACATAGTAATGCTCGCCGCGGTGTTCAAAGACTGTCGCATCCAGAGAGAAATCCTCAAAGGAAAATTCATCGTCATCACTTCTCTGCATTTTTCCCTTTTCGACCCAGGTGCCGGTAATCGGATCTTCGTCTGCGCACTCCAGCACATACGGACGGATCGCCCAGATGTCGTCGATATCGCCGCCTGCAAAATAAATGTACCATTTGCCATCCAGATAATGCAGCTCCGGCGCCCAGATATGTACACTCATGATTCCTTTGTCATGCTTTTTCCAGATCATGGTCTCTTCGGCGTCCGCCAGACCTGCCAGCGTCGATGCACGGCGCAGCGCGATCCCGTTGTACTCCGGAAGAGAGGCGGTAAAATAATACATGCCATCGGTATGACGGTACACATACGGATCCGCACGCTGAAGAATCCACGGCTCATTGTATTTCAGTTCTTTCATCTCGCTCATTGTGTCCTCCTTCATGCATGATAGTTTATGCATTTTTAAAATATTTTAAGCAACTGTAAACATTATATGCACAATGCCTGCCTATTTCAATCATTTTTTATTTTTTCGGCAGTATTCCACAAATTCTGCGCAAAAAAATTGAGCCATTCTGCCAATGACCCAATTTCGGTTTCTTTCTTTTCTTCTGATTTATTCTGCGCCGGTATAGTGGACGCGCACATGGATATCCTGATTGTAGTTGCCAAAACCTGCACCGTAGAGCGCCACGCCACCCTGATACCGTCCGCGCTTCTCCACGCCAAGGCGCAGCTTCAGATGCTGCAGTTCCTCCGGCGTAAAGTCATCCAGCCCGATCTCCGATACCTTCAGCCCGTCAAAATACGTGCCAAAACGTGTCACAACGATCATCTTCATCAGCCCGAACTGCCGTTCCCGCCCGTACCACCAGGCAGGGGTATAGATGCCCTTGCTCCACTGAAACTCCGGCGGCGTCACCCAGGTGGCAATCTTCCGCTCATTCAGGTAAAAATCGATCTCCGCCTGGCTGTCGGGAAGCGTTCCGACCCGGTCCGAAGAAATCTCAAAATAAAATGTCATCTGATGCATCTGCTGATTCGCCGAAAGCAGGTTCGGAATCCGGTATTCCACATAGCCCTCCGAGAACCAGAGCAGCCCGGCCTGTAGCCGGTCCGGAAGTGCAAAGTAATGCGGGTCATTTTCCCGGCCGATCATACTGTACACACTGCACAGTCCGCACGGATCCTTCACATCAAATGCATCGAAGTACCCAATCTGAAGCTCCTCATCCTTTACCCGGACTTCGCGGACCTCCTCGGTACGCCCGTTCACCAGAATCTGATCCACTTTCATGCTGCACAGCTTCTGATTGCCATGTCCGGTGCATTCCGTCACCGTCTGGATAATCCCGCACTCCTCGAGCCTGCGGATATGTGCCGTCAGCGCACCGTTCGTCAGTTCCAGCGCGGACGCGATCTCATTCATATTCATCTCCCCGCGTTCGGAAAGCAGCTCTACGATCCGCATGCGCACATCCGATCCAAGTGTCTTAAATAATTCCAGCCCGTCATTTAAATTTTTAATATGCAGCATGTCATCCCTCCAGGCGGATATGTATTCTCCATCCGCTTTCTTTTCCGCCCGCAATCGAGTACCCGCAATCATCCGTTACAGTATCCCGGCGGCCGAAATTTCTCACACAAAAAAGAAATGTGCCCTGGCACATCGCAATTTCCTGTAAAACAAAAAGACTGCCGCCCACCATCAAGTGTCTGCGGCAGCCTCATCAACTGCAATTATTATATACTTTTTTTATATACAGCGCAAGCAAAAGTAAAGCGGACATTCTCAATTCGCTTCGCGACCTGCGTTCACACACTGCATATTTCACCCATTTAGATGCGTGCTACGCCGCTCTTTCTCGCTGCCTCTGCAACTGCCTTTGCAACGGTGTCCTTTACACGCGGGTCAAATGCTGCCGGCAGAATGTAGTCTGCATTCAGCTCCTCGTCACTTACAAGGCTTGCCAGTGCGTAAGCAGCTGCTACCTTCATCTCAGAGTTGATGTCGGATGCGCGCACATCCAGAGCGCCACGGAAGATGCCCGGAAATGCGAGAACGTTGTTTACCTGATTCGGGAAATCGCTGCGGCCGGTCGATACGACTGCTGCTCCGCCTGCCTTCGCCTCATCCGGGAAGATCTCCGGAGTCGGGTTCGCGCATGCAAAGATGATCGCATCCTTTGCCATCGTCTGTACCATCTCCTTGGTCAGGGTGCCCGGTGCGGAAACGCCGATAAATACGTCTGCGCCCTTGATGACCTCTGCCAGAGTGCCTTTTTCATGGTTCTGGTTCGTGATCTTTGCCATCTCCTCTTTGATCGGGTTCAGGCCCTCACGTCCCTCATAGATCGCACCGGTACGGTCGGTCATGATAACGTTCTTCAGACCCATGCTCATCAGAAGCTTGATGATCGCGATACCGGCTGCGCCTGCGCCGCTCGTAACGATCTTGATGTCATGGATGTCTTTCTTCACGAGCTTCAGTGCATTGATCAGTCCTGCCAGTGTGATGACAGCGGTGCCGTGCTGGTCATCATGGAAGATCGGGATGTCGCAGCGCTCTTTGAGCTTCTGCTCGATCTCGAAGCAGCGCGGTGCACTGATATCCTCAAGGTTTACGCCGCCGAAGCTGCCTGCCAGCAGAGCGACCGTATTTACGATGTCATCGACATTCTTGCTGCGTACGCAGAGCGGAATCGCATCTACTCCGCCGAACTCTTTGAACAGCACACATTTTCCTTCCATAACCGGCATACCAGCCTCCGGTCCGATGTCGCCAAGGCCGAGAACTGCTGTACCGTCTGTGACAACTGCTACGGTGTTCCAGCGACGGGTCAGCTCGTAGCTCTTATTTACATCCTTCTGGATCTCCAGGCACGGCTGTGCTACGCCCGGTGTGTATGCGAGGGAAAGAGCCTCTTTGTTGTCTACCGATGCTCTTGCCGTCACCTCAATTTTACCTTTCAGTTCATAGTGAAGCTTCAGTGATTCCTTTGCGTAATCCAATGTGATATCCTCCTTGCGATTGCTTTGTCATTGCTTTTCGATTCCATATCTATTCTACCGTTTTTTTCCGATTCGTCAATGTTTTTTTTTTAACAATCTGCGGAAATATGCATTATTGAGAAAAACAGAACAAAACCTTAGCGGCATACGAAGCCTTTTGCCTTCAGCATGGACTCGGTCTCCTCCAGATATTCGCAATGGAAAATCACAGCCTGCCCCTGCTCCCCTCCAAAGGAAGAGTACATATAGTTGATGTTCACATTGCTCTCGGCACAGGCCAGAAGCAGCGCATCTAATGTCTCCATATCTTTTGCAGCCACCTCGATCACGTCATAATTTTTCACGAGCAGTCCCTGCGCGGTAAGCACGTGCTCTGCCTCTTCCGGCTGATCGACGATGAGCCGGAGGATCCCAAACTCCGGGGAATCAACGGAACAAAATGCCTCTGTCTCGATCTGGTGCTGCCGCAGCAGCTCTGTCACCTGCCGGAAGCTGCCCGGCCGGTTCTCTACAAATACGGAAAGTTGTCTGATCATATCTATCCTGTCCTTTCTGACTGCGTTTTCAATTTAAAGTGCTAAAGTATTTTAACGCTTATTCACCGACCTGTCAATCTGCATTTTCTTTATCAGAGCAAATCCGCCAGCGCGACATTTCGCAGCTTTCGTGTCAGTGGAATGGTACCGCTATCTTTGCGCTGCTGCATAAGCACGATCGTGATCTTCTCTTTTGGAAGATTTGCAAAATAGCAACCGAGCCATCCATCCCAGCCGTACTCTCCGTCCCCAGCCAGCATACAGCTCATCTCCGGCCTGTCTGCGATCCGCATCAGATTGGAATAAGTGAATCCCTGCAGCCCGAAAATGCGCCAGAGCTCCTGATTCTGGCGGTGTGTCAGCCCGCCGGTCGTCAGAAAGCGCACACCGGCCCGGCTCAAAACGCGGACGCCATTTAAGGTTCCTCCATTTTGCAGCATCTTTCCGAACCGTGCAAAGTCATCTAGGGTCGAAGCCAGTCCCGCGCCGCCCGATTCAAAAGCCGGCCGGGATGCCATCGCATTGCTGATGGCCAGATTGTCACCGGTATAGCGTTTCATCGTCATGGTCGCCGTCTGCTCATAGGCGCACGCCAGCCGTCCCTGCTTCTCTTCCGGCACATAAAATCCGGTATCCTGCATGCCAAGCGGCCGGAAGATCCGGCTCTCCAGAAACTCACCAAACCGCATGCCGGATGCGACCTCGATCACGGCACCGAGCACGTCCGCAGACAGCCCATACTGCCACGACGTCCCCGGTACAAAGGACAGCGGAAGCGTCCCAAGATGATTCGCCAGCTCCACCGTCGTCACCGGATCATCGGTATGGAGCCGCCGGACACATTCCTCGATGTAGTCCGTCGTCATCCGCCCGGCTACGGTAACATCATCCCCGTAGGTCAGACCGGACGTCATATTCATCAGCTGATAGACCGTCATCGGCTCGTCAGTCGGGACGATCCTTCCGTCCTGCTCTACCGTCAGGTGCGCAAATCCCGGCAGAAAGTCCGACACCGGCTGCGCCGGATCGAGCCGACCCTCTTCCATCAAAATGACCGCTGCCGTCGCCGTGACCGGCTTTGACATCGAGTACAGGCGATGGATCGTATTGCGCTCCATCGGCTTTTTCGCCCCCTGATCGGCATAGCCCTGCGCAGTAAAGAACAGCTCTTCGCCGTCCTGCCAGATGCCAAGCGATGCGCCTGCCGTCACGCCCTGCGCGATCGCCTCGTCGAGCATCTCCCGCAGCCGCAGCTTTGTCTTTGCCTTGATTGTCCCTGTCATAATCGTTCCCCCTCCTGTTTTCGGTTGCGCGCTTTTCACCATTTTTTCCATATAAATCGTGATTCCCTGCGCGCATGTTTTCTCCCAGTGTATCGCTTCTGCCTGTAAAACGCAATTATCTTTCCCGATTTCCGCTTTTTTTCTTAAAATTCCCGGTTTTACTTTACGACATCTGGTTTCTTTTCTATAATAAAATTAAAATTATTAAAATTATTCAATTACAAAGGGGGTATTTTTTTGTACGCAAGAAGAATCATTTCTGTGGCAGGGGCCGTGCTGTCGATCGGAGTCTGCGTCTTTATCACCTGGTTCAGCCGGGATGTGGATCAGACCACCATCTTTTTCAATCTCGGCTTTCTCGTTTTGATGCTCTGCATGATCCTCGCGGCTTCCCTGACCGGGCTTCGCCGCCTGATGCAGATCACCCGCTCCTTAAAAAGGGCAACCGATGCGATCCGCGACCGGCAGGGCGCTTCCGAGACTACGCCACTTTTCGAAAATGCTTTTCTGGATGACTGCTATCAGCAGTTCTGCACGATGCGCCGCAGTCACCCGGAGAGTGCCTGCGACATCCAGAACTTTTTAAACGAGGATGCCATCGAGAACTACGTACACCGCAGCGTACTCGAAGGTGTCTCGGACATCCTCACCAGCCTCGGTATTCTCGGCACCTTTGTCGGACTGGTCATTGGACTCCGGGAGTTTGACCCGTCCGGCTACGAGCAGATGACCGGATCGGTCACACCGCTGATCAATGGTATCAAGGTGGCATTTATCACCTCGATCTACGGCATCTCGCTCTCGCTCCCCTTTTCCTTCAACCTGCGCAGCGAATTTTCCGGGCTTTCCTCGGCACTCGATGACTTTCTGGATGCATTTTATCAGTATGTGCAGCCGCCTTACGAAGTCGATTCGCTTTCCAAACTCATGACACAGCAGAAAGATCAGGAATCCCTCGTCCACGATCTGACCGGTATCTTCGTCGAACAGATGGCCCAGAGCTTCGAGCAGTCTATCACGCCGGCCTTCACAAAGATGACGGACAGTTTTTCGCAGGTGACCGAGACGCTGCTGCACAGCCAGGAGGAACTTCTGACCAACGTATGCACGACCGTCGCGCGGCAGATGCGGCATGAGCTCGAATCGGAATTTGACCAGATCCACAAGCTCGTCGATGAACTCGGCAAATCGCAGGCCGGATATTCCGACTTTATGGATCGGACGATGGATCGGATGGAGCGCACGCTCGACGCTATGACGGATTCTTCCAAAGAGACCCAGCAGCACCTCGCCGACTCTATGCAGGAGCTGGCCACCGCACAGAAGGAAGCCGCACAGATCAGCCAGGATCAGCAGAATGCCTATCAGGATTACATTCGCTTCATGTACCAGAGCCTGGAGCGGTTCTCCGAAATCTGGAAGAACAACAGCGAAGAAATGCGGCAGGTATCTTCTGAGATCGCCGCATCAGGTCCGATTCAGTCCTCCAAAGAGCTGCAGCGCCAGATCGCCGGTCTTGCCGGACAGCTCGAACAGCTGCAGCAGCGTCAGGTCGAGATGGCACGCCACATTTCCGAAAATTATCCGCAGGACGTACAGCAGGATATGTATGAGCAGCTGCTCCGGAAGATGGACGAGCTGGCAGAGCTGACGGAACGCCCGCTCTTCTTTTCCAGAAAAAAAGAGAAAAAGAGCAGCGGATCTGAGAGCAGGAGGCAGCGGTCATGAGAAGAAGACGGCGCAGACACCATTCGGAAGGCCATAATGTATGGCGCGCCTATTCGGATATGATGGCCGGGCTTCTGCTCCTGTTCGTCCTCGTCATGTGCATCTCTTTTATGGAGGCACAGAAAAATTACCGGGAAAAGCTCTCGGAACAGGCCGCACACCAGCAGACACAGACACAGCTGCAAAAAGAGCTCTCCGAGCGGGAAAGTGAGATCAATGCACAGCAGGCGGCTCTCGATGAGCAGAGTGCCCTGCTCGCCTCTCAGCAGGCGGCTCTTGATGAGCAAAGTGCTCTTGTCGCCTCCCAGCAGGCAGATCTGGACGAAAAAAGTGCACTGCTCGCAGAGCAGCAGACTGAGCTGGAGGAACAGAAAGCGCTCGTCGCTTCCTCCCAGAGTGACTTGCAGGAAAAGGAAACGCTCATTGCCTCTCAGCAAAAGGAACTCGATGAGAAAAATACACAGATGGCTGCGCAGCAGGCAGCTCTCGATGAGCAGGAAAGCCTGCTCGCAGATCAGCAGCAGAAAATCGAGCAGATCATCGGCGTGAAGGCCGATCTGATCGCCGATCTAAAAAGCCAGTTTGATGAGCACAATCTGAACGTCGTCATCGACGAGGCCAGCGGTGCCATCGCCCTCGACTCGAACGTACTCTTCGCTTACAATGAGAGCGAACTGACCGAGGAAGGGATCGCCATGCTCGGCGAGATCCTCCCGGTCTACTGCAAGGTGCTCATGGATCCGCAGTACGAGGACTATCTGGCGGAACTGAGCATCGACGGCTACACCGATACATCCGGCGACTACATTTACAATCTGGAGCTCTCGCAGGCGCGCGCACTCGCCGTCGCCAGCTATCTGTTCCAGGATGCCGACAGCTTCCTGACCGATGACGAGCTCACAAGCCTCAAGGAAAAGCTGACCTCAAACGGCCACTCGATGAGCAATCCCGTCTACAGTGATGGAGAGATCAATATGGACGCCTCCCGCCGTGTGGAAGTCCGCTTCCGCTTAAAGGACGAGGAAATGATCAATGAGCTGAAAGATGTGCTCGCCGAGACGACAACTGCGCAGTCAGAGACCTCATCGGAAGCTCAGACCGAAGGATAGCGCGCATTTAAAAATACAGACAAGTGATTTATCGAAATCATACTGATACAGAAATCAGGCCGGAAGAATATCTACGAGCACGTACTCACTGTGCTTTCCGGTCCGGATCGGATAATTTAATCCGCCCATGCCGGAAGTGACGATCACCGTGAGGCCGTCGATGGATGTCCTGCCGTAGTTCCACTCCCCAAACCCGGTCAGACGGTACAGCCATCCGACCTGTGCGATCTGGCCTCCGTGGGTGTGGCCGGACAGCTGTAGGTCAAAGCCAAGCGCGGCATTCTCTTTCAGGTCGCGTGGCTGATGCTCCAGCAGAATCCGATACTCCTTTTGGTTTACCCCGTTTACAAGAGCTGCTCCGGATGTCCGGCCAGCGGCGTCCGGATTCGTCCGGTCGTCCCGGCCGACGAGGAGCAGCTCTTTTTCTATTTCCACCGCATGTTCCCGCAAAATCGTGATCCCGGCAGCTTCTACTTCCGCCGTAAGTTCCTCTGCCGTATAGTTTGGATGCTTCGCATAGGCGTTCCGGTCGTGGTTGCCATAGATGTAATAAATGCCATACCGGGTCGTGACCTGTGAGAGCGTTTCAAACACTTCCTTCATCTCCGCACGGGAGGTGTGCTCATCGACGAGATCGCCGCCCAGCACGAGGATGTCCGGACGCTCCAGCCTGATTTGCAAACAGATACTTTGCAAATCTTCTGCATCCATCGTCGTCCCATAATGCAGATCAGATAAAAAGGCGATCCGGTAGCCTTCCTTCCGGATCGCTTTGTCTGTGTATACCGTGTAGGATGTGCGCACGATATGATGCATATTCCACCATCCATAGCACAGCATTACGGCCACCGCAGCTACCGGCACGAGCCCGGATGCCCATAACCAGTCAAACCGGTTTCCGGATGTCCCGCCCTTCTCTTTCCGGCAGCAGTTCCAGATGATGTGCAAACCATCCATACACAGGGCAAATGCAAGCAGATGAAATACCACGACCGCCCAGATGCCCCAGATATTGATCGCCGGAAGCACAAAAAGAGCCGTCAGAAGCATCAACAACAGCCGCACTCTCTGATGTGCAGGCCAGAAGCCGAATGCCTCCGCAACTCTTCGCAGCCAACGATAAAAATAAATTCCGACACCAGCCAGAACACATGCAAGCAATGCATACCGTACCATCCTTCCACCTCCCGCATTCTCCTGTCTTTTAGCAAGTATGCTGCGTCCGGATTCTTTTTATACATAATCAAAACGGATATGCACTGCTGATTGCTCCGCTCAATTGAAACAGTAGCTTTACTTGGTTCGATTAAAAATATGTACCATTCTCTACAAAATAAAAGGACTGTCTTTTCGACAATCCCGAATTTTTCTATATCAACTTTATCAATTTTCTGCCCGCTCGCGAGAATCAATATTTGGGCATGAAAAAAGCGGGTGATGGGAATCGAACCCACGTATTCAGCTTGGAAGGCTGATGTTCTACCATTGAACTACACCCGCATATCGAACTATTTTATTTTCCTGTTGCTCGTAAGCAACGTAGATATACTACCGCAGATTTTCCGATTTGTCAACTGTTTTTTTCTGATTCTTTTTTCCTATCTATTGACTGCCACACGGAACTTTCTTCTCCACACCCCCTGATTACCTGGCTCATTGCTCGTGGGAATAAATCTTCTATTGTATATTGTAAATAACAAAGGATTGGCAAACTTATTTTTACCAATCCCGTTATATTTATCCATACTGCCTGCTGCAATACACGCACTTTTTACTGCTCCATACAATCAAACCGAATCCAGTTCCAACTATGGCTGCCAGTTTCCTTCCGATATTTCGTCTGTCACTCTGCCGTCTCGCCGCGCTCGATCCGCTCTGCCAGATCATTCAGGTATACCCAGCGATCCATCTTTTCTTCAAGCTGCGCCTCAGCCTCTTCCTTTTGCCTGGTGAGCTCATTGAGCTTGCCGGAATTCGTCGCATTCGCAAGTATCTGTGCATCGAGGTCTGCGACTTTCTCCTCCAGAGCCGCGATCTCATCATCGATCGTCTCGAACTCCCGCTGCTCCTTGTACGTAAATTTCAGCTTCGCAGGCCGATTCTGCTTCCATGTCTTCGTCGAGTCCGGCTTGCCCGTATCCGCGCTTTCGGAAGCATCCGTTGTCCGCTTCGTCTCCGCTGCTGGAATGCCTTCCGCAGCCGCTCTTCTTCGCCTGGACGCTTCCAGATAATCTGTGTAGCCACCCTCATACTGCTGCAGATGTCCATCCTCAAACGCAAAGATCCGGTCTACGATATTGTCCAGAAAGTACCGGTCATGGGAGACTGCCACGATAATCCCGGAAAACGACGTCAGATAATCCTCCAGAATCGTCATCGTCGGAATGTCAATGTCGTTCGTCACTTCATCGAGCGCAAGAAAATTCGGTGCCTGCATCAGAATGCTCAGCAGATAGAGCCGCTTCTTCTCCCCTCCGGAGAGCCGTGACACCGGCGCATACTGCATATCCGGCGTGAATAAAAAGCGCTCAAGCATCTGGGATGCCGTAATCTTTCCGTCCCTGGTCGGCACATACTCCGCGATATCCCGGATATAATCGATCACGCGCCGGTCGCTGTCCATATCCGGCACTTCCTGCGCAAAATAGCCCATGCGGATCGTCTCACCGACCTCGACGACACCGGAATCCGGCAGTACCTTCCCTGCCATCATTTTCAGCAGGGTCGACTTGCCACATCCGTTTTCTCCGATGATACCAAGCCGTTGATTTTTCAGGACAATGTAGTTAAAGTCCTCGATGAGCGTGCGTTCCCCGTACCGCTTTGTCACATGGTGCAGCTCGACCGTTTTTTTGCCCATCCGTGTCTCGACGGAATCCATCTCCACGATGGCATCTGCCACAGGCGCCGTACCATTTTTCAGCGCTTCGAGGCGGTCCAGACGCGCCCGCTGCTTTGTCGTCCGCGCCCGGCAGCCACGCTTTGCCCACTCCAGCTCCATCCGCAGGATACTCTGACGCTTCCGCTCGCTCGCGAGCTCCATCTCCTCCCGCTGTGCCTTCAGCTCCAGAAACTGCGAATAGTTCGCCTCATATCCGTACATTTTTCCATGGCTGATCTCCAGGATCCGGTTACTCGTGCGGTCGAGGAAATACCGGTCATGCGTCACCATGATGACCGTCCCGCGGAATCTGCGCAGATAGTCTTCCAGCCACTCGAGCATGCTCCCATCCAGATGGTTCGTCGGCTCGTCTAAAATGAGCACATCAAAGGAACCGAGCAGCACCTTCGCGAGCGCCGCCTTTTTGCGCTGGCCACCGGAGAGATGCTCCATCTTTTCTTCATAATCCGTAAGGCCGAGCGTCGTCAGATTGCTCTTTGCCTCGCTGATCGCGGTCCAGTCCGACGGATCGATCCCACGCGTCACATAGGACAGTACCGTGTCGTCTTTCTCATAGGCCGGACTCTGTGAAAGGTACGCCATATGCAGGCCATTCTGCCGGATGATATTCCCATCGTCCGGTTCCTCTTTGCCTGCGATCATATTTAAAAGCGTCGTCTTTCCGGTTCCGTTGATCCCGATGATGCCGATCTTGTCACCTTCCTGAATGCCATAGGAGGCATCGTCAAAGATCACCTTCTCGCCATAGATTTTGCTGATATGCTCGATATTTATGATGTTCATGCCCTGTCACCTTTCCTCATCCTGTCATGCCGATGAACATTCCCGGCAGTTATGCCATCCCACGCTTCATCCCTGCGGCTCATCTCCGCAGCTTTGCTGCAGTAGATTTGACTTGACGGAAAAAAACAGGTCAGCACATGACCTGTCCTTTTCACAACTGAATTTTCTACTTGTATTACGGCCATCGTCGGCCACCATTTCCTGCTGGCAGAAACTTCCCCGGCTATCGCTTTCTTTTACGCCAGATCGTCATACAGCCGCTCCGGATAGACGCCGTCTGCGATCAGCTTCCGGAAGCTCTCCGTCACTGCCGCCTTATCTTCTTTATACGTCACACCAAACCAGTGATCCTGTGTCTCTAATACTTTGACGCTGCATTGATGTTCGCGCAGCAGCCCGCCGATCAGGGTCGGCAGAAGATATTCTGCCTTCAGCGGATTCGCCGGAACCGCCGTCTCAAAAAAGGAGACAAACCCGCTCTCCAGTACGTTCAGGAACGCCGGAGCTTCCCCTTCCTTTGCCGGAAACGCCCACATATTCATGGATACATAGGACTCCGGATCAAGGCGCACGCCATCTGCCTCCGCGCCATCCGCGGTCTTCACGATATTCGGAGTCTCGACAACATCCGTAACGTGGGAGTGTCCCTTCGATACCTGACAGATTCCCCGCGTCACCCCGCCATTCTCCGAAAGTGTATTTTTCAGAATGAAGCCCGCCATCGCGATGGCCGTATCCTCGTGCGACAGCAACAGCCAGTCGTGCAGCTTCCGGAATGCCTCTTTTCCATAGTAGTCATCGGCGTTGATCACGATAAACGGCTCGTGGATCAGATCCTTTGCGGCAAGAACCGCCTGACCGGTCCCCCACGGCTTCGTCCGCCCTTCCGGCACTGCACCGTTCGCCGGGATCGCATGCAGATCCTGAAACGCATACGCCAGCTCCACGCCAAGCCGTGCACACACCGGCTCCAGCCGGCTCCCGATCCGCTCCCGGAAATCTGCCTCGATATCCCTTCGGATCACAAATACAATTTTATTAAATCCGGCCTCGATCGCATCGTGGATCGAGTAATCCATAATAATCTCATCATGCATTCCGACTGGCTCCAGCTGCTTAATCCCGCCACCAAAACGGGAACCAATCCCTGCTGCCATAATCAGTAATGTTGCCTTCATCTGTCTTCTCCTTTTATTTTCTCTTTCTGCGGCCTTGCTGATCGCTACTGTCCATGCCAGAATCAAAGTATTTTTCTGCCAAATGGATGGTAACGATTTCTTTTTCATACTATCAGTATAGCAGATTTTAGAAAATACTCAACACCCTTTTTATTTGATGAACTTGCGCATCATCTCATAGAGCCGGTCGATCTGGAACGGCTTCGCCAGATGCTCGTTCATCCCGGCTTCTAAGGCTGCCAGCCGATCCTCCTCAAACGCATTCGCTGTCATCGCGATAATCGGTATGGATGCGATCGCTTTATTCGGCAGACTACGGATCTTTCGTGTCGCCTCATAGCCATCCATAATCGGCATCATCACATCCATCAGCACCATATCAAATTCGCCAGGTGTCGCCGCTTCCATCAATTCGACCGCTTCTTTGCCATTTGTCGCCGTCTGCACGCGGATCCCGGCCTCGTCCAGAATCGCCTCCGCAATCTCCCGGTTCACCTCCACATCATCCACGAGCAGAATCCGCTTCCCTGCAAATTCTTCCGGCTCATTTTTCTCATCCTCCTGCACTGGCGTCTCGGATGCATCCCGCAGCACCGTATACAGCTCGGATAAAAACAGTGGCTTCGCACAGAACGCTGTGACACCCGCCTCACGCGCCTCCGCCTCGATATCTGACCAGTCATAGGCCGTCAGGATGATGATCGGCGTCTCTGAACCGATCTCACGCCGGATCCGGCGCACGACCTCGACGCCATTCATATCCGGCATCAGCCAGTCGATGATGTAAACTTTATACTCATCCTTCTCCTCAAAGGCCAGCTGGGCACGCACGATCGCTTCCTTACCGGAAGTCGTCCAATCCGCACGCATGCCAATGACCTTGAGCATCCGCGAGGTACTGATGCAAGCATCCATACTGTCATCCGCCACCAGTGCCCGGAAGCCATTCAGGCTCTTGATGCCGCGCTTCTCCGTAGAATGGCTTCCTTTTACAAACCGGAACGAGATCGTAAATTCCGTCCCGACTCCCGGCTCCGACTCTACCGCGATCCTTCCGTTCATCATGTCGACCAGATTTTTCGTGATCGCCATGCCAAGCCCGGTCCCCGGGATTCCGCTCACGGTCGTACTCTCTTCTCTGGAAAACGGTTCAAAAATATGTTTGGTAAATTCCTCACTCATTCCGATTCCATTGTCCCGGATGATAAAATCAAAATCCGCAAAGCCTTCCGGCGAGTTGTCCCGCTCAATGACACGCAGGGATACCGCACCGCCCGGCTGCGTGAATTTGATCGCATTGCTCAGGACATTCAGCAAAATCTGGTTCAGCCGCAGCCGGTCGCAGATAATACTCTCATCCATGACATCCAGAGTATCGATAAACAGCTCCAGCCGTTTGTCCTTGATATCCGCCTGCAAAATGTTGCGCAAATCGTGAATGATTGCCGACAGGCTGTACTCCTTCTCCTCGATCTTGACCCGCCCGCTCTCGATCCGTGACATGTCGAGCACATCGTTGATCAGGCTGAGCAGATGATTGCTCGATGTCATAATTTTACTCAGATAGTCCTTGACTACCTCCGGCTGGTGCACATGGGTCCCCGCCAGCGCCGTAAAGCCGAGGATCGCATTCATCGGTGTGCGGATGTCATGTGACATATTGTTCAGGAAGGTCGTCTTCGCCTGATTCGCGTGCTCCGCTGCGATGTACGCCTGCTCTGCCGCATACTTCGCCTTATTCAGCTCCTCGTTGGAAGACTTCGCCGCTGCCAGCGCCTGCTCGAGCTTGGCCTGCTGCGCAAACTCCCGCTTCTTCTGCGCATCGATGTTCTCCGCAGCCAGAATGATGTGTGTCATCTTCCCCGGTGCATCCTGGCATGCCAGATAATTCGCCCGCACCCAGTTTCTCTGGCCATTCGGAAGCAGCCGTTCATACTCGGCACTTACAAACGGCTGTCCGTCCAGCCGCTCCCGGATCGTCTCCAGATCAAAAAACCGGCGCATTTCTTCCCGGTACTCTGGCATGACGATGTGCTCACAGTAGTAAGTAAGCCGCTCGCCGGCCGATCCGACTTTGCCGATCTGCGTATGGAGCCCCTCGATCCTCCCTTCGATTTCCGTAAAACAGTCATGGTCGATGTCAATATAATAAACCATACTGTACATTTTTGAGATTGAATTCAGGATCTTATAGTTCCGGATCTGATTTTTCTGAAGCGCGTACATGTCCGTCCGGTTGACCACATAGGTAATTCCAAGCACTTCCCCGCTCAGAAGATCTTCATAGAGCATTACATGCTGCTCTGCAAACAGAGGGTTCCCAAGGGAATCTTTTGTCCAGTAGCGATAATAAATATGGTGCTCTCCGTTCTCATAGCATTTCAGAAAATGTCCGATATCAAAAAATGCAAAAAATTCCGCCTGCTCTGATTCGGGCAGCTGGTTGCCCCAGTACGCGATCACATCACTGTACCTGCAATTTTCCGGAAATCCAATCTGCTCGTTAATGTTGTATTCCACCCCATTTAACGTCTGATACATCGCCCCCGGGATCAGATCCCGGCTCACATTAATATTATAAAAGGCCCCCGCCCCGGCGGAAAGTGCATGTGACAGCAACTGCTCTTTCCGTTTATACATTTCAAGCTGAAGTTCCAGCTCCTCCCTCGTCTGTGTCATATCGCTTCTCCCTCTTTATGGTCAGGCGATCCTGTGCGCCCTTCCATTCATTCCATTTTATTATAGCACAGCCGTGCAATCTCCTCCCGGTACGGCGCATACGATTTCTTCGGATCATCCGGATCTTTGATCCAGGGTGTCTCCAGGATCTTCGGCACATTGGTAAAATCCGGGTGATGTACGATCCGATACAGCGTCTCAAACCCAATCGTTCCTTTTCCGATGTTCTCATGCCGATCCTTTGCCGCCCCGCACGGATTCTTGCTGTCATTGATATGGAAGACGGCGATCTGATCCTTTCCGATCACCCGGTCAAACTGCTCCAGTACGCCGTCAAGATCCTGCACCAGATCGTATCCGGCATCGTTCGTATGACAGGTATCAAAGCAGACACGCAGCTTCTCACTGTGCACGACCCCGTCATAAATTGCCGCGAGCTCCTCAAACGTCCGCCCGATCTCCGAGCCCTTGCCCGCCATCGTCTCCAAGGCTACGTAGCATGGCGTGTCGCCGCTTAATACTTCATTTAATCCGCAGATCGCCTGCCGGATTCCGGCCTCTGTCCCTGCCCCGACATGTGCCCCCGGATGCAGCACGAGCACCTGACTGCGACATGCCGCCGTCCGCTCGATCTCCTTTGCCAGAAATTCCACCGCCAGCTCGTAAGTCTCCTTTTTCACGGTATTTGCCAGGTTGATGATATAAGGCGCATGGACGATGATCTCCCCGATCCCGTTTGCATCCATATAGTCCCATGCCGCATCGATATTCAGCTCCGAGATCTCTTTGCGCCTGGTATTCTGCGGTGCTCCGGTGTAAAACATAAAGGTATTCGCACCGTAAGATGCCGCCTCCTTTGCCGAGCCGAGCAACATCTCTTTCCCGCTCATGCTCACATGTGATCCGATTCTCAACATGTCTTCCTCCTGCCATTTTCGTGCTGCAGTTTTCTTGGCCTCCATGAACTGCAGTATCCCTTTCCTGCGCAGCGAAACAACCGGTGTTTCACTGCGGAATCAACATTAACATCTTCTCTGCCACCCGCTTCGGAATCCGTATCAGCCCAAACCGGAAAAACAGACTGTAGATATAGGAAATCCCAAAGATCTGACCAATCGCTTTCGGTCCACAGTAGGCCGGAATCTCCGTCCGGTCTTCTGCCAGAACGGCTTGCATATCCTGCCACAGCATCCACTCCGGCGCTTCTTTCGCGTGCTTACGCCAGCGGCGACGGCCGGCATGCACTTCCATGCCCTGTCTGGAAACGTCCTCGCTTTCTGACGTAGCCTCCGTCTCCTTTTCGATCTCCGCTGCTGCTTTCCCGGCTCCATTGTTTCTGACCGGCACAACACTATGAGGCTGAACAGATCCATGTTGCTCTTCCAGATCCACGACGGACGCCTTTGTGAGATACGCCTCCCGCACAATGTGAAATGCATACAGGACCGAACTGCGCGTCAACGTCTTGGAGTCCTCCTTGCGGGAAACGACCAGCTCCCCGCTCCCGGATTTTTTCAGCGTATACCAGAACGGAAGGCCGGATGCCGTAGAAAACAAGCTGCCCTGAAAGGCGACAATCGCCTTCCAGAGCGCCTCATCCGCGATCTCCGGATTTTCAAGTATGCAGTGCTGCAGGTTTTCTAATGCAAGTTCCTGTTCCTTCATATTACTTCATTCCTTTTTTCGACTTGCGCAGCAGATAGAGGAAAAACGGTCCGCCACAAAGCGCGGTGATAATCCCGACCGGAATCTCCGAGGTCGTCAGACTGCGCGCCAGCGTATCACAGATGATTAAAAAAGTGCCTCCAAAGACCAGCGCCGTCGGCAGCAGCACGCGGTGCTTTGATCCGGTAAAAAGCCGCACGACATGCGGCACGACAAGGCCGACAAAGCCGATAATTCCGGTCACAGAAATCACAGAAGCCGTCATCAGGCTGGATGCAAATAAAATTTTCCGTTTTACCCGTTCCGCATTCACGCCAAGCTGCACGGCTGTATCGTCTCCGGTCAGCATGATATCCATCTCCCGCGCCGAGATCAGCATGATCACCGCTCCGATGAGGATCCACGGGAGGACTGCCCGGATCTGGTTCCAGCCTTTACCATTCAACGTCCCCATCGTCCAGAACATAATCTGATCCATACTCTGCTTATTCAGCAGCATCAGAAACGACATCACCGCAGACAGCGTGGAATTCACCGCCACACCCGCGAGCAGCAGCGTCGTGATCGGCACCCGCATCCCGGTATGGGAGATCCGGTACACGACAAACAAGGCCGCAAAGGAACCCGCAAAAGCGAGCAGTGTCGTACTGTTCAGCACCCCGATGCGAAAGCTGAACCGACAGACGATTCCGATCGCCGCCCCGAGTCCTGCTCCGGATGAGACACCGAGCACAAACGGATCCGCCATCGGATTTTTAAAAATGCTCTGATAACCGGCTCCACTTACCGCCAGCGCCGCACCTGCCAGAAACCCGAGCAGAATGCGTGGAAAACGGATGTTCCAGATGATCGTAATATTTCCTTTTGCAATCCCCTCTAACGATACCGGCAGGTGAAACAGACGGTTCAGCAGAATCCGGTTTGCCTCCGATGCCGGGACCGAAGCCGCTCCGACAACCGTACAGAGCCAGACGATTGCCATACATCCAAGAAGGGCCAGCGCAAGAAACGCTGGCCTTATTTTTTTATCTTTCATGAGTTTACTCTGCGATTTCCGGATAGATCAGCTCTGCGAGCGTCTTCAGTCCCTCGACATAGCGCGGGCCGGATCTCTGGATCATATCTCCTGCTTCTCCGGAACCATCGATGTAGATAAAGCCATCCTCACTCTGCAGGCAGGCCAGATCAGAAAGTCCGGCAGTCTCCTTTACCGTATCCAGATCGGAGAACAGCGAAATGTATACATCCGGATTTGCCTCTACGACCTTCTCAGCAGAAAGCTGCGGCCAAGTCGTATCTGCATCCGCCGCGATGTTCTTTACATGGATGCTGCTTAACGAGCCATCCAGAAGGGAGCCCGGTCCTGCGCTGTACAGACTGCCAAGGTCTACAAACGCACTCTTCTCCTCCGTCACCTTCTCCAGCTTTGCGCTCAGATCATTCCACTCGCTCTCCATATCCGCTACGACTGCCTCTGCGCCGTCTGTATAGCCGGTCAGCGTGCCAAGTCCTGTGATATCCGCCTCAATCGACTCCCGGTCACTGCCACCGGTCAGATAGACGGCGGTACCGTTCTCTTCGAGCTGTGTGCGGATATTGTCATCGATAAATCCGGATGCCACGACCAGATCCGGGGACTTGGATAAGATCAGCTCCATATTCGGCTCCATATAAGTACCGATGGAATCGAGCTTCGTCGCCTCCTCCGGGTAATTGCAGTAGTCCGTTCTTCCGGTCATGACTTCCCCTGCTCCGATCGCATACAGAATCTCTGTATCCGTCGGTGCCAGAGAAACGATGCTCGTCGGCGCTGCGTCCAGCGTCACCTCATTGTCATAGGCATCCACAACGGTCACCGGGAACGTCGTGGTGCTTCCTGCCTCCGATACTGCTTCTGTCTCGGTCTCTGCTGCCAGTACCGGCATTGCACACAGCCATGCCACACTGAGCATTGCGAGAGAGGTTGCATAAAATACATTCTTTTTCATCTTGTTTCTCCTTTTGGATTTTTATTTTCTACACTGCTCACTCAGCAGTCGGATATATGACGGATCTGTCCCACAGCATCCGCCGATGACACCTGCCCCTGCCGCAATCAGCTTCTGCATCGACGCTGCAAACTGCTCCGGTGTCATATTGTAATGTGCCATGCCAAATTCATCCATGACCGGCATGCCTGCATTCGGCTTCGCGATCACCGGCACCTTTGCGACCTTCTTCATAGAATAAACGACCGACTCCAGCTGATCCGGTCCTAAGGAGCAGTTCAGTCCGACGGCGACCGCCCCCATCTCCTGCAGCGTCTCGACTGCCTCGACCGCATTTCCACCAAAGAGCGCCGTGCCGTCCGCTTCCACGGTCAGCGTACACATCACCGGAAGATCGCAGACACTCTGCACTGCATCCAATAATACGACCGTCTCATCCACGCTGAGCATCGTCTCTGCCACAATCAGATCCACACCGGCCTCATACAATGCCTCTGCCTGCTCCTGGTAAACCGTCATCAGCTCCTGATAGGAAAGCTCACCCTTCGGCTCCAGCATCTTTCCGGTCGTCGTCATATCACCGGCCACATAAGCCTTTCCACCAACTGCCTCCTTCGTAATCGCTACCAGATCTGCATTCAGCTTCGGAATATCCCCCTGAAAGTCATGCATCGCAAGGCTGATCCGGTTTGCGGAAAAAGTCGGCGCGTAAATGATCTGGCTGCCCGCCTCTGCGTATTCTTTCTGCAGCTTCTGGATGACCTCCGGGTGCTCCAGCACCCACAGCTCCGTGCTCACACCGACTGGCATCCCTGCCTTGCGGAGATTGGAACCGGTCGCTCCATCCAGTAAAATCACGCCCGATTCTGCTAATTTCTGAAATTCTTCTCTTGTCATTGCTCTTATCCTTCCTGTCGGCCTTCCAGCTGCATCATAAGCGCAGCTAACACCGTCATGCCTGCTGTCTCTGTCCGTAAAATCCGTCTGCCAAGGGTGATCGGACGTACGCCTTTTTCTTTCGCATACTGAACCTCGCTCTCCTCAAAGCCACCTTCCGGCCCGATCAGGATCGCCACCGACTGTCCCGGCTGTACGCCGTTTAAAATCTTGCGTGTCTCATCCATGCCATCCGCCAGCTCATACGGAATCAGACAGATGTCATACCGGGCTGCCGCATCGTCGATCGCTTCCCGAAAGCTCATGACCGGCCGCACCTGCGGGATGATCCTCCGCTTGGACTGCTTCGCCGCACTCTCAGAAATCGCGTTCCACCGTTTGAGCTTCGCCGCTTCCTTTTTCGCGTCCAGCTTCACGACAGCCCGACGGGTCGCCATCGGAACGATCTCATAAGCGCCAAGCTCCACCGCCTTCTGGATCACGAGCTCCATCTTATCGGCCTTCGGAAGCCCCTGAAACAAACTGATGCGGGATGGAAGCTCCGTACCGGCTTCCTCCACCCACATGATATGTGCCGTGACTTCCTCCTCCGAAATCGTCCGGATCTCACAGCGGTACTCCTTTTCATCCTCCCCGCTGCTCACCGTGATCTGCTCGCCCGGCTGCATGCGCAGCACATTCCGGATATGGTTCACATCCGATCCGGTGATCTGGATGTCGGTCGGCCCGATCTGCCCCGGCTCTACAAAGAAATGATACATCTCTCCATCCTTTCTGTGCTCAGCGCTTCCGTGCAGTCACGGATACCCAGTCGTTCTGATGGGTGACTTCCACGACCTCCAGCCCAGCCGCTTTCACCGCCTCTACGACCGTCTCTTCCTTCTCGTCAATGATACCGGAAGTGATATAAATACCGCCGGACTTCAGCTGATGCAGGATCACCGGTGTCAGCGGTACGAGCACATCCGCAAGGATATTGGCCACTACAATGTCATATTTCTCATAGCCGACCGCATCCTGTACCGCTTTATCCGTAATGATATTTCCGATCATGACATCCATAGAAGTCTCCGGAATGCCATTTACTTCGAGATTCTCTTTGGTGGCCGTGATCGCACACGGATCCAGATCGGTTCCGACCGCATGCTTTGCCCCGAGCTTCAGCGCTACGATCGAGAGGATCCCACTTCCGGTCCCGACATCGAGCAGCTCGGTATCGCTGTTCACATACTTTTTCAGCTGGCGCATGCACAGCTGTGTCGTCTCATGCATACCGGTACCGAATGCCGTACCCGGATCAATGTGAATGATCATCTTGTCCTGATCCTCCGGCTTTACTTCCTCCCAGGACGGAATGATCAGAATATCATCCACATAAAACTGATGGAAATACTGCTTCCAGTTGTTGATCCAGTCCTTATCCTCGGTCTGGCCGCGCTCAATCGTACACGCACCAAGGTCCATAAAGCTGCGGTACGTCTCCAGCTCTTCATCTACGCGGGCCAGAATCGCCTCCGTGTCCGCATCCTCCTCCAGATAAAAGCTGAGGTAGGCGATCCCGTCGTCCGCCGGTCCGTCCGGCAGAATGTCCACGAACATCTGCTGCTTGTCCGACTCGGAAAGCGGCACCTTGTCCTCGATCTCCACGCCCTCGACCCCGGCGTCTGCCAGTGCGGAGATGACGATGTCCTCCGCATCGGTCTTTGTCTTTAATGTGAATTTATTCCAACGCATGTTCTCATACCTTTCTGTTTCTATTTTCTGTCTGATCTGTTTGCAGACATATAGCTTTAGTTTAGCATAGCCCCCTGCAGAAGTCAATTGCAGCAAAAAGGCTCCTGCAGAATCCTGCAGGAGCCACATGCTGACGCATCTGTCTATTTCTCATTCTGGCCGTCCAGATCTTCAAAGGTCTCCTTGAGCTTATCCATGAAGCCCTTCTTTTTTCCTTTTTCCGGCTTTTCTGATTTCTTATCCTCGGCGCGTCCAAGGCTGTTACCGGTCTCCATATCGAAGTCCCGGATCGCCTGTTTTGCTGCCTCGTTCAGCTTCGTCGGCACCTGTACAACCAGCGTCACATAATGATCGCCACGCACATTTTTATTCCGCCAAGACGGAACACCCTTGCCCTTGAAGCGAACCTTTGTATCGGTCTGTGTCCCCGGCTTTACCGTATAAATGATATCGCCGTCCACGGTACTGATCTTGATATCGCCGCCAAGCGCTGCCTGTGCATAGGACATCGGAACTGTCGAATAAATGTCCATGTCCTGTCTCTGGAAAATCGGATGCCGTCCGACATTGACCGCTACGAGCAGATCCCCTCTCGGACCGCCATTGACGCCCGGCTCACCCTTTTCACGGATGCGGACACTCTGTCCATCGTCAATACCTGCCGGAATGACGACTTTGATCTTCTTCCGGTTCGAAATATAACCGGTACCACGGCAATCCGGACATTTGTCCTTGATGATCTTACCGGTACCATGACAGTCCGGACAGGTCTGTACATTCTGTACCGTACCAAACAGAGACTGCTGCGTGAATACTACCTGACCCTTTCCTCCACACTTCGGACACGTCTCCGGAGAAGTCCCCGGCTTCGCCCCGGTGCCGTGGCAGGTCGTACACTCGTCCTTCATGTTCAGCTCGATTTCCTTCTCACAGCCGAAAATGGCCTCCTCAAAGGTAATGCGGACGCTGGTACGCAGATTCGCTCCCTGCATCGGGCCTCTCGCTCCGCCGCTGCGCCGTCTGCCGCCACCGAACAGATCACCGAAGATATCACCGAAAATGTCGCCCATATCTCCGCTGAAATTGAAGCCGTCGAAGCCGCCTGCTCCACCGCCACCCTGTTCAAACGCCGCATGGCCGAACTGGTCATACTGTCTGCGCTTATCCGGATCGCTCAGAACGGCATACGCCTCGGATGCCTCCTTAAACTTCTGCTCTGCTTCCTTGTCGCCCGGATTCATATCCGGATGATATTTCTTCGCCAGGGCACGGTACGCCTTCTTCAGTGTCGCGTCATCTGCATTTTTATCCACACCCAGGACTTCGTAGTAATCCCGCTTATTCTCTGCCATAATCCATCCACCTTATACCGGACAATGCCCCTGCAGAGCTGCTCCTGCAGGGGTATTGTCTGTTTGTATTTGCTTTCTCTTCCTTTATATTAGACCTCTCTGTAGTCTCCGTCAACCACATCATCATCCGGCTGAGATCCTGCTGTGCTGCCGCCTGCTGTCTGCTGACCCATATCCGGGCCTGCGCCTGCTGCTCCTGCACCTGCTGCACCCTGTGCCTGCTCATATACCTTTGCGAAAAGCTTCTGAGCACTGTTCATCAGTTTCTCTTTGCCAGCCTTCAGCTCATCGATCTGAGCATCGGTCATATCTTCCGGATTGGTCTTCTCTACCAGCTCCTTGAGTGCCTTCAGATCCTCTTCTACAGCGGTCTTATCTGCTGCATCGATCTTGTCGCCAACCTCTTCGATTGCCTTCTCGGTCTGGAATACCATTGCATCTGCATCATTTCTTACATCGATGGCTTCCTTCTTCTTCTTATCCTGAGCCTCGTACTCAGCTGCCTCTTTGACTGCCTTGTCGATCTCGGACTCAGACATGTTGGATCCGGAAGTGATCGTGATGTGCTGCTCCTTGCCGGTACCAAGATCCTTTGCGGATACATTTACGATACCGTTTGCATCGATATCGAACGTAACCTCGATCTGCGGAACGCCTCTTCTTGCTGGCGGGATACCATCCAGACGGAACTGGCCGAGGGACTTGTTGTCCTTCGCGAACTGTCTCTCACCCTGTACGACGTGAATGTCTACAGCGGTCTGGTTATCAGCCGCGGTGGAGAATACCTGGCTCTTCTTGGTCGGGATTGTGGTGTTACGCTCGATCAGCTTCGTTGCTACGCCACCGAGTGTCTCGATAGACAGAGACAGCGGAGTAACATCCAGCAGAAGGATGTCGCCTGCACCTGCATCGCCGGCGAGCTTACCACCCTGAATGGAAGCACCAAGTGCTACGCACTCATCCGGGTTCAGTGTCTTGCTCGGCTCATGGCCGGTCAGCTGTTTTACCTTCTCCTGTACGGACAGCATACGTGTGGAACCGCCGACCAGCAGTACCTTGGACAGATCTGCTGCAGTCAGTCCTGCATCTCTTAATGCGTTCTGTACCGGAGCAGCCGTTCTCTCTACCAGATCATGGGTCAGCTCGTCGAATTTCGCTCTGGTCAGATCCATCTCGAAGTGCTTCGGGCCGGTCTCATTTGCTGTGATGAACGGAAGGTTGATATTGGTCGTGGTGGAAGAAGACAGCTCCTTCTTTGCCTTCTCTGCTGCTTCTCTTAATCTCTGCAGTGCCATCTTATCATTGGAAAGGTCGATGCCCTCCTTGGACTTGAAGTCCTCGATCATGTAGTCGGTAATCCGCTTATCGAAGTCATCGCCGCCCAGACGGTTATCACCGTTCGTTGCCAGTACTTCAATGACACCGTCACCGATCTCGATGATAGATACATCAAAAGTACCACCGCCAAGGTCATATACCATGATCTTCTGCTCTTTGTCATTGTCAAGGCCATATGCAAGGGCTGCTGCGGTCGGCTCGTTGATGATACGCTTTACATCCAGTCCTGCGATCTTACCTGCATCCTTGGTCGCCTGACGCTGTGCATCATTGAAGTATGCCGGAACCGTGATGACTGCTTCCGTTACCTTCTCGCCAAGGTAATTCTCTGCATCTGCTTTCAGCTTCTGCAGGATCATTGCGGAGATCTCCTGCGGAGAATATTTCTTTCCGTCGATCTCAACTCTGTAATCGCTGCCCATATGTCTCTTGATAGAAGAGATCGTGCGGTCTGCGTTTGTCACTGCCTGACGCTTTGCCGGCTCGCCGACCAGACGCTCACCATTTTTTGTAAATGCAACAACAGACGGTGTCGTTCTGGAACCTTCTGTGTTTGTAACAACGGTAGCTTTGCCACCTTCCATAACTGCTACGCAGCTGTTTGTTGTACCAAGGTCGATACCAATAATTTTACTCATAATTCATTCCTCCTGCTTATGCACCGGATCATCCGGCTCATCTGTAATCTATCTGAAAACGGTGTTGCCAATTTTAATTTGCTACTTTTACCATGCTGTGTCTTACGACGGTGTCACGGTACATGTAGCCTTTCTGGAATTCCTCTACGATGATATTGTCACCGGCTTCCTCATCGTCCACATGCATCACTGCGTTGTGGAAATTCGGATCGAATTCCTTTCCAACCGCCTCAATCTGCTTTACCCCGATCGCCTCAAGACTCGCGATCAGCTGGCGGTATACCTTTTCCATTCCCTGTACGAATGGCTCTTCCTTCTGCTCTTCGGATACGCTCGCGAGCCCCCGCTCGAAATTGTCCACCGTCGGCAGAATCTTTTCTACCACGCTCTTAGCTCCCACCTCGAACATGGCTGCTTTTTCCTTCTCGGTGCGCTTGCGGAAGTTATCGAACTCCGCCATCTGGCGCTGTACCCGATCGGTAAGCTCTTCTATCTGTGTATCTTTTTTGTCTTTTTTCTTTTTGAAAAAGCCCTTTTTCGGAGCTTCCTCTGTCCCAGACGCTTCTGACGCATCTGCTGCATCTTCTGCTGTATCGGTATCTGTGGCTTCTGCCGCATCCTCACTGGCAGCTTCGTCTGTGATCTCCAGCTCCTGCTCCTGCGCGGCCGTCGTCTCATCCGCGTCCTGCAGAACCTCTTCGTTTCTGTTTTCTTCCACCGGATCGTTCCACCTTTCCCGGCAGTGCATGTCGCACCGCGCTATTTTTTCTTAAATATCTCATCGAGTTGTGCCATCAGAGTCTTCAACGTACCGACCACTTTTTCGTAATCCATACGCTTTGGTCCGACGACACCGATCTTGCCATACATGCCTTCTCCCAGCTCATAGGTCGCTGTCACGACACTGCAGTCCTGCATCGCACCTACCGGGGACTCTCCGCCGATGTAAACCTGTATTCCGGTCTGATCGGCGCTGTCCTGACTGATGATATCAGCCAGTTCCTTTTTATCCTCAAATGTACTGATCAGCTCACTGGCTTTCTCCGAGCTGCTCAGCTCCGGATATTTGAAAATATTCGTCGTGCCGCTCGTGTAGATCTCCAGCTCATCCTGCGATGCCTGTATGGACTCTGCCACGGCATCCAGCACCCGGTTCACCAGCTCGCTGTGGATACCGGCCTGCTCTTTGAGCTTTGCGATCGTCGCAAGATTGATCTCCTCAATCGTAAGCCCGTTCAGTGCGCTGTTCAGCAGGATATTCATCTCCAGTACCGTCTTCTGGTCGAGGCCGTGCTGAATCTCAAGAAGCTTGTTCTTCACCACATTGCCCTCTGCCACCACCGTCGCCAGAATCTGTGTGTCACTGACGATCGAGAGCTGAATGAACTTCAGCTTCGTCCGATGGTACTGCGGTCCGGATATCATCGCTGCATAATTCGTATTGGCTGCCAGCACCTTTACCATCTGCTTCAGCAGAAGCTCCATCTTGTCCTGCCGCTGGATCACGAGCTCTTTCATCTCTGTGACCTCGCGGTCCTTCTCTTCCATCATGCGGTCCACATATAAGCGATAACCGGCATCGGAAGGAATCCGGCCTGCCGAAGTATGCGGCTGGAGAATGTATCCCATCTCCTCCAGATCTGACATCTCATTTCTGATCGTAGCGGAACTCAGATTCAGGTCGGCATACTTGGAAATTGTCCTTGAACCAACCGGCTCGCCTGTCTCCAGATAGGTCTTGACGATCGCTTTTAAAATCGTCCACTTTCTGTCATCAAGCTGCATCTGAACTCCTCCTTTCTGATCTTATAAGGCAACCAGTGTTTCTTCTGGTCTTGTTAGCACTCTCGACTTAGGAGTGCTAACACCTTATGCAGTTAATATAATACTCCCTCCCCCTTTTGTCAATAGGCATTTTCAAAAAAATTTTGACAATTGTGTGAAAAATATGCTACAGTTCTGTATAGCAGCAAACTGAAAAAAACAGGTCGCGGGGCGTGGCCTGCATACAGAACATCCGTCATACATAAACTAACATAGATACCCTCTCACCACTTAACTTAAATGGAGCCTTTTATATTATGAAGAAAAGCACACATTTTATTCTACTTGTATCTGCCATCCTGTTCCTTCTGCTCGCTGCCCTTGCGATCTGGCTGGGTCTCGGGCAGCATCGGATCGCATCAAAGACGGTCTCCCCTGCGGAGTCTGAAGCGGAGGTCGTGCTGCAGACCTTACACGACATGACGGCAGCACAGGAGGCTGATCCGGCCTCTGCCACAGCAGAAGCGGACGAGACCGGTTCCACAGAGATCGAGACAGCGGCAGCAGCCGGAACCATGGATGAGCTGCGGATCTGGGTCGGCGACTCCCGCACACTCGGCATGGAGCGCGCGCTTGCCGGAAGTACTCCGGATATCTTTCTCGGCGCTGCCGGCGAAGGCTACGACTGGTTCGCCTCTGACGGGCTGCCGCAGCTTCTTTCCGCAATCAAAGCGCACCCGGATGCTCCCGTCATCTTCAATCTCGGCGTGAACGATTATGACAACCTCTCCCGCTATCTTGCGCTTTACGAGTCGCTGCTGAAAGAGCACCCCACCACCCGGTTCTATTTTCTCTCAGTCAATCCGATCGACCCGGAGCGTTGTCAGAACATTACAAATGAAGAGATCTCGGATTTCAATGCGCATTTGCAGGAGCTTTCGGGCGGCACTTACATTGACAGCTATACGTGGATGCGTGCGAACGATGTCCAGACGAAGGACGGCATTCATTATGAAGAGGACGATTACCGCGCCCTATATAAATATGTAATCACGCAAATTTCTTCCCTTTCCTGATACCCATACTTTCTGTTTTCCTGTGCCTGATGCCGTACCGGTTGCGCCCAAATTTCTGAGGCGCACCGGATGTGCGCACTTTCACATTTTGAACGCAGTCGCTTTGCGAATGTCCACTTTGCCTCATTTTTCACTTGACGCATATTTTTTATTGAATTATCATAAAGAAAAGAACTGCAGTGCCGCTCCTCTCGGGCGGCGCTCTCTTTGTTTATTCACAGAAAGGAGGATCTATTCTTGATTCGAACTATTGCAAAAGAAATCAGGGAATACAAATGGGCTTCCATCGTCACGCCGCTGTTCATGCTGCTGGAAGTCCTGATGGAGACCCTGATTCCGTACCTCATGGCCTCGATCATCGACAAGGGCGTCAATGTCGGTGATATCGGCCACATCTACCGCATCGGCGGCCTGATGATTGTCGCAGCCGCGGTCGGACTGTTCGCCGGCATGGCGGGTGGTCGCTTCGGCGCAAAGGCATCTGCCGGACTCGCAAAAAATCTCCGCGAGAGCATGTTTGACCATATCCAGACCTTTTCCTTTGCGAACATCGACAAATTCAGCACCGCCGGTCTTGTGACCCGTCTGACGACCGATGTCACGAATATCCAGAACGCCTACCAGATGGTACTCCGCATGATGATGCGTGCGCCGTCGAGCATGATCTGCGCGCTGATCATGGCGTTTGCGATCAACCGGAAGCTCGCGAGCATTTATCTGATTGCCGTCATTTTCCTTGGCATTATTTTATTTTTCATCATCCGTCATGCGACGCGCTACTTCCAGATGGCATTTCCGAAGTACGATGAACTGAATGCCTCCGTACAGGAAAACGTATCCGCAATCCGCGTTGTAAAGGCTTATGTCCGGGAAGAGCATGAGACGTCCCGCTTCCAGAAGGCCAGTGAAAATATTTACCGGATCTTCGTGAAGGCCGAGCACAACGTCATCGTCAATGCGCCGCTGATGCAGTTTACGGTCTATACCTGCATCATTCTGATCAGCTGGCTTGGCGCCAAAATGATCGTAAGCAGCGAGCTGACGACTGGTGAGCTGATGAGCCTTCTGACCTATTGCATGAACATTCTCATGAGCCTGATGATGCTCTCGATGGTCTTTGTCATGATCTCCATGAGCACGGCAAGTATCGAACGTGTCTGCGAGGTGCTCAATGAGACGAGCGATCTGGCCAATCCGGAGCACCCGGTACATGAGGTCGCTGACGGCAGCATCTCCTTCTCCCACGTAGACTTTTCCTATAAAAAGGACAGCGCTGAGCCGGTACTCAAAGACATTACGCTCGATATCCATTCCGGCGAGACGATCGGTATCATCGGCGCGACCGGCAGTGCAAAATCCAGTCTCGTCGCCCTGGTCAGCCGCCTTTACGATGTGACAGCCGGCGAAGTGAAAGTCGGCGGTCGTAATGTAAAAGACTACGATATGGACTCCCTGAGAAACCAGGTATCCGTCGTACTTCAGAACAACGTACTCTTCTCCGGAAGCATCTATGACAACCTGCGCTGGGGCGATCCGAATGCCTCTGATGAGGAATGTCAGAGAGCCTGCCGCCTTGCCTGTGCCGATGACTTTATCCGTTCTTTCCCGGACGGTTACAACACCCACATCGAACAGGGCGGAAATAACGTCTCCGGCGGACAGAAGCAGCGTCTGTGTATCGCCCGCGCCCTTCTGAAAAAGCCGAAGATTCTCATCCTCGACGACAGCACAAGCGCCGTCGACACCGCAACCGACGCGAACATCCGCCGGGCATTCCGGGAAGAGATCCCGAACACGACGAAGCTGATTATCGCACAGCGCATTTCCAGCGTGCAGGATGCCGACCGGATTCTCGTCCTGGATGAAGGACGGATCAATGGCTCTGGGACACACGAAGAGCTGCTCGCCTCCAATGAGATTTACCGTGAGGTATACGAATCTCAGACAAAGGGCGGCGGAGATTTTGATGAAAGGACCGGTGACTGATTATGCCAGGACCAATGAACCGCACTCCGCGGGGACAGAAGCCGCAGGTGGAACATCCGTTTGCACTGCTCGCCCGTCTGATGCGCTATGTATTCCGCGATTACAGATTGCACTGTATCGCAGTCTTTCTTCTCATTTTTGTCGGTGTCATCGCAAATGTGCAGGGAACGATGTTTACGAAAAATCTGATCGACGATTACATTACACCGTTCCTTCTGACGGACACCCCGGACTTTACACCGCTCGCAAAGGCGATCGCGCGTGTCGCCATCTTTTATGGCATCGGCGTCATCGCTACCTATACTTATAACCGCATCATGGTCGCAGTCACGCAGGGGACGCTCCGCAATTTGCGCAACGACCTGTTCGCACATATGGAGAAACTGCCGATCCGCTACTTTGATACGCATTCGCACGGCGACATCATGTCCGTATACACGAACGACATCGACACCTTACGTCAGATGATCAGCCAGAGTATTCCGCAGATCATCAACAGCACGTTTACCATCGTGAGCGTCTTTGTGAGCATGCTCATCCTGAACATCCCGCTGACACTCGTCACACTCATCATGGTCTCACTGATGCTCATCTGCACAAAAAAAGCTGCCGGACAGAGCGGAAAGTATTTCCTGTCCCAGCAGAAAAATCTCGGTGCGGTCAACGGCTATATCGAGGAAATGATGAATGGCCAGAAGGTCGTTAAAGTCTTCTGCCATGAAGAAGCAAGCATGCGGGAGTTCCACGAGCTGAACGAAGCACTCTATACGAGTGCCGACCGTGCGAACACCTTTGCCAATATTTTAGGACCGATCAACGCACAGCTCGGCAACATCAGCTACGTCGTCTGCGCGATCGTCGGCGGCGTGCTCGCCTTAAACGGCTTTGGCGGTTTCACGTTAGGCGGCCTTGCCAGCTTCCTGACCTTTAATAAGAGCTTCAATATGCCGATCAACCAGGTCAGCCAGCAGTTCAACGCCATTGTCATGGCGATGGCGGGCGCAGACCGTATCTTCAAACTGATGGATGAGCCGGTCGAGGTCGACAACGGTTATGTACAGCTCGTCAATGTAAAAGAAGAAAACGGCAAGCTTACCGAGAGCGCGACACGGACCGGCCACTGGGCATGGAAGCACACGCATCAGGCCGACGGCTCCGTCGACTACAAAGAGCTGCGCGGTGACGTCGTATTTGACGGTGTGGACTTTGGCTACACCGATGACAAGATCGTCCTGCACAATGTGAAGCTGTATGCGACACCGGGCCAGAAGATCGCATTTGTCGGCTCCACCGGTGCCGGTAAGACGACGATCACGAACCTGATCAACCGTTTCTACGATATTCAGGACGGAAAGATCCGCTACGACGGCATCAACATCAATAAGATCAAAAAAGCAGACCTGCGGCGGTCGCTCGGCATCGTTTTGCAGGATACCCATCTCTTTACCGGCACGGTAAAGGAAAACATCCAGTTCGGAAAGCTGGATGCGACGGAAGAGGAAGTCATCGCAGCTGCAAAGCTTGCAAATGCGGACGGTTTCATCCGCCGTCTCCCGAACGGGTATGACACGATGCTCACCGGCGATGGTGCGAACTTAAGCCAGGGACAGCGCCAGCTGCTCGCGATCGCCCGCGCGGCCATCGCAGACCCACCGGTGCTCATTCTCGATGAGGCAACGAGCTCCATCGACACCCGGACCGAGCGCATCGTACAGGATGGCATGGACCGGCTCATGAAGGGCCGTACGACCTTCGTCATCGCCCACCGGCTCTCTACGGTACGCAATTCCGACTGCATCATGGTGCTTGAGCAGGGTCGCATCATCGAGCGCGGCACGCATGAGCAGCTGATTGCGGAGAAGGGCCGATACTACCAGCTGTATACCGGAAACGCGATCGGGGCGTAATAAAACCATAGCAGCAGCTCTGTGGCGACAATGGATGCCTGACCCGGGAAAACAATAAGAATAATTGTACAAAAAAGGGAGAATACAGAACCAACTCAATTCTGTACTCTCCTTCTTTTTTCACTTTTATATTTCTATACGGTTTCCGACTTTCTCAATCCAAATGAATATTAGCAATCCCTGTCATGGGCAAACTTAAGCTCTTTACGCCAGCTTCTCCCCGGTCAGCATCTCATATGCCTGCAGATACTTCTCAATTGTCTTGTCCACGATCTCCTGCGGAAGCGTCCAGTCATTGCCCGGATGCGCTTTCAGCCAGTCGCGCGCAAACTGCTTGTCAAAGGACGGCTGACCATGTCCCGGCTCGTAGCCGTCTGCCGGCCAGAAACGGGAGCTGTCCGGTGTGAGCATCTCATCACCGAGCACGATATTGCCCTGCTCATCCAGTCCGAACTCAAACTTCGTATCCGCGATGATAATGCCGCGGCTCAGCGCATACTCCGCGCATTTTTTATAGAGAGCAATCGTGTAGTCGCGAATCTTCTCCGCGTACTCTCTGCCTTTTCCCGGATAATACTTCTCCAGATGTGTAACACTCTGCTCAAAGGAAATGTTCTCGTCGTGATCTCCGATCTCCGCCTTTGTAGACGGCGTATAGATCGGCTCCGGCAGCTTATCCGACTCCTTCAGTCCCTCCGGAAGGCGGATGCCGCAGACCTCACCGGTCTTCTGATAGCTCGCCCAGCCGCTGCCCGTGATATAGCCACGTACAATGCACTCGACCGGAATCATGTTCAGCTTCCGGCAGAGCATGCTGTTTCCATCGAACTTCTCCTGCTGGAAAAATTCCGGCATATCCTTGACATCTGTAGAGATCATGTGGTTCGGAAGGATATCCTTCGTGAGGTTGAACCAGAATTTTGACATCTGAGTCAGCACAGTGCCCTTTTTCGTCACCACGTTGTTCAGAATTACGTCGAAGCAGCTGATCCGGTCTGTTGCCACCATAATCAGACTGTCTCCATTGTCATAAATCTCGCGTACCTTTCCTTCTTTGATCGGCTTCATTTCCTGCATGATTGTTCTCCCTTTTTTCTGTTAGTAACCTTCGGCCTATCCGAAAATATGCCAAATGTCCCGTATGTATGGAATCACAAAAGGCACTGTGATACAGTGCCTTTGCCTGTAACGTATAGTACGTTACACCGTTTTCTATCTCATTGTCAATACCAAAATGCAATTTACTCCGGAATCTGAATGCATTTTGCTTCTTTCCGGATCGCAAGTCCGTCCTTAATCCGGGCGATCGCCTCTTCCACCGATACCGTCACCTGTTTTTCCGCATCGTCCTCCGCGGCAAACATTTTCTTAAGCGTCACTTTGTTGTCTTTGATCTCGTCTTCACCGAGGAAGATCGCATACGGGATCGAGAGCTTATCTGCGTAGCCGATCTTGTGCTTGAATTTCTTTTTCTCAAAATAAATCTGTGTGCTGATCCCTTCCCCGCGCAACTTGGCAGAGATCTCGACTGCCGCCGTCATATCATCCGTCATCGGGATCATCAGAACATCCGCCGAAGTCGCAAGGCTGCGGTTCAGATACTCGAACTCATTCAGAATGTAGAACAGACGGGTCAGTCCGATCGACATGCCCACGCCCGGAAGCTTTTTCTTTGTGTAAAACTCAGCCAGATTGTCATAGCGTCCGCCGCTGCAGATGCTGCCGATCTCCGGATGACGGTTGAACGTCGTCTCGTATACGGTACCGGTATAATAGTCCAGTCCGCGTGCGATCGTCAGATCAATCCGGTAATTCGTCTCCGGGACGCCAAATTTGCCCATATAATAAACGACCTCAGAGAGCTCCTGTACGCCGAGATCCAGCTTCTCACTGCGGCCTGCAAATGCGCGCAGCTTCTCCAGAATCTCTTCATTGCTTCCTTTAAAGCCCAGCAGTGCGAGCAGCTCATCGGCCGCCTCCGCAGATACCTGCAGTTCTGCCAGCTCCGCCTTGACATTGTCTGCGCCGATCTTCTCCAGCTTATCAATGATGCGCATGACATCCGTCGCGTGCTCGCTCTGTCCGTACAGCTCAAACAGGCCATTTAATACCTTGCGGTTGTTCAGACGAATCGTAAAATCCTGCAGGCCGAGTCCGGTAAATACATGGTACATGATGCTCGGTACCTCTGCATCGTTCATGACGCTCAGCTCGCCATCACCGATGATATCGATATCTGCCTGATAAAACTCACGGAACCGTCCCTGCTGTGCACGCTCGCCACGGTATACTTTGCCGATCTGATAACGCTTGAACGGGAACGTCAGCTCCGAATAATTTTTTGCTACATACTTTGCGAGCGGAACCGTCAGGTCAAACCGCATCGCCATATCCGTATCGCCCTTGCTGAAACGGTAAATCTGCTTCTCCGTGTCGCCACCGGTCTTCGCAAGCAGGATCTCACTGCGCTCCAGTACCGGCGTATCGATCGGATAAAAACCGTACATACGGTAGGTCTCCTCCAGCTTCTGTTTGATCTTTTCAAAAAGAACCTGATCCTTCGGAACCAGCTCCATAAAGCCGGACAAATTTTTAGGGGTAATGATATTCATGGTCATTCCTTCTCTTTCTATGTAATCTGTATCGCCATTCTGTCATTTTAGCATGACCGTCCTGCTTTGTAAACCGCCACAGTACACTAACCCTGTGCTTCCAGCTCCTTTAAGGCAGCCGTCAGCGCCTCATACCGGACCGATACCTCATCAAACAGTGGCTCATACCCGGTACAGTCCCTCCCGCGCAACAGCTCGGTCAGCGCCGCGCTGGACTCGTAGAGACGGTCAAAGCCGAGATTCAGACAAACACCCTTCAAGGTGTGTGCCGCCCGGAAAGCCACCTCTCCATCCTGCCTTGCAAGCGCATCCTTCAGTTCCTGATAACTTGGATCCTTCAGAAATTTCAATGCGAAGCGTTTGACAAGCGCTTCACTGCTCAGGCGCTTCAGCACGCCTGCATAGTCGGATCCGATTTGCTCATAGCACTCTTTTACTGTCATCTCTTAGCCTCCTGCAATCTATTCAAATTTATACGGTTTGCGTTTCTGTTCCTGCAAAACCTGACCAAACACTTCGTTCAGGCTCTCTGCCCCCCCAGCCTGTCCGAAAACCTTATTTTTAGGCATAAATTTAGCCCCTTTCCTTCATCTGTGACATTGAAAACTGAATAAAATACACAGGATGAAGAAAGAGGCTTATGCCTGTTCCATCAATTCCATCATTTTTTGAA